>NZ_NYWI01000065.1:0-6983 GCF_002684955.1 Tistrella sp. | reverse complement strand
TCATCGGTCATCGTCTTGATCCTTGGTTCGGTTGGGGGTTGCAACCCAACCCTACCGAAGATCGACGATGACCACCCCGATTTCGGGGGAGCCTGGGGATGATGCCTCCGGGCGCTCTGCGCCCTGCGACATCATCCCCAGGCAAACGCTGTTACACCATTCGGCGGGACGTGACCGCGCCGTCTGGCCAGTGACGTGCGAAGTAAGACGTCGCACCCTTGCGGGTGCGTGGATTGAAACGCCCGCTTTTCGAGGGCTGCCCGCTCGTAGGTGGTCGCACCCTTGCGGGTGCGTGGATTGAAACCGGCACCCCTTCAGAGCCGGCAACCGCGCCGTCAGCCACCGGAATCCCCCCTCACGGCCGGGATCCAGGCCCTTCACCGTTCTTCGTGCAGACAGGAACCTGGATCCCCGCCTTCGCGGGGATGACGGTAGAGAGTGTTGTGTACGGGACATCGGCATCTGTTCATGACATCAACAGTATTCATGTCGGGCGGGCCGGCGCTCATGTCATGCTCTCCGCCGCCAATATTCGTCAGAAATTTATACCGTCATCCCGGCGAAGGCCGGGATCCAGGTAGGCGTCCACAGAATTGGGCGGCGATCACCAGGCGGGCACCGCGCCGTCGGATCCAGGTCGTTCAGCGTTTCGTGCGACAAGAAAGGTGGATCCCCGCCTTTCGCGGGGATGACGGTGGAGAGTGTTGTGTACGGGACATCGGCGTCTGTTCATGACATCAACAGTATTCATGTCGGTCGGGCCGGCGCTTATGTCATGTCCTCCGCCACCCCCGGCCCCCCCTTCACCCGCCCCCCCTTCACCCGCCCCACCCGCCGCCCCACCGCCGGCGTCGCCACCAGTCCCGGCAGGGGGGCCGGCATGCGGCGGCGCCAGTTGGGGTGTTCGTGGACGGTGCCGGGCAGGTTGGGCTGGTCGTCCAGCCCGACCAGGTCTTCCAGCGGGGCCAGCACCAGGGGTGCGCGGCTGCGGCCCAGGAAGTCGAGTGCGGCGTCGATCACCGGGCCGGGCCTGTCGGGGGCGGGGTCGGGGCCGGTGGCGGTGCCGGCCCTGGTGAAGGCGGTCCAGAGCCGGGTGCGGTCGGTGCGGCGGGCCTCCTGCGCCAGCGCCGCGGTCTCGCCGGGTCCGAACAGCGACAGCCGGTCGCGCCAGGCGATATCCAGCCCGCGCCACCAGCCGGCGGTGGTCGGCAGGTCGTGGGTGGTGGTGGTGGCGGTAATGCCGTCTTCCCAGGCCTCGGGCGCCCGGAAATCCTGCGCTGCGTCGCGTTCGAACCACAGCACCCGCGTGCCCATCAGCCTGCGGGCGGCCAGCACTGCGCGGACGCCGTCGGGCACGGTGCCCAGATCCTCGCCGATCACCACCGCCCGGCGGTGCTGCGAGACATCCGCCACCACATCCAGCATTTCCGCCAGCGGATAGCGCAGATAGGCGCCTTCGGCCGGTGACGCGCCGTCGGGGATCAGCCAGAGCCGCATCAGCCCCAGAACATGGTCGATGCGGATGCCGCCGGCCGCGGACAGGGTCGCGTCCAGCATCTGGCGAAAGCCGGCGCAGCCGGTTTCCAGCATCACCCGTGGCGACGGCGCCGCCAGCCCCCAGTTCTGGCCCAGCGGGTTGAACAGATCGGGCGGCGCGCCGATGCTCGCCCCGTTCAGAATACCGCTACGCTCGCTCCACGATTGCGCGCCGCTGCCATCCACCCCGATGGCGAGGTCGGCGATCAGCCCCACCCCCATGCCTGCCCCGGTCGCCGCGCTCTGCGCCCCGGCCAGGCCGCGGAAGGCGAGCCATTGCCGCAGCCGTGCCGCCTCCACCGCTTCGGCGTCGTTTATCGCCACGTTGGACACGGACGATCCCCGAGGGTCGCGAAAATCGTGTGGCCAGGATGGCCAGCCGCCGGTCAACCCCCGGGCGCGGAAGCGGGCATCCAGCACCTCGAACACCGCATGGTCGTCCAGCGCCCGGCCGCGGGCGGCGCGGAAGGCCCGATAGCCGGGATCGGCGGCAAGCCTTGCCCCATGCGCCCCGATCAGATGGTCGATCACCGCCCGCTTGATCGCCGCCACCTCGGGCCAGTCGACCAGCGGCGCCGCCGCCGCGGCGCGGGCGGCAAGGCCCAGCGCTTCCAGCGCCCGGGCGGTTTCCGCCCCGCCCGCGATGTCGTCGGGGTCGATGATCAGCTCGTTCAAAAACAGCCGGCTGGAGGGGGCATAAGGGCTCCAGCGATGCGGATCGGCACCGAACAGGGCATGGACCGGGCTCACCCCCAGGCAGCAGGCCCCGGCCTCCCCCAGGCTGCGGGCCAGCCCGGCAAGGGCTGTCGTATCGCCGCAGCCCAGATCCCCCGATCGCCGCAGCCCGTAAAGCTGCGCGGTCGCCCCCCAGGCCCGCGGCGGTTGCCCGGCCGGCCAGGCCAGGGCGTCGGCCAGGGCGTCGGCCAGGCCGAAACAGCGCGGCCCCGCCGCCGCATCCGGCCGCGGCGGCGGCAAAGCGGTCGCCCGCGCCAGGCTCTCGCGGATCTGCGCCGGGCTGTCGGCCGGCAGGTCCAGCACCGCCAGCAGCGCGCGCAGCGTGTCGGGGGCGACGCTGTGGCCCTGGCCGGCGGCGTCGGTCCAGCTGGTGGCGATGCCGGCGGCGGCGGCCAGCGCCTGCAACTGTTCGTCCAGGCCATTACCGCTTTTGGTTGTATTTCCGCTCATCCCTCGGGCTCCCTCAGCACCGCCGCGGTGGTCATGGGCGCAAGCGCACCCGTCTCCAGCGCCTCGATCGCCTCCGGGGGCACGAACAGCCAGCGGCCCTCGGGCTTTCCGTCCAGCGGCACCGGGCTGCCGTCCAGATTGCAGAACAGGGTCAGCACGGCGCCGTCGCCCAGCCGCCAGGCGGCGCGCACCGCCTTGGGGCCGATGGCGGCCGCCCCCTCGGACACGGCACCCTCCAGCCGCGGCACGATCTCGCGCTGGCGGAGCGCGATCAGCCCCGCGACCAGGGCGGCCCGGGCGCGGCCGGGCTCACGCGTCGCCTCGTCCGCTTCGGTGCGTGAGGTCTCGAAGGTCAGCGCCGCATTGGGGTCGGGGATGCGGGCGCGGGCCTGATCGTCGGCGAACCGCTCGAACCGGGCGAATTCCCGCCGCCGGCCCTCGCGCACCAGCGGTGCCAGCTCGTCGTGATGATCGGTGAAGAACAGGAAGGGCCGGGTGCTGCCCCAATCCTCGCCCATGAACATCAGCGGGATGGTGGGTGCCAGCAGGATCAGCGCGGTCGCCGCCGCCACCCCCGCCACCGGCGCCAGGCTGGTCAGCCGCTCGCCGAAGGCGCGGTTGCCGATCTGGTCGTGGTTCTGCGGGAAGTTGACGAAGGCGGTGGGCGGCAGATGGCCGCTGGGCTCGCCCCGCCTCTCGCCGCCGCGATAGGCCGACGGGTCGCCCTGATAGATGAAGCCTTCGGCCAGCGCCCGGGCCAGGCGGTCGGCCGGGGCCTCGGCATAATCGGCGTAATAGCCGTCTGTCTCGCCGGTCAGCAGCACATGCATCACATGGTGCATGTCGTCGTTCCACTGCGCGTCATAAAGCCCCGGCGCCAGATGGCGGGCGGCATTGCCGTCATGTTCCAGCACCAGATGGACATGGCGGCCGGGCTCGGTCTCGCTCCGGATCCGGGCCGCGGTCTCGTCCAGCCAGTCGGGATCGGGGATGGCATGGACGGCATCGAAGCGCAGCCCGTCGAAGCGGTATTCGTTCAGCCAGTAGAGCGCGTTTTCGGTGAAATGGCGGCGCACCTCCGGCCGGCGGAAATCGATCGCCTCGCCCCAGGGGGTGTCGATGTCGTCGCGGAAGAAGCCGCCGGCATAGCCGTGGATATAGTTCCCGTCCGGCCCGAAATGATTGTAGACCACGTCCAGGAACACCATCAGCCCCAGACCATGGGCGGTGTCGATCAGGGTCTTCAGCTCTTCGGGGCTGCCATAGGCATGGTCGGGGGCATAGGGCAGCACGCCGTCATAGCCCCAGTTGCGGGCGCCGGGGAAATCATTCACCGGCATCAGCTCGATGGCGGTGAAACCGCGGGCCGCAATCTCGGCCAGGCGGCGGGGGACGCCGGCGAAGCCGTCCCACAGCCCGGCATGCACTTCCAGAATCACCGCCTCGCGCCAGGGCCGGCCGCGCCACTCGCCATGGCGCCAGAGAAAGGCCTCGGGGTCGATCACTTCCGATGGCCCGTGGACATCCTCGGGCTGGAAGCGCGACACCGGGTCGGGGACCACCAGATCCTCGCCCATGCCATAGCGATAGCGGGTGCCGGGGCCGCACTCGACCGTCGCCTCGTGCCAGCCCTCGCCCAGCGCCGTCATGTCGAGGGGGGTGCCGCCCTCGATCAGCAGCCGCACCCGGCCATGATCCGGCGCCCAGATCCTGAACCGGGTCCGCCCCGACCCGACCGGTTCTGCCCCGGCCGACAGCGGCTGATGAAAGCGCCGGCCGGGCGGCGGATCGGCCGGCAGCGATGCCGCCAGCAATTGCAGGCTGCGGGCCCGCACCGTCACCCGGCCGCCGGTCAGCGGCACCTCGTCGGTCTCGCCGTCGCTCGTGTCCAGAATGCGGGTCCAGGCCAGGCCGTGGCGGGAAAGCGGGCGCAGCGGCAGGATGAAATCCTGATCCCCGGCGCCGGTGTTGAACAGGGTCAGCACGACGTCGAGTTGCCCCGTATCCGACGGGCCGGTGCGGACCAGCGCCAGCGCCCGGGTGGCCGGGTCGTTCCAGGTTTCGGCCGGCACCGGCCCGCCATCGACGCCGAACCAGGCGATATCGGCCAGATCGAAGGCATAGCGCCGGTCGCCATGCAGAAAGCGGCGGTCGCGCAGCACCGCGAAGCGCCGCCTTGCGGCCGCCACAGCGGCGGTGAAGCGGCTGAGTGCCGCGCCCTCGGGCCGTTGCAGCGCCGCCCAATCCACCCAGGATATCTCGTTGTCCTGGGCATAGGCGTTGTTGTTGCCCTGCTGGCTGCGGCCGAATTCATCACCGCCCAGCAGCATCGGCGTGCCCTGCGACAGCAGCAGGGTGGCGATCATCGCCCGTTGCAGCCGGGCGCGGGTGTCCAGGATCGCCGGGTCGTCGGTCTCGCCCTCGACGCCCCAATTCGCCGACAGGTTGTCGCCATGCCCGTCGCGGTTGTCCTCGCCATTGGCCTCGTTGTGCTTTTCGGCATAGGACACCAGGTCGCGCAGGGTGAAGCCGTCATGGGCGGTGATGAAGTTGACGGATGCCTGGGCGCCGCGATGGCGGTGGTCGAAGATGTCGCCCAATCCGGCCAGAACCGCGGCGAAGCCGGGCAGGCTGCCGTCGTCGCCGCGCCAGGTGCGGCGCACCGTGTCGCGATAGCGGTCGTTCCATTCCGAAAACCCGGGCGGGTGATTGCCCAGCTGATAGCCGCCGGGCCCGGTATCCCAGGGTTCCGAGATCAGCTTGACGCGTGACAGCACCGGGTCCTGTAGGATGGCGTCGAAGAACCCCGACCCGGGGTCGAAACCGGTGCCTTCGCGGCCGAGCGTCACCCCCAGATCGAAGCGGAAGCCGTCGACATGATAGACCTCCACCCAGTGGCGCAGCGAATCCAGCACCATCTGCAGCACCCGCGGATGCGACAGGTTCAGCGTGTTGCCGCAGCCGGTATCGTTGATGCAATAGCGCTCGTCGCCCGGCACCAGCCGGTAATAGCTGGCATTGTCCAGCCCGCGGAAGGACAGCGTCGGCCCAAGCTCGCTGCCCTCGGCGGTGTGGTTATGGACCACGTCCAGGATCACCTCGATCCCGGCGGCGTGCAGCCGGCGCACCGCCACCTTCACCTCGTCCAGCTCACCGGTCGACAGATAGCCGGGTTCGGGGGCGAAAAAGCCGATGCTGTTATAGCCCCAATAGTTCCTCAGGCCCTTGTCGACCAGATGGCGGTCCTGCACGAAGGCATGCACCGGCAGCAGCTCCACGGCGGTCACGCCCAGCCGTAGCAGATGGTCCACGAAGCGCGGATCGGCCAGGGCGGCGAAGCTGCCCCGCTCATGCGGGCGGATATCGTCGCGCCGCATGCTGATGCCGCGCAGATGGGTCTCGTAGATCAGGGTCTCCGTCCAGGGCACCTCCGGGCGGCGATCGTCGCCCCAGTCGAAGGCATCCACCGTCACCACCGCCTTGGGCATGGCCGGCGCGCTGTCGCGCCGGTCGAACGACAGATCGCGCCGGGCCGATCTTGTGCTGTAGCCGAACAGATGATCCGACCAGCGCAGCCGCCCGGCGATCCGCCGGGCATAGGGGTCGAGCAGCAGCTTGTTCGGATTGAAGCGATGGCCGCGCTGCGGTTCATAGGGGCCATGGGCGCGATAGCCATAGACCAGCCCCGGCCCGGCATCGGGCAGATAGCCGTGCCAGACCTCGTCGGTACACTCCGGCAGCGGCATACAGGCGATCTGCCGCCGACCCTGCCCGTCGAACAGGCAGAGATCCACCCGGCTGGCATTGGCCGAGAACACGGCAAAATTGACCCCCAGCCCATCCCAGCGCGCACCGAGCGGCCAGGGACGTCCGGGAAACAGGCGATCGGCCGGGATGGGCATGGGGTGGAACTACCTTCCTTGTCTGGATACGAGGTCTTGGCTCAGCGTGATGTCCGACACCATCCCCACCTGCCCGGCGCGACACTCCCTCCACCGTCATCCCCGCGAAGGCGGGCATCCAGGTTTGTCGCCGTGCGAAGACCGCCGACAAAGCGGCCACCGGCCGGGAGGACGGGAGCGTCGAAGGGCCGACAAAGCCGTGGTCGCGAACGGTCATCGATCATTCCGGCGCCCATGTCCGACACCACCCCCACCCGCCTGCGCCACACCCCCACCACCGTCATCCCCGCGAAGGCGGGGATCCAGGTTTGTCGCCCTGCGAAGACCGCCGACAAACCGGGCGCCGGCCGGGATGACGGG
>NZ_NYWI01000064.1:0-64465 GCF_002684955.1 Tistrella sp. | reverse complement strand
TGGGCCTGGATGGTGACGTCGAGCGCCGTGGTCGGCTCGTCGGCGATCAGCAGTTTCGGCCGGCAGGCCAGCGCCATGGCGATCATCACCCGCTGGCGCATGCCGCCCGACAGCTGATGCGGATAGCGCTTCAGCATCGCGGCGGCATCCGGCAGGCGGACCATCTCCAGCAGCTCCCGTGCTGCGGTCAGCGCCCGGGATTTCGGCAGCCCCTCGTGCAGCATCAGCACCTCGGCGATCTGGTCGCCGACGGTGAAGACCGGGTTGAGCGAGGTCATCGGCTCCTGGAAGATCATCGCGACGTCCTTGCCGCGGATCCGGCGCATCTCGTCCTGCGAGGCGCGGGCGATGTCGACCGGATCAGGCCCCTGGCCGAAGCGGATTTCGCCCTGATCGATGGTGCCGTTCATGTGGTCGATCAACCGCATGATCGCGAGCGAGGTGACCGATTTGCCCGATCCGCTTTCGCCCACGATCGCGAGCGTCTGACCGGGCGCCACCGCAAAGGACACGTCGTCCACGACCCGGTTCGATCCGAAGCGGACGCTCAGGGAGCGCACGTCGAGCAGGGGGCCGTCGAGCTGGTGATCTCGGCTCAGTTGCGTCATCGGTGCTCCCATGAAACCCGGCATCCCGACCCGCCCCGGTCTGATGCATCGCACCGCCCCGTCCTGGCGGTGCTGGCCGGCGTCCGATTGGACACCTCACTCTGACGAAATTGTTTTCCCGACATTTTGTCAATAAATTCTCATCGTTATGTCGTACCTTTCCATTATCCGGCGTTCTGCGGCCACCGGCTGCGACCCTTCGACGCCATTGCGTGCACTGGCGGACGTGGCCGGCAGCAGGCATAATCGCTTGCGTGTCATGCGGTCCCTGCCCGGTCTCGCAGCCTGCGCCCGTTCCGGCGCATCTCCCCAATCGTTCCGGGTCCCACAGGAAACCTGCCCCCATGCATCGCGTCGAACTCGGGCTGAAATTCGCCCTCGATCCCGCGGGGCTGAAAAGCCTCCGGCAGCACCGCGCCCTGCGTGACCTCAGGCTTGCCAAACCGGTGACCCGGTCGCAAAGCGCGGTCTATTTCGATACCGAAGACCGCCGGCTTCATGCCCGCGGCGCGGTGGCCAAGGTGGTCACCATCGGCCGGCGCCATGTCCAGTCGGTGAAATGCGCGATGGAGCCGCCGGCGGGCTCGGCCCTGATCCGGCGCGACGCCTTCGAGGATGCGGTGGCCGACGACCGGCCGGATCTCCGGCTGCTGACCGGCACCCCGCTCGGCGCGCTCGGCACCGAGGCCGATCTCGCCGCCGCGCTGAGGCCGGTTTTCGTCACCGATCTCAGGCGCAGCCTGCACCGGCTGGGCGATGCCGGCTGGGCGGTCGAACTGGTGATCGACGAGGGCAGCATCGCCGATGCCGAAGATCCGGAACACCGGCTGCCGGTTGCCGAAATCGAACTCCGCCTGCTGGAGGGCACGCCCGACCGGCTCTATCTGGTGGCGCTCTCCCTGCTCGACCGGGTGCGGCTGCAGCCGCTGCTGCCGCCCAAATCGGAGCGCGGCTTTGCCCTGGTCGCCGGGGCCGCGGCCGCGGACGAGGTGACGGCCGAGAAGGCCGCCCCCGTCGCGCTTGACCCCGACATGACCGCGGCCGAGGGCTTCCGGGCGATCGCCCGCGCCTGTCTGGGCCAGCTGGTCGCCAACGAGCCTGCGGTGCGGGCGGGGCTGCCCGAAGGCGTGCATCAGATGCGGGTCTCGGTCCGGCGGCTCAAATCGGCGCTGTCCACCTTCAAGGAGATTTTCGGCGAGGCGACCGGGGCGACCGTCGCCGACCCGCTGGCGCCGGGTGTCGATCCGGCGCTGCTGACGCCGGGCGACGTCAAGGCGGCGCTGGGCTGGCTGATGGCGGTGCTGGGGCCGGCGCGCGACGCTGATGTCTTTGTGGGCGAAACCCTGACCGGTGCGGAAAAGCTGCTGGGGGCCGGCCCGCTCGCCGCGCTGCGCGGCGCGGTGGAAGACGACCGGCGTGCGGCCTGGGATGCCGTCGCCGCGGCACTCGACGATCCGAAATTCGCCCGGCTGCCCCTGGTGCTGGGCGCCTGGATCGAGGCCGGCCACTGGCTGCCCGATGGCGGCGCGGCGCCGGAGCCCTTCGACGGGCTGGCGATGTCCGGCGGTGATGCCGATACCCCCGAAGCAGAGGAGGCGCCGGTCGTCCACCTGTCTCCGGCCCCCGGTCTGGAGCCGCTGGGGGCCTTTGCGGCCCGCGTGCTCGACAAGCGGCTGCGCAAGGTGCTGCGCCGGGGCCGCGGTCTCGGCAAGCTGGCGCCCGAGGCCCGGCACGAGGTGCGCATCCAGGTCAAGAAGCTGCGCTATGCCTGCGAGTTCTTCGGCGGGCTCGCCACCGACCAGAAGCAGGCGACCCGTTTCGGCAAGCGGTTGAAGGCGTTGCAGGATGCCTTGGGCCTGCTGAACGACATCGCCGTCGCCCGCTCCCGGCTGGAAGAGCTGTCGGCACGGCCGGCGCTCGCCTTCGGTGCCGGCATGATCGCGGGCGCCCATGCGGCCGGCCAGGACGAGGCTCTGCGCAAGGGTGTGAGCGCCTGGAAACGTTTCGTGAAGGATGCCGATCCCTTCTGGTCCTGATCTTCTCTCCACCCGCGGAGCCCGTGCCCTCATGACCCGGACCGATACCGATCGCTGGCAGGCGGTCGACCTCTGGTTTGCCGATCACCTGCTGCCGGCGGATCCGGCGGGAGAGGCGGCCCTTGCCGCCAATGCCGCAGCCGGCCTGCCGCCCCACGACGTTTCGCCGCTTCAGGCCCGCTTTCTGGGGATGGTCGCGAAGATGATCGGCGCCCGTCGGGTGCTGGAGATCGGCACGCTCGGCGGCTACAGCACCCTGCATCTCGCCCGGGCGCTGGGGCCGGCGGGGCGCGTGGTGACGCTGGAATTCAATCCGCATCATGCCGATGTCGCGCGCGCCAACCTTGCCGCGGCCGGGGTGATGGACCGGATCGATCTGCGCGTCGGCCCGGCCCATGATCATCTGCCCGATCTTGCCGCTGCGGTCGAAGACGGGTCCGAGCCGCCCTTCGACCTGATCTTCATCGATGCCGACAAGCCGTCGAACCCGGTCTATCTCGACTGGTCGATGATGCTGGTGCGGCCGGGTTCGGTGATCCTGGCCGACAATGTGGTGCGCGACGGGCGGGTCACCGATCCCGATGGCGATGCCTCGGTGCAGGGCGTGCGCAGCTTCACCGGCATGGTCGCGGCCGATCCGCGGCTTGAGGCGACGGTGCTGCAGACCGTGGGCGTGAAGGGCCATGACGGCTTCATGCTGATCCGGGTGGCCTCCGTCTGACATCCGTCTGACTGTGGCCGTCCGACTGGGGGCTACCTGACCGGCAGGTGCAGGGTGAAGCGGGTGCCCTCGGGCCCGGTCGAGTCCAGGGTCAGATCGCCGCCATGGGCGCGGGCCAGATCGCGGGCGATCACCAGCCCCAGCCCGGTGCCGCCCGGCCGGGCTGAGCCGGTGAAGGGCTCGAAGAGATGGGCGGCCGCCTTGGGCGGCAGGCCCGGGCCGGTATCGTCGACCCGGATCGCGATCTCGTCCCCGCTGCCGCGGCCGATGGCGACCACCAGCCGGTGGCCGTCGGGCGGCGGCGCCGCCGTCTGCATCGCCTCCAGCGCATTGCGCACCAGATTGGCCAGGATCCGGTAGAGAAGGTCATGGTCTGCCAGCACCGTGGTGCCCGCCGGTATGGCGCAGGCCCGGGCGATCGGCCCGGGATCGGCTGCCGGCAGCAGCGGATCGTCGGGGGCGGCCGGCGGGTCGGGGTCCACGGTCGCCAGAACCTCTTCCACCACCTGGGCCAGATCGAGCCGGGTTCTGTCGGGGGCCGGCGTCTCGGTGGTGGCGAAGCCCAGGGACCGGCCGCAAAGCGTGATCGCCCGGTCGAGCGCGGTGATCATCGGCGGCAGCAACCGGCGCACCGCGGGGCTCGCCTCGCGCTCGATCCGGTCGGCATTGAGCAGGGCGGTCGAGAGCAGGTTGCGCAGGTCGTGGTTCAGCTTGGCGACCGCCGCACCCAGCCCCGCCAGCCGGCTTTTCTGTTCCAGCGCCCGGCGCACGCTCTGCTGCATCATCGCCAGTTCCCGCTGCACGATGCCGATTTCGTCGCTGCGCCCCGAGGGCGGCATCATCCGGGCCGGATCTTCCGGCGCCTCGCGGAAGGCGATCACCGCCGCCGCCATCTGGCGCATGGGCCGCACCATCAGCCGTTCGATGGCCGCATAGAGCAGGGCGGCGACGATCGCCGACAGCACGATGGTCAGGGTCAGGATGCGGATCGAATAGGCGCGCATCTCGTCGCGCAGATCGCGTTCCTGAAACAGCACGTCGACCATCATCTCGGGCGCCATCGGCGCCGGGCCGATCACCCGGATCAGCCGGGGTTCGGTTTTCAGCAGGCAATCGAGCGCATCGCGGATCAGCGTGAACGGGGTCTGCTGGCGCAGATCCACGGTCCGGGCGGCCGGGGCCAGTTCGCCCAGCATCAGATCGGGCCGGCCCGGGCGGCTGAGCGTGACGGCGACCACCATGGAATTGTCGAGCAGCACCTTTTCCAGCCCCGGCGTCACCTCCATGTCGCGATCTTCCAACGCCAGGCTCGCCAGATGGGCCGAGGCAAGCCGGGCCTCCAGGAACACCAGACGGAAGCGGGCGATGGAGGGCAGATAGATCAGCACCTCGCCCAGGATCACGAAGATCACGGTCAGCAGCAGCAGCCGGCCCGACAGGCTGTCGACGAAGGGCAGACGAAAACGGCGGCGGGGCCTGCTGTCGGGCATAAGGATCCCCCTCGCGGTCAGGGCAGCCGCAGCAGCAGCCGCACCAGACGGCGGCTGCGGCTGCCGAACAGCAGCTCGGTGAAGGCCTGGCCGGCGGCGCGTTTCGACGCCTCGGCGCGGGTGGGATAGGCCGTGATCAGCCCGGCCATGGCGCCGATCTTCAGCTTCTCGCGGATGGCGAGTTCCCAGCTCTGCAGCAGTTCGCCCGCGCCTTCGCCCACGATGCCGGCGCCCAGAATGCGGCCGCGGCGGCCGACCAGAACCTTGACCAGACCGTCGCGGCGCCCCTCGGTGCGGGCGCGGTCCACCTCGGCGAAGGGCCAGCGCAGCACCCGGATATCGCCGTGCATCGCCCGTGCCTCGGCCTCGGTCGGGCCGACCCGGGCAAGTTCCGGATCGGTGAAGATCACCCGCGGCACCGCCCGGGTCTCCACCCTGGCCGGCAGGCGGAACAGCGCCTGGCGGATCACGATGCCGGCATGATGGCCCGCCATATGGGTGAAGCGCTGCGGGGCGGCGCCGTCGATGCCGCCGATGCAGTCGCCGATGGCGAAGATCCGGGCATTGCTGGTCCGCAGCCGCGCATCGACCCGGATGCCGCCGGCATCGACCTCGACCCCCGCCGCCGCCAGATCCAGCCCCTCGGTCACCGGCCGGCGGCCGGTGGCGACCAGCAGCTGGTCGCCTTCCACCACCTGTCTGACGCTCCCCTGGCCTGCCAGATGGAGGCGGACACCGTCGCCTGTGGCCCTCGGGGCGGCGGCCACGGCGCGGGCCTGTTCCAGCACCACCACGCCTTCGGCCAGCAGGCGGTCGCGGACCACCGCCACCAGCTCCGGATCCTCGGTCGGCAGCAGCCTGCCCGAGGTGGCGAGGGTGACCGCCGATCCCAGCCGCCGATGGGCCTGGGCCATTTCGACCCCCACCGGCCCGCCGCCCAGCACCACCAGATGTTC
This sequence comes from Tistrella sp., assembly GCF_002684955.1. Lineage (NCBI taxonomy): Bacteria > Pseudomonadati > Pseudomonadota > Alphaproteobacteria > Geminicoccales > Geminicoccaceae > Tistrella > Tistrella sp. Next base: position 58,654 of record NZ_NYWI01000064.1, on the reverse strand, counting down.
GGGCTGCATCCGGTCGCTGAAGATCGTCTCGTTGGTATGGACCACCACCCGCTCCAGCCCCTCGATCGGCGGCAGTGCCGGGCGGGATCCGGTGGCGATCACGAAACGACGGGCGGTGACGATCCGGTCGCCCGCCATCAGCCGGTTGCGGTCCAGAAACCGGGCATCGGCTTCGATCACCTCGACGCCCAGGCTGCGGAAGCGTTCGGGCGAATCATGCGGGGCGATGTCGGCAATGACGTCTGCGATGCCGTTCTTGACCCGGGCGAAATCGGCCACCGGCGGTGCGCCCAGAAGCCCCAGCTCCGGCCAGCGCGCCGCCTCGGCCACCGCCCGCGCCCGTGTGATCAGCGCCTTGGACGGGATGCAGCCGGCATTCAGGCAGTCGCCACCCATGCGGCCACGTTCAACCAGCACCACGCGCGCGCCCATCTGCACGGCGCCTGCGGCGACGCTCAACCCCGCCGCGCCGGCGCCGATCACGCAGATGTCGGTGTCGAGCATCCGCTCGGGGCTGGTCATGGGCGTCTCCGTGCGGCGCGGCGGGCCTTCACATGCGACACCAAAGCCGGCAGCAGGGCAAGCACCGCAAGCCCCGACAGCCCGGCCATGATCTCGACGGTCATCAGATCGGCCAGATCCGGCACCCGGCCCTCGGCGATCACCTGGCCCAGCCCCGCGCCCAGCGACACATAGACCAGCGCCCCCGGCACGATGCCGATCAGCGTGACCGCCGCATAGGGCAGAAGCCGCATGCCGAACAGGGCCGGGGCGACATTGACCAGAAAGAAGGGGAAGACCGGCATCAGCCGCAGAAACAGCAGATAGCTGGTGGCATTGCGCCGGAACCCGGCTTCCATGCGGCAGAGCTTCGCGCCGGCATGGCGCAGCATCAGCGGCCTGAGTGCGCCGCGCGCCGCCAGAAAAACCGTCACCGCGCCGGCGGTCGCCGCCACCAGCACGATGGCGAGGCCCAGCGGCACGCCGAAGAACCCCCCCGCCGCCAGGCTCAGCAATGCGGCACCCGGCAGCGAGATGGCGACCGACACGGCATAGACCAGGCAGAAACCGGCGATCGCCGCCAGCGGATGGGTCTGGATCAGCCCGGTGATCCGGTCGTGATGGTGGGCCAGGGCGTCGAGCGTCAACTGATGATGCAGCCCGCCGGCCAGCGCCAGCGCCAGTGCCGCCACCAGGATCGCGAGCGGCAGGCAGCGCAGCAGCGGGCGGCGGCCACCTGTCTCGGGATGCGGGCGTTTGCGGCACATGGTCATCGGCGGCGGGTCCATCGGCGGGCGGCCGGGATGGTCGCTCCTTGACCCAGATGTAACGACCGCCCGGCGCCCCCGCCAATAAACTTGCCGTGATCGCCCCGCGAGCCCGGCCGATGCCGATGGGGTCAGTGTCTGGCCGTCACCAGCCGCGTGATGCGCTTTTCGATCTCGATCACCGCGAAGAGGGCCACACCGGCGCCGGTGGCGATCAGGATCTCGACCGGCCCCAGCGGCACGGTCTGGAACAGCCGGTTCATCGGCGGCCACCAGGTGAAGGCGGCCTGGGCGGCGACGGTCAGGGCGATGCCGGTCAGCACCGCCCGCGTGCCCATGATGCCGGTCAGCGTGAGCGAGGGCCCGGCCATGTAGCGCACGGCGAAGAGATAGAAGATCTCCATCGCCACCACCGCATTCACCACCAGGGTCCGCGCCCCCTCCAGCCCCAGCCCGCGCGCCTCGCCCAGATGGAAGACGGTGAAGGTGCCGATGACGAACAGAAAGGACACGAAGCCGATCCGCCAGAACAGGAAGGGCGTTACCAGCGGCGCATCGGCGGCGCGGGGCGGCCGGCGCATGGCGGCGGGCTCGGTCGGCTCGAAGGCCAGCGTCAGGCCCAGGCCCACGGCGGTGATCATGTTGATCCACAGGATCTGCACGGCGGTCAGCGGCAGGGTCAGGCCCAGGATGATGGCGGCCACGATCGCCATGGCCTCGCCGCCATTGGTGGGCAGGGTCCAGGCGATCACCTTGCGCAGATTGTCATAGACCGTGCGGCCCTCGCGGATCGCCGCCACGATCGAGGCGAAATCGTCATCGGCCAGCACCATCTGGGCCGCCTGCTTGGCGGCCTCGGTTCCCTTGTTGCCCATGGCGACGCCAACGTCGGCGCGCTTCAGGGCCGGGGCGTCGTTGACGCCGTCGCCGGTCATCGCGACCACGGCGCCTTTCGCCTGCAGGGCCTCCACCAGCCGCAGCTTGTGTTCGGGGCTGACCCGGGCGAAGACCTGGCGCTCGTGGGCAAGCTTTGCGAAGGTCTCGGCATCGGCGGCATCCAGCTCGGCACCAGTTGCCGGCGGATGGGTGACGTCCATGCCCATGTCGCGGGCGATGGCCGCCGCCGTGACCGCATGATCGCCGGTGATCATCTTGACCTTGATGCCGGCGCTGCGCGCCGCCGCCAGCGCTTCCACCGCCGCCGGGCGCGGCGGATCGATCATGCCGACCAGGCCCAGCAGCACCAGCCCCTGGCCGATCTCGCCCGCGGCCGGCATCCCGGCACCGGGGGTGAGCCTGCGGGCGGCGATGGCCAGCACCCGCCGGCCGCGCCCGGCGAGCGCCGCGACTTCGGCCTCCCAGGCCGGCCGATCGATCGGCCGGGTGCCGATCCCGGCATCAATGCCGATCGCCTCCGCCTCGCACAGGCCGATCAGCACTTCGGGGGCGCCCTTAACGCAGAGCAGCGGCCCGGGATCATCGGCGCCGGCATGCAGGCTCGCCATCCAGCGATGGCGGCTGTCGAAGGGGATCAGCCCGATCCGCGGCCGCGCGGCCCGGGTCTGGTCGGGGTCGAGCCCGGCCTTGGCGGCCAGGCGCACCAGGGCCGCCTCCATCGGGTCGCCTTCGACCCGCCAGCGGCCCTCTTCATCGGCGAACAGCCGGGCGTCGTTGCAGAGCAGCCCGGCCAGGGCGAGATCGGCAAGCACGGCCGCCGCCGCGGTGGCGGGGTCCTCGCCGGCCTCGGTCGCAACCCGTCCCTCGGGATCGTAGCCATGGCCTTCGACCGCAAGCCGCCCCTCGGCCAGCACGCAGTCGCGCACCGTCATCTCGTTGGCGGTCAGCGTGCCGGTCTTGTCGGAACAGATCACCCCGATCGCGCCCAGGGTTTCCACCGCCGGCAGGCGGCGCACGATCGCGCGGCGCCGGGCCATGCGCTGCACGCCGATCGCCAGCGTGATGGTCATGACCGCGGGCAGGCCCTCGGGGATGGCCGACACCGCAAGCCCCACCACCGCCATGAAGGCATCGTCGAAGGCATAGCCGCGCAGGCCCACCGCCACCGCGAACACCAGGGCCGACATCGCCAGGATCACCGCCGACAGCCGGCGTCCGAACCCGGCCATCTGGCGGACCAGCGGGGTTTCCAGCGTCTCCACCGTCTCGATCATCCGGCCGATCCGGCCGATTTCGGTGGTGGATCCGGTGGCCACCACCAGCCCGCGTGCCTGGCCGGCCGTGGTCATGGTGCCGGAATAGGCCATGCAGACGCGGTCCGCCAGGGCGGCATCGGGCCGGGTGGGGGTGGTGGATTTGGCGACCGGCACCGATTCGCCGGTCAGCGCGCTTTCATCGATATGCAACCCGGCCGCATCCAGCAGGCGCAGATCGGCGGGCACCCGGTCGCCGGCCTCGATCAGCACCACATCGCCCGGCACCAGTTCGGCCGCATCGACCCCCACCCGCACGCCGCCGCGCAGCACCGCCGCCCGGGGCGCGATCATGTCGCGGATCGCCGCCAGCGCCTTTTCGGCCCGGCCTTCCTGAACGAAGCCGATCACGGCGTTGATCACCACCACGCCCAGGATCACCCCGGCATCGACGTAATGGCCGAGCAGGATGGAGATCGCGGCCGAGACCAGCAGGACGTGGATCAGCACGTCGCGGAACTGGCCGGCGATCCGGGCGATCAGGCTGCGCCCGGCCTTGGCCTCCAGGCGGTTGGGCCCGAACGCGGCCAGGCGGCTGGCGGCCTCGTCGCCCGCCAGGCCGTCGGCCCGGGCATTGAGGGCTGCGAGGGCCGCCTCCGGGGGTACCGCGTGCCAGGCGGTCTCGGCGATGGTCAGGGGGCCGGGGCTCTGTCTGGTCATGATCGCTCGGTCGTCCACGCAAATGAGGGGGGATGGGCGCGTCGCCTGAACGCCAGGATAGCATGATGCAGTGCAGCATCTCCCGCTTTGATCCAGGGCAAGTCGCCGCACTTGCCCGCACCGGGCGAAGCCGCCACACTCGGCCCACAACCGGTCCATACTGGAGAACCGCCATGCGCCCGGGGCTCGTCGCCGGCCTTCTTGCAGGCCTCGTCACCGCCGCCTGCTCGCCCCATGATTTCGGCACCCGCTCCACCCTCGCGCGGGTGGAGCACCGCTATTATGTCGGCGACCAGCCCACCGCCGACGGTATGGGGCCGGTGGTGATGTCGCTGGAACCGGCGGATCGCGACTGCGCCGAGGCGCGCCGCTGGTCCTATCGCTATCCCGATGATCATTTCGCGGGCTATGGCTATGCGATCCGCGACGGCCGCGGCCGTGCCGCGAATTTCTGCCCGCCGCTCACCGCCATGCGGCCGCTGCCCCAGGCGGCACCCGAACTCTCGGGCCGGGAACTGCTGGCCCTGCATGCCGCCCGCGCCGCCCGCGCTGACGAGCGCATGCGGGAAGACCGCCTGTTCGAACTGGACGACCTGCTTGCCCGCGGCCGGATCGACGCCGATTACCATGCCCGCCGACGTGCCCAGCTGCTGAGCGGAGATTTCTGAAGGCCCGTTTTGCCCTGACCGTCTCTCAAAAGGTGACGACTTGTGTTCTTTGTTGTATGGGATTTTAGATAATTCCCGTTCAGAGAAGACATCAGCACCAAAGAGAGAAACATGAACCGCATCAGCCGCCTTGCGGGCGTGGTCGCGATTGCGTCCATGTCGGCCGCCTGTGCCTCGATCACAGCCGGCACCACCCAGTCCATCGCCGTTCAGACCGCGCCCGAGCAGGGGGCGCAGTGCGAGCTGCGCAACGACAAGGGCACCTGGAGCGTGCCGGCGACCCCGGGCAGCTCCACGGTCACCAAATCCTATGGTGATCTGACGATCGTCTGTTCCACCCCGACCGGCTGGAAGGGCACCACCAGCCTGGTCTCCGAGACCGCCGGCGCCGCGTTCGGCAACATCATTGCGGGCGGGATCATCGGCGCGGCGGTCGATATGAGTTCGGGCGCCGCCTATAAGTATCCGTCCTCCGCCACGGTGATGCTGAGCCGGCCGGCCGAGATTCCGGCCACCGACGCCGCGCCCGCCGCCATCGATCAGGCGCCGGCCGACAAGGCGCCGGCGACGCCCGCCGAAATCCCGGTCAGCCTGCTGCCGGGCGAGGCGACCCGCCGCGCGGGCAGCGAGGGGCTGCGCCGGATGCGCAGGGTCTGAGCACCGTCGCGCCGGGGCAGGCCGGCCACGGGACGGGCGGCCTGAAACATCGCCGTCATCTCAACCCCCTGCTTGCGATTGACAGGCAGGGGGCGTGCCCGTATAAGCCCGTGGTTATTCGGGTTTCGCCGGCAGGCGCGGCCCGCCCGGCGCGTGCGTGACCCGCATGAAACAGGCGCCGGTATCGGGGCCTCAGTGCCGGTCACAGCAGATATGGAGTTCCTACCGTGAAGCGGACTTATCAGCCGAGCAAGCTCGTTCGCAAGCGCCGTCATGGCTTCCGGTCGCGCATGGCGACCGTGGGCGGCCGCAAGGTGCTGGCCAACCGTCGTTCGCGCGGCCGCAAGCGCCTGAGCGCCTGACCGGACCGTCTTCGTCGGGCCGCGCACCCCGGACCGTTCGGTTCCGGCGGTGGCGCGGCCCCGATCGTTCGAGGGCCGGGTGGTGAAGGCGGGTGCAGCCGGGTTGAAGCGCCGCGGTGAGTTTCTTGCCGCTGCGCGCAGCGGGATGAAATGGGCGACGCCGGGGGTTGTGGTGCAGGCCCGTCCCTGGACGGCGGCCGAACGCGATGCCCGTGCCGCCGAACGGATTTCGGTCCGTGTCGGCTTCACCGCCAGCCGCAAGGTCGGCAATTCGGTGGCCCGTAACCGGGCTCGCCGGCGCCTGCGCGCAGCGGTCGATGCCTGCATCGCCGATGCGATGCCGGCGCATGACTATGTGCTGATCGCGCGCACCCAGACCGTCGACCGTGACTATGACCGCCTGCTGGCCGATCTTGCCGAAGCGCTGCGCAAGGCGCCGCGGCCCAGGCGCCCCCGGCGCGGCGGAGAGGATGGCGGAAAGGTGCGGCCGGCCCCGGCCGCCGGGGCTGTGGTTTCCGCAGGCCCGGCGGGAGACGGCGACGCATGAGCGGCCATCTCCATCACGCCGGTTGCGGCTGTCCGGTCGTGCCGGGCGAAGGCCGGTCCGGTCCGGATGATCGCGGTTCCCGCGCCACCGGTCGCAAGCCCCGGCAGGGCATCGTCAGTCGTGGCCTCGCCATGCTGATGATCGTCTTCGTCCGGGGCTATCAGCTTGTGATATCACCCTATCTGCCGCCGCGATGCCGGCATCTGCCGACCTGTTCGGCCTATGCGATCGAGGCGGTACAGCTTCACGGACCCGTCCATGGCGCCTGGCTGGCGCTCCGGCGGATCCTGAGGTGTCATCCGTGGGGGACGTCGGGCTACGACCCGGTGCCGCCGCGCCCCGGATCCGGTGCTGAGCCAGGCGCCGGCAAATCAGGTGAGGCCGATGCCTGAACAGCGCAACCTGATGATCGCGATGGTCCTGATGATCGCGATCCTCTTCGGTTACTACCTCCTGGTCCCGCAGCCGAAGCCGCAGCAGCCTGCCGAAGCCGTGTCGACCGAAGCCCCGGCGACCGCCGGCGGCTCGGCGCCCTCGGCCCCCGGTGCGACGCCTGCGGCCCCCGCGCCGCTCGACCGCGAAGCGGCGCTGGCCCGTGATCCGCGGGTGAAGATCGATGCGCCGCGCGTGTCGGGCTCGATCAGCCTGGAAGGCGGCCGGATCGACGATGTCGCCCTGGTCGACTATCACGAGACGGTCGATCAGACCTCGCCGCGGATCGAGCTGCTCTCGCCGCTCGGCACCAAGGCCGCCTATTACACCCAGACCGGCTGGGTCGCCTCGTCCAACGACGTGAAGCTGCCCGGTGCCGACACGGTCTGGACGCCGGCCGACGACAAGCCGCTGACGCCAGAGCACCCGGTGACGCTGACCTGGGACAACGGCCAGGGGCTGGTGTTCGAGCGCCAGATCGCGATCGACGCCAACTATATGTTCACCGTCACCGACAAGGTGACGAACACCGGCGACGCGGCGGTCACGCTCTACCCCTATTCGCTGGTCTCGCGCAGCGGCACGCCGCAGACGCTCGGCTATTATATCCTCCATGAAGGTCCGCTCGGCGTCGTCGACGGCACCCTCAAGGAATACAAGTACAAGGATCTGGCCGAGCAGCAGCAGCCGGTCTCGGCCAGCTCGACCGGTGGCTGGTTCGGCATTACCGACAAGTACTGGCTGGCGGCGGTGATCCCCGATCAGTCCGAGGCGGTGACCGCACGCTTCGGCCACTCGGTGGTCGGCACCACACCGAAGTATCAGGTCGACTATCTGGGCAGCGCCCGCGAGGTCGCACCCGGTGCGACCGCCAGCACCGTGTCGCGGGTTTTCGCCGGCGCCAAGGAACTGGATGTCCTCGACGGCTATGGCGACGCGCTCGGCATCAAGAACTTCGACCTGGCGATCGATTTCGGCTGGTTCTACTTCCTGACCAAGCCGATCTTCCTGGTTCTGCTCTGGATCGAGAGCATCGTCGGCAATCTCGGCATCTCCATCCTGATCCTGACGCTCTGCACCAAGGCGCTCTTCTTCCCGCTTGCCAACAAGTCCTATGTGGCGATGAGCAAGATGAAGAAGCTGCAGCCGGAACTGGTGAAGCTGCGCGAGCGCTACAAGGACGACAAGGTCCGTCTCAATCAGGAGATGATGGGCCTCTACAAGAAGCAGAAGGTCAATCCGGCCGCCGGCTGCCTGCCGATCCTGGTCCAGATCCCGGTCTTCTTCGCGCTCTACAAGGTGCTGTTCGTGACCATCGAGATGCGGCACAAGCCCTTCTTCGGCTGGATTCACGACCTCTCGGCACCCGACCCGCTCTACATCACCAACCTCTTCGGCCTGCTGCCCTATACCCCGCCGCACTTCCTGGCGATCGGCATCTGGCCGGTGCTCATGGCCTTCACCATGTTCCTTCAGCAGAAGCTGAACCCCGCGCCGGCCGATCCGACGCAGGCGAAGATCATGATGTTCCTGCCGGTGATGTTCCTGTTCCTGTTCGCGGGCTTCCCCGCCGGTCTGGTGATCTACTGGACCTGGAACAACCTGCTCTCGATCGGTCAGCAGTGGCTGATCATGCGGCGGATGGGCGTCAAGGTCTGACGCCGTCCGCCATCACCCGAACCATCCGAGGAGTGCCGGAGATGAACGCCGGACCAGATCAGACGCGGGACGGCGGTCCCGACATCTCCCCGGAGACCGTTGCGACCACCCCGACCCCGGCCGCGGAAGCGGCCGGGGGTCCGGTTTCGGGGGGGGCTGCGTCCGAACCGGACGTGATCGATCTCGCCACCGATGCGCTGGATCCCGACCTCGTGCAGGCCGGGCGGACCCTCCTGCTCGGGCCGGTCTCCTTCGTGATGGGCGCCGCCAGCCTGCGCGATCTGCCGCCCGACGAACTGCCCGAGATCGCCTTTGCCGGCCGGTCCAATGTCGGCAAGTCCAGCCTGATCAACGCGCTGACCGAACGCGGTAACCTGGCCCGCGTCTCGAACACCCCCGGCCGCACCCAGCAGCTCAACTTCTTCCGCTTTGCCGACCGGATGATGATGGTCGACATGCCTGGATATGGCTATGCCGAGGCGCCGAAGGCCATGGTCAAGGCCTGGCAGAAGATGGTGTTCTCGTATCTGCGCGGCCGCAGCAACCTTGCCCGGGTCTATGTGCTGATCGACGGCCGCCACGGCGTGAAGGAGAACGACCGCGAGGTGTTCAAGCTGCTCGACGATGCGGCGGTGAGCTATCAGGTGGTCGTGACCAAGGCCGATAAGGAAAAGGCGCCGGTGCTGGCGAAGCGGCTGCAGGCGATCGAGACCGAGCTGCGCCGCCATGTGGCGGCCTATCCTGAGGTCATCGTCACCAGCAGCCGCAAGATGCGCGGCATGGAGACGCTGCGCGCCGCGATCGCCCGGCTGCTGCTCGAAAACAATCAGGGCACCTGAGCCGCAGGCGGGCCTTGTGGGCCGGGCCGCAGGCGGGCCTTGTGTCGAGCCGCCGGCCGGCCTTGTGTATTTTGTCGTCATCCGGCGGTTTTCGCGCCGCCCGGTTCGGCGTATGGTCCCGGCTTGGAAAAGGCCGGCCCCTCAGGGCCCGGCCGTCACGAAGCTTGGGCCTGCCACCCGCAGTCTTTCAGGAGCGCCGCCGCATGAGCACCTCCAAGACCCCCAATTCGATCTCGGACACCAAGCACTGGCTGCGGACGGCCGCGACGATTTCGGACGCGCTGCCCTATCTGCGCCGTCATTCCGGCAGCACCTTCGTCATCAAATATGGCGGCCATGCCATGGGTGACGAGAGCCTGGCCGAAACCTTCGCGCGCGATATCGTGCTGCTGAAGCAGGTGGGCATCAACCCGGTGGTGGTCCATGGCGGCGGGCCGCAGATCGGCCAGATGCTGGAGCGGCTGAAGATCACCTCCAGCTTCGTCGACGGTCTGCGCGTCACCGACAAGGCGACGGTCGAGGTGGTCGAGATGGTGCTCGCCGGCTCGATCAACAAGCAGATCGTGGGCGCGATCAACGCCGCCGGCGGCACCGCCATCGGCATCTGCGGCAAGGACGGCAACCTGATCCGGGCCGAGAAGCTGCGCCGCACCAAGCGCGACCCCGACAGCAATATCGAGCGGATCCTGGATCTGGGCTTCGTGGGGGAGCCGACCGAGATCAACGACAAGGTCATCACCACCATCGCCCAGTCCGACATGATCCCGGTGATCGCGCCGGTGGGCGTGGGCGCCAAGGGTGAGACCTTCAACATCAATGCCGACACCGCGGCCGGCGCCATCGCCGCCGCCGTCCAGGCGCGCCGGCTGCTGATGCTGACCGACGTGCCGGGCGTGCTCGACAAGGAAGGCAATCTGATCTCGGATATGAGCGTGGCCGAGGCCCGCCGCTACATGGCCGACGGCACCATCACCGGCGGCATGATCCCGAAGGTCGAGACCTGCATCGCCGCGGTCGAGGGCTCGACCGAAGCGGCGGTGATCCTGGATGGCCGGGTCGCCCATGGCATGATGCTGGAGACCTTCACCCATCGCGGCATCGGCACGCTGATCCACGCCTGAGGGCCTATCGCGATGCCGGCTCCGGGGCTGGAAAAGGAAGGGGGCGCTGACGGATCGGCGCCCTCTCTTTTTTGGCGGCAGCAGAGTTTGCGACCGGTCAGGAGGTCTTGCGGACCTCGTCGAGGAAGGCATCCACCGCCTGACGCAGATGATGCGACTGGTCGGTCAGCATGGCCATGGCCGTGTTCACCTCGCCGGCCGCGGCGCGGCTGGTGCCGGATCCGGCCTGCAACCCGTCCATCAGCTCCGACACGCGGTGATTGCCCTGGGCGGCATCGGCCACGGCACGGGCGATTTCGCGGGTGGTGGCAACCTGTTCCTCGACGGCGGCGGCCACCGAGGTGGAGATGGCATCGATCTCGCCGATGCCGCTGGTGATGGCGCTGATCGCCTCCACGGCGTCACGCGTCGCCTGCTGGACCTGGGCGATCTGGCGGCCGATATCGTCGGTCGCCGTCGCCGTCTGGTTGGCCAGGGTCTTCACTTCGCCCGCGACCACCGCAAAGCCCTTGCCGGCCTCGCCGGCCCGCGCCGCCTCGATCGTGGCGTTGAGCGCCAGAAGATTGGTCTGCTGGGCGATGCTGCTGATCAGCGTGACCACCTCGTCGATGCGCTGGGTGGTCTCGGCCAGGGTGCGGACCACCGCATCGGTGCGCCTTGCATCCTCCACCGCGCGGGTCGCCATGCCGGCAGACTGTGCCACGCGGCTGCCGACCTCGGCGACCGAGGCCGCCAGTTCCTCGGTGGCGCTGGCGACGGCCTGGACATTGCCGGCGGCATCACGGGCGATATCCGCGGCCTGCGACGCATCGTCGAGCGCCCGGACCGCCGTCTCGGCCATGCGGCGGCTGGCGGCATCGGCATCCTGGGCCGCCTGGCCCATGGCTGAGACCACCCGCCCCATCTGGCGATCGAAACTGCCGGCCAGCCCCTCAATCACCTGGGCGCGCTTCGACGCTTCGGCTTCGGCATAGGTCTCCAGCAGAAGTTCCAGATCCAGCCAGGCGATTTTCGACAGGGCCGAGGCGAAGGCGGCATCGTTGTTGCGGCGCCGGTTGTGGCCGAACAGGCCGCCGCCGGTTCCGGCGGCGGACATGTCCTCGATGATGGCGCGCGAGACCGTTGAATGACAGATCGCGACCGCATAGCCCGGCACCCCGTGGTCGTAGAAGGCCGAGGCGAGCCTGCGTGCCGAGGCGGCGAAGCCGTTGTCGATCTCGCCGCCGGCAGCCCGGCTCCAATGGGCCAGACGGATGGCGTGGACCTCCGGATCCTTCAACGCGGCCTGAATTTCGGGCCAGGGCGCGAAACGCACATGCAGCGCATCCAGCAGGGCGGGAAGCCGCTGCTGAACCCGCGCCCGGTATGCGGCCAGGGCGTTCAGATCGTCATCGGTCAGGTCAAAAGCCGCACAGCGGCGGCGCTGATCGGCATCAAGCGTCTGGAGGCTCATGGGGCCTGGTCCCGTCTCGCAACTTGAAGGTCTGCCCTATTGGCCGGTGCAGAGATCGTTCGACGCCGCAACATGGCAAGGTCGATGCACTTATGTCATGAGAAAACCGTCGACTGTGGCGATTTGCCCATGGCGCTCGGCAGGAGATCATGTCCTGATGATCTCAACCAATTCTTGGGGCGCGGGGAGTCGGTATATCTTGCAGGTGTTGACGTCTATTTAAGATCAGAAATCTTGCGAAGATATGAAGATCAGATTTTGGATCACCCTACCCTCAAAAAAATATAGGGGTGAATTTAGTCATTTTTGTGAGGTGTTCTGTTCATGGAAATCGGAGATGTCCACGGATGGTCGCCCGAACAGATACCCCTGTCCGTATTGCACGCCGTTGGAGCGCAGGAAATTCGCCGTGGCTTCATTCTCGATCATTTCACCGACGGTGATGATGCCCAGGCTGTTGCACAATTGAATGATCGCGCGCAGGAACTTGCGGTCGTCATCGGTCTTCAGCGCGTTGCGCACATAGGATCCGTCGATCTTGACCAGATCGACCTTCAGCGACCGCAGATACTGGAACGAGGCCTGGCCTGATCCGAAATCGTCCAGGCAGACCCGGTGGCCGGCGCGGCGGAGATCCTGCAGGAAGGCGTTGGCGCGGCCCAGATCGTCGATCCGCGCGGTTTCCGTCACCTCGAACATCAGCCGGTCGCGCATGGGGCCCAGCGTCGCCAGCAGCTTGTTGAAGGCGATCACGAAGCTTTCGCTTTCGATCGACCGCGCCGACAGGTTGACGGCCAGCCGCAGCACCTGGCTGCGCTGCTCGGCCCGCTTGATCTTGTCGATCACCATCCGGCAGATGGCGAGGTCGAATTCCTCGATGAAGCCGGCCTGTTCGGCGAAGGTGATCACCTCGAACGGGCTTTCATCGACCCGTTTCAGCCGCAGCAGCGCCTCGTAATGCTCAACCTGACGAGAAGCCAGATCTACGATCGGCTGCAGCGCCACCCGGAAATCCCGCCGGCGGATGATGCCGCGATATTCCGAAATCCGCCGGGCGGTGTCGTCGACCATCTCGCCATGCTGGCGGCGCAGGCTGTTGATCCGGCCCGACAGCTTGCGTTCCTTCAGCTGTTCGGCCACGAAGCTGATCGCGCGTGCGACATCGGTAGAGCCCAGCTCCGCACCGTCCAGCGGCATGGTTGCCATGCGCAGGCCCAGCACGTCGCCCTTGGGGTCCACGGTGCGGGCCAGCCTGCTCACCTGTTCGCGGAGCTTGGCGACATCGGTCTCGGCGCCGTGGATGACGCTGTAGGTGTCCTGGTCCAGCCGGGCGGCGCTGTCGCCCACCACCGAATTGGCGCGCAGCAGGCTGGTCAGATTGGCCATGAACTCGTCGGTCAGCGACCGGTCGAGCTGCTGGCGCAGCAGGCCGAACCGTTCGAGATGCAGCAGGGTCATCTCGTAGTTGGAGCCGATATCATTGGCTTCCTGCTGGCGATGTTTGGCGATCTGGGCGAAGGATCGGGCCGAGATCAGGCCGGTCTCCACGTCGCGCGCCTCGGTCGCGACGTCGGTCGCGACCATGTATTTGGGCAGCGACAGGGCCAGAAAATAATGGCCGCCCAGATCCGGCAGCCGATAGCCACTGACGATCGCCCGCCGGGTGACGGCGGAATGCGGGTTGGCCAGCCGCACCATCACCGCTTCGAAGCGGCCGGCGACGCCGGGGCGGTCCAGCACGGCGGTGATCATCCGCCGGTCGTCTTCCGCCACCAGCTCTTCCAGTGCCACGCCGATCAGCCGGTCCTGGTCACGGCCCAGCAGGCCCGAGGTGGCGCCGGCCACGAAGCGGATGATCCGGGCCTCGTCCAGTTCGAGCAGGATATCGGCAGCCGTGAAGGCCAGCGCGACGAAACGGTCGCGTTCCTGCTTCAGACTGCGAATGGGCTCTGGCGTCTGCACGCTCTGCCGGGACATCGGACCCTTGTCTCGAAAACCTCGTCCCCCGATCTTCCGACAGGAACGTGGTCAAGTATATCTCCAACGTGCGTCAAGGAAGCCTTAACGTCGTATCCGGGATGTGCGGGCGGCGGGCCCGCGCAGGATCTCCTTCGCTTCGAGGAACCGCAGCCGATGACTCATACCCCATCCACACCCCCTGAGGACAGCCTGCTCGGGCCCGTCGCTCTGAAACCGGGCCTGGACTGGTCGGCGCTCGACCATGTCGATACCTGGATCTTCGATCTGGACAATACCCTTTATGCGGCCGGCTCGCGGCTGTTCGATCAGGTCCACCGCCGCATGACCGCCTTCATCATGGAGAGCTTTTCGCTCGACCGCGAGGCGGCGCTGACCCTTCAGCGCGATTATTTCCGCGCCCACGGTTCCACGCTGCGCGGGCTGATGCTCCGCCACGGCCTGGATCCGCATGATTATCTGAACTATGTCCACGACATCGACGTCTCGGTGCTGCCGCCGGCGCCCGAGCTTGGGGCGGCGATCGACCGGCTGCCGGGGCGCAAGCTGGTGTTCACCGCCGGCTCCACCGCCCATGCCGACCGCATTCTGACGCGCATGGGCATTGCCGACCGGTTCGAGGCGATCTTCGACATCGTCGCCGCCGATTTCGTGCCCAACCCCGCGCCCGAGGTCTACGACCTGTTCTGCAGCCGCTATGGCGTTGACGCCGCGACCGCGGTGCTGTTCGAAGACAGCGCCCGCAATCTGGCCCCGGCGGCGGCGCTGGGCATGCGCACGGTCTGGATCAATACCGGCGAGCCGTTCTCGCTGCTGGGATCGAAGGGCGACCATATCGACTGGGTGTCGCCGGACCTGTCGCTCTGGCTGGAGGCCTATCTCGCCCATCTGGATACGGCAGGGCAGAACCGGAGCGCACGTTGACACCCGCCCCGCGCGGCCTAAACTGCGATCCGTGCGCGCCTGCGCGCCCCCAACCTGTCCCGAGGGAGACGACATGACCGCGACCGCCGCACCCGCCACGGCAGAACTGGCCGCCGTGATCGAGGCCGCCTGGGAAAACCGCGCCGAGATCGGCATCGCCACCAAAGGCGAGGTCCGCGATGCGGTCGATGCCGCGCTCGAGGCGCTGGACGGCGGCCGTCTGCGCGTCGCCGAAAAGGCGGCCGACGGCAACTGGGTGGTGCATCAGTGGCTTAAGAAGGCGGTGCTGCTGTCCTTCCGCCTGAACGACATGGCGCCGATCTCGGGCGGGCCCGGCGGCAATGCGCCCTGGTTCGACAAGGTGCCGTCGAAGTTCGAGGGCTGGAACGACAATCGTTTTCGCGCCGCCGGCTTCCGTGCCGTGCCGAACTGCGTGGTGCGCCGCTCCGCCTATATCGCCCCCGGCGCCGTGCTGATGCCGAGCTTTGTCAACATCGGCGCCTATGTGGGCGAGGGCACCATGGTCGACACCTGGGCGACCGTCGGCTCCTGCGCCCAGATCGGCCGCAATGTCCATATCTCGGGCGGCGCCGGCATCGGCGGCGTGCTGGAGCCCCTGCAGGCCGGCCCGGTGATCATCGAAGACGGCGCCTTCATCGGTGCCCGCTCGGAAGTTGCCGAAGGCGTGATCGTGGGCGAGGGCGCGGTGCTCTCGATGGGTGTCTTCCTCGGCGCCTCGACCAAGATCGTCGATCGCGAGACCGGCCAGATCCATATCGGCAAGGTGCCGCCCTTCGCGGTGGTGGTGCCGGGTGCCCTGCCCGGCCGGCCGCTGCCCGACGGCACCCCCGGCCCCAGCCTCTATTGCGCCGTGATCGTGAAGACGGTCGACGCCCGCACCCGCGAGAAGACCGGCATCAACGAGCTGCTGCGCACCTGATCGCCGGCCGCGCCGCCCCTGATGTTCCAACCAGACCGGATCTCCGCCCCATGGCCGTCATCGACACCCTCGACCTCGCCCGCGACCTGATCCGCCGGCCGAGCGTGACCCCGGCCGATGCCGGCGCGCTCGACGTGCTCCAGGCGGCACTCGAGGGGCTGGGCTTCACCTGCCATCGGCTGCCCTTCGAACAGCCGGGCTGGGATCCGGTCGACAATCTCTATGCCAGCATCGGCGATCGCGATGGCGATCTGCCGGTGCTGGGCTATGCCGGCCATACCGATGTCGTGCCGGTGGGCGATGCCGCCGGCTGGACGGTCGACCCCTTCGGCGCCGAGGTGATCGACGGCCATCTCTACGGCCGCGGGGCCGTGGACATGAAGGGCTCGATCGCCGCCTTCGTGGCGGCGGTCTCGCGCTATATCGCAGGCGGCGGCAAGCCCCGGCTCGCGCTGGTCATCACCGGCGACGAGGAACGCGACGCCATCAATGGCACGGTCAAGATGCTGGGCTGGATGCGCGAGCGGGCCGAGCGCATGGATCACTGCCTGGTGGGCGAGCCGACCAACCCGATGCGGCTGGGCGAGATGATCAAGATCGGCCGGCGCGGCAGCGTCACCGGCCATCTGACCGTCTATGGCATGCAGGGCCATGTGGCCTATCCGCATCTGGCCGACAACCCGGTGCCGCGGCTGCTGAAGATGCTTTCAGGTGTGGTGGAGCACGAGCTGGACCAGGGCACGCCCTATTTCCAGCCCTCCAGCCTGCAGGTCACCACCATCGATATCGCCAACCCGGCGACCAACGTCATTCCCGGGATTGCGAAGGCGAGCTTCAACATCCGCTTCAACGATCTGCACACCCCGGCCAGCCTCGAAGCCTGGTTGCGGCGCAGTTTCGATGCGGTCGGCGGGCGCTGGGAGATGGATTACCGCATCACCGGCGATGCCTTCGTCACCGAGCCGGGGCCGTTCTCGTCGCTGGTGGCCCATGCGGTCAAGGCCGAGACCGGGCTCGACCCGGATCTTTCCACCACCGGCGGCACCTCGGACGCCCGGTTCATCAAGGATTACTGCCCGGTCTGCGAGTTCGGCCTGATCGGCCAGACCATGCACAAGACCGACGAGCGGGTGCCGGTTGCGGCGCTGGAGGCGCTGTCGCGCATCTACGAGCGGGTGATCGCCGACTACATGGCGACGCCGCCCGCCCGGACCGGCACGGCCGGAGCGTGAGCGCCGGGGGCGGTGATCTGCTCCGCGGCATTCGCGGAGGCCTTGGCCTCGCCCGGTTCGACCGGCGGGCGCTGGAGCTGTTGCGGATCGACGTCGGCGGTTTCTGGCAGTCCTTCATGGCTCTGCTGCTGGCGGTGCCCGGCTATCTGCTGCTCTACAGCCTGCCGGTGCCGGGCGAGGGGCTGACGCCTCCCTCGCCCGATGAAGAGGCCGCCGCCGACGTCATTGCGACCATGGCCGCCGGCACCGATCATTTCGGCCTGCTGGGCGATGTGCTGGTCGATCTGCTCGCCTGGGCGAGCTTTCCGCTCGTGCTGCTGATCCTGGCCCGGCGCACCGGTGTCGACCGGGGCTTCGTGCCCTATGTCGTCGCCCGCAACTGGCTGTCGATGGTTCAGGTCTATGTGATGGTGGCGGTGATCGCGACCGCCGGCGTGCTGCCCGCGCCGCTGGCCGGGCTGCTCACCACCCTGGCGCTTGCGGCGTTGATCGGCATGGAGTGGTTCATGACCCGGCTGACCCTTGGCCTCAATTCCGGGGCGGTGACGCTGATCGTGCTGATGGCGATCCTCTGGCCGATCCTGCTGGCCCGGCTGCTCTGACTGCGCTGGCCTTGTTCCGGGACCGGATGGTGAAACGGGCATTCCACTCGATATTGATACGCACTCGCATTCGGGCTAGGGTTCAGCCCTGAATGATTTCCGGTGCGGCTGCATTGACCCACGATCACGGCAAACTGGCGCTGTTCATGGCCCATCGCGCGGACCTGATCGACTATGCGACGTCGATCACGGGCGGCGATCGCGCGCGTGCCGAGGATGTCGTGCAGGATGCCTTCCTGCGCTTCGTGCCCGCAGGCCAGGCCGACGGGACGCTCGATCAGCCGCTGGGCTATCTGTACCGGATCGTGCGCAATCTGGCGCTGGACTGGAGCCGCCGGCGGGCGGTGGAGGTCCGCAGCCAGGACGAGGGTGCCCCCTGGTGGATGCTGCCGGCGGTGCCGCGCACGCCCGAGGAAGAGGTCACCCATCGCCGCACGCTGGCGCGGATCGTGACGGTGCTGAACCGGCTGGAGCCCGATATCCGCATCGCGGTGGAGATGCACCGGTTCGGCGGCCATACGCTGGGTGAGATTGCCGCAAGGCTGGGGGTGTCGGTGCCGACCGCCCATCGGATGGTGCGCGGGGCCCTGATGCAGATCGCCGCGGCGATCGGGCCGGATGATGCCGGCCATGGCTGAGGATCCGGTTCTGGAAGCGGCGTTCGACTGGCTGCTGCAGCTTCAGGAAGCGCCCGACGACCCGGTGATCCGGGCCGGATGGGCGGCCTGGCGGCGGTCTGATCCGGCGCATGAGGCCGCCTGGGCGCGGGTCTGTGCGACCTGGCGGGATCTGGGGGAGGCGGGGCCTCTGCGGGGGGCGCCTGTGCAGGTCGGTCCCGCACCGGTGGCTCGCGATACCGGGGCCGTGCCCCCGCGCCGCGCCTTGCGGCGCCGGGCCATGATGGCAGCCGCGGCGGCGGTCGTTGCGATGCTGGCGGTCGCGAGCGTCAGGCCGGGCGGCTTTGCCGGTCTCGGCGCCGATGCCGCGACCGGTGTGGCCGAGACCCGCCGGGTGGTGCTGGCCGATGGCAGCCGGGTGGAACTCGACGGCCGCACCGCGATCCGCAGCCGCTTCGACGACGGCCGGCGCGAGGTGACCCTGATCGATGGCGGCGCCTTCTTCGACGTGATGCCCGATCCCGCCCGGCCCTTCATCGTCCGGGCCGGCGATGTCGCGGTCACCGTCACCGGCACCGCCTTCGACGTGGCTGCCGATGGCGGCCGGGGGGTGGTCGAGGTGGCGAGCGGCACCGTTCGGGTGGCGCCGGCCAGGGGCAGGCGCGTGGAGCAGCTGGCGGCCGGCGACCGGCTGGCGGTCGATACCGCAAGCGGCGCCGTCACCCGGGGGCGGCTGGCGCCCGAGGATGTCGGTGCCTGGCGGGATGGCCGGCTGTTCGTCTCCGATGCCACGGTCGCCGAGGTGGTGGCGGAATTGCGGCGCCACCAGCCGGGCTGGATCCTGATCACCGATGCGGCCCTCGGCGCCCGCCGGGTGACCGGGCTTTACGATCTGCGCGATCCGCAGCGCGCGCTGAAGGCGATGATGCGGCCGGTCGGCGGCGAGGTCCGCGCCTTCGGCCCGCTTCTGACGCTGGTCACCGCCGCGGGCTGAGAAGACCTCCGTCATTTTTCCTGAAAAGAAAAATCGAGCCGTCCGTTGTTGGGATGAGAACGCAAATGATCCGCATTTGCGTGAGACGATCTCCGACGAGGAAGGGTTGGACGGTATGCGGGATGGGGCAGGGCGGGTAACGATCGCCGCCGGGGTCGGCCTCGGGCTGATGACGGTGCTGGCGCCGGTCGGGCTGGTGACCCTGACGGCCGGGGCATCGGTGGCGGTGGCCGCCGGCATGGACCGGATCGCCTTCGACATCCCGGCCCGGCCGCTGGACGAGGCGCTGGCCGCCTTCGGCCGCCAGGCCGGGGTTCAGGTCAGCGGCGCGGCCGAGGTGGTCGCGGGCCGGCGGGGCGGCGCGGTTCAGGGGCAGTTCAGCGTCGACGAGGCGCTGGGCCGGCTGCTCGCCGGCACCGGCATCGGCTGGATCACCGAGGCGGACGGCACCGTGACCCTGCTGCCCGCGCCTGCCTCGGACGGCAGCAGCACGGTGCTGGATCCGCTGACCGTCACCGGCAGCCGCCGGGCGCCGGAGACGGCGACCGGCCCCGTCCAGGGCTATCTCGCCACCCGCACCGCGACCGCCACCAAGACCGATGCCGCGATCCTGGAGACCCCGCTCTCGGTGCAGGTGGTGCCCCGCGACGTGATCGAGGATCAGGGGTCGCTCAACCTCAAGGACGTTTACGAGAATGTGAGCGGCGTCCAGCAGGCCGGCAACACGCTGAATGCCCAGTCCGAAGTCCTGCCGATGATCCGCGGTTTCGAATCGCCCGGCCTGCTGCGCAACGGGCTGCGGGCGACATCGACCGGCGCGGTCGATCTGGTGAATGTGGAGCGGGTCGAGGTTCTGAAGGGGCCGGCCTCCATTCTCTACGGCGCGCTTGAGCCGGGCGGCGTGGTCAATGTCGTCACCAAGCGCCCGCAGGCCGAGGCGGCCTATGTGCTGGAACAGCAGCTCGGCACCGACGAGCTGTTCCGCACCTCTGTCGACCTGACCGGGCCGGTGACCATCGACCGCGACCTGCTCTATCGCCTGAACGCCGCCTATACCGATGCCGGCTCGTTCCGCGACGAGATGGAGGTCGACCGCTATGCCGTGGCCCCCAGCCTGCTCTGGCTGCCGGATGACGACACCGAGCTTCTGGTGGACCTTGCGGTGGTGCACGAGGAACAGCCCTACGACACCGGCATCCCGCTCGGCACCGACGGCCGGCCGCTGGTCGATCCGTCGACCTTCTTCGGCGATCCCGACCTCGACGGACGTACCATCGACGACTACACCGCCGCCTATCAGCTGACCCACCGCCTCGACGACACCTGGACGCTGCGCAACCAGCTTCAGTTCCACCGCGCCGATGCGAAGAACGAGGCGCTCCGGCCGCGGGGCGTCGTGGACGACCCGGCCGGTTCCCTTCTGCGTTTCCGCTACCAGAACGAGGATCGGCGCGAAGACGAGATCCAGTTCGTGCTCGATGCCACGGCGGCGTTCCAGACCGGGACGGTCGATCATGAGGTTCTGCTGGGCGCCGAACTGATCCGTCAGGACACCGACTTTCGGCGGTACCGGGCCAACGCTCCGAATGTCCCGATCTCGAACAATCCCCAGGTCGATTATCAGCCGCCGAGCGACCAGCCCGTGGACCGGATTCAGGGCAAGACCGAGTGGGCGGGCTTCTACCTTCAGGACCAGGTCTCCCTGCTCGACGATGGCCGGCTGAAGCTGCTGCTCGGCGGTCGCTACGACGTCGTCCACCAGGAGAATGAGAGCGACGGGGTTGCCGCACCCGATGTGGATGACGGCGCCTTCACCGGCCGTGCCGGGCTGCTCTACCGGCTGACGCCGCAATACTCCGTCTATGCCAGCGTGACCCAGTCCTTCCTGCCCCAGACGCCGGGGACACTCGATCAGTCCGGATCGCCCATCGATCCCGAAGAGGGGCTGCAATACGAGGTCGGCGCCAAGGCGGCCTTCTTCGACGAGCAGCTTCTGGCCACGGTCTCGGTCTTCCAGATCGAGAAGGAGAATGTCGCGGTCTTCGACAACGCCTTCTACAACGCGACCGGCGGCTCGGCCTATCTGGCGGATGTGCGCGAGCGCAGCCGCGGCATCGAATTCGATCTGACCGGCCAGTTGACCGACGGGCTGAAGGTGGTGGCCAATTACGCCTTCACCGAGACCGAGACCCTGTCCAATCCGGACGATCCCTCCGCGGTGGGCCAGCCGCTCGGCGGCGTGCCCCGCCACAAGGCGCGGCTGTGGATGAGCTATGACTTCCAGGAAGGCGACCGCGCGGGCGGGCTCGACCTCGATGGCTGGGGTCTGGGCGGCGGCGTGCGCTATACCGGCACCAGCACGGCCCAGTTCGACCCCAGCATCGAACTCGACGACTACATCGTGACCGATGCAGCGCTCTGGTATGCCTGGGGCGGCGGCCGGGTCGGGCTCAATCTCTACAACCTGTTCGACGAGGCGTATATCGTCCGCGCCAGCGACCGGTCGATCGCCCATCCGGGCCAGCCCTTCGCGGTGCTCGGCTCGCTGACGCTCAGGTTCTGAGCCGGTGCCGCCGATCGACCGCCCCGCCGGCCGTGCCCGCACCGGCCTCTTCAGCCGCAAGGGTCTGTTCCGGATCCATGCCTGGATCGGGCTGGTTCTCGGCTATCTGCTCTATGTGATCTGCCTCTCGGGCACGATGGCGGTCTTCGGCCATGAACTCGCCTGGCTGGGCGATCCGGAAAAGCGGGTGGCGTCCCCCGCACCCGGCACGCCCCGGATCTCGTGGCAGGCGCTCCACGACAGCGTCGCCGCCGCCCATCCGGGCACGCACATTCTGGGGCTTTCCATGGATCCTGATGATGTGCGTCGGCCGGCCTGGGCGCTGGTGGCCGGACGGGAAGGCGATCTCCGCCGGGTGCCGGTCGATCCCTGGACGGGGGAGCCCGGCACCCAGAAGGCCGGGCTGGACCTGCATCTCTGGCTCAGGGTCTTTCATAAGCAGCTCTATGTCGTGCCCGGCGTGACCGGGGTGCACGGGGCGCTGATCGTGGGGGCGCTGGCCCTGCCGCTGCTGGTGGCGCTGATCACAGGGCTGATCACCACCCGCCGCTGGTGGCAGGCGGCGGTGACCCTGCGCCCCGGCCGCAGCGCCCGGCTGTTCTGGTCGGATCTCCATCGTTTCGCGGGCGTGTGGTCGATGCTGATCGGCATCCTGATCTGTCTGACCGGGCTCTGGTATCTGGTCGAGACGGCGGCCGATACCGTCGGCACGGGCTTTACCGAGGGGCCCGCCCTGCCCACCCCCGCGCCGACCGGGGCCGGCCCGCTGGTCGATCTGGACCTTGCCGTGTCCCGCGCCGGCGACGCCTTTCCGGCGCTGGTGGTGACCACGATCATACCGCCCCGCCGGCCGGGCCATCCGCTGGTGCTGGCGGGAAGCGGGGACGGCGTGCTGCTGCGCGACGGTACCGAGGGCGTCGCCCTGGACCCCACGACCGGCGCCGTGCTCCAGATCCGCGATGCGGCGGGGCTGACCCCGCTTCAGCGTTGGGTGAACACCGCCGATCCGCTGCATTTCGGCACCTTCGGCGGCGTGGTGACCCGCATTCTGTGGCTGGTGGCGGGGCTGCTCACCAGCGCCGGCATCCTGGCCGGGCTGATCGGAGCCTGGCTGCGGCTGGACCGCCGGCAGGCCGGAGGCCCCCCGGGTCGGGTGCGGATGGGCGCTCTTGCCACCATCCTGCCCTGTCTGGGGCTGCTTCTGGCCGCCATCCATGGCAGCTGGGTCTATGGCGTGGTGGCGGCCCGGCCAAAGCTGCTGCCGGGCGAGACCGCCTCAATCGGGCTGGCCCCGGGAGAGATGGCCATCCTGGCCGCGATCCTGGCGGCGCTGGCGGCGCCGCTGCCGCTCTGGATCAGGCTGACCATCCGGCGGCAGGCGTCCGTCAAACGTCCGGCAGGTAGGGCGGCGACGAAAATTGCACCACATCTTCACCATTAACTGTTCTTGGCAATTGTTCTGCGTATAGTCCCGGCCGTCTGGACAGTGAGGGCGGCGACCGATGCGCATCTCGTTGAGTTCGAAAATCATTCTCGCCAACGCCCTGATCCTTGGCGTCCTGGCGGTGGCGACGACGGTCATGATGCTGGGCGCGCGCGAACAACGCCGCCAGATGGATGTCGCCACAGCCGCCGCCGGGCTGGCGGCGGGCGATGCGCATGATCTGGTCGCGACCGTCCAGCGGGTGAACATCGATATCGTTCAGATCCAGCAGTGGCTGACCGATGTCTCGGCCACCCGCGCCCAGGACGGTCTGGATGACGGTTTCACCGAGGCCGCGGATGCGCGGGCGCGGGCGACAAAGGGGCTGGCCGAGGCGCGGCAGATCGCCACCCGCATCGGCGCGACCGGGGTGGTTGCCGATATGGACCGGGTCGCTGCCGCCCTGCCGGGATTTTACGAGCTGGGCGTCGCGATGGCGCAGGCCTATGTCCGGGACGGGCCCGCCGCCGGCAACCGGATGATGGTTCATCTCGACAGCCAGACCGAAGAACTGTCCGCCGCCCTGACCGCGGTCGTCGACGGTGTGGAGGCGATCGCCCGCGATGCCCGCCGCCGGATGGAGACGGAGCTTGCCGCCGCCGGCGGCATCGCCGATCGCTCGGCCCGGACCGCGGTGATCCTGTTGATTGCCGGTGTCGCGATTGCCCTGCTGGTGATGGCGGTGCTTCACCGTCACATTTCGGTGCCGCTGGCCCGCATGACCCGGGTGCTGGGCCGGATCGGCGAGGGCGATCTGTCGGTCACCGTGCCCGCAGCCGGCCGTCGCAGCGACGAGATTGCCGATATGGCGCGGAACCTGACCCTGCTGCACGAGCGCACGGCCGAGAACCAGCGCCTGCGCGACCAGCAGGCCGAAACCCGGCGGCGTGCCGACGAGGCGCGCCGGGCGGCGATGGCCCGGATGGCCGAGACGGTGGAACGGGAATCGCGCGTGGTGGTCGATCGGGTCGCCGGGGATGCCCGCACCATGGACGAGGCCGCACGGGCGATGGCGCTGTCGGCGCAGGGTGTCGGCAGCGATGCCGGCAATGTGGCGGCGGCGGCCGGCCAGGCGCTTGCCAATGCCCAGGCGGTGGCCAGCGCCACCGAGGAACTCAGCCTGTCGATCCGCGAGATCGCCGGTCAGGTCGACCACGCCATGTCGGTCAGCCGCGAAGCGGTTCGCCATGGCGAGCATACCCGCCAGACCATCGACAGCCTGAGTGCGGCGGTCGGCCAGATCAGCGAGGTGGCGGGGCTGATCCGCGACATCGCCGAGCAGACCAATCTTCTGGCGCTGAATGCGACGATCGAGGCCGCCCGTGCCGGCGAGGCCGGCAAGGGGTTCGCGGTGGTGGCGAGCGAGGTGAAGGGGCTGGCCAGCCAGACCAGCCGGTCGACCGAGGTGATCACCGCCAAGATCGCCGAGATCCAGGCGGTGACCGGCACGGCGGTGGAGGCGGTGGCGGCGATCGCCCGGGCCATCGGCGAGATGGACCATGTCTCGGCGACGATTGCAGCCGCGGTCGAGCAGCAGACGGCGGCGACCGAAGAAATCGCCCGCAATGTCGACCAGACGGCGACCGCCAATCGTGAGGTCGCCCGGCGCATCACCACCGTCTCGTCCGAGGCGGAGGCATCGGGCCGCAAGGCCCTGACGGTGCAGGAGGTGTCGGCAGAGGTCGCCCGCGGCGTGCGCGACCTGCGCGAAGCCCTGGTGCGGGCGGTGCGCACGGCGACCGACGAGGCCGAGGGTGATGCATCCCCGGAAAGCAGCCCCGGCCGGGGCTGACCCGGTCAGCCCAGATCAGTCGGGCCAGGATCAATCGGGCCAGAATCAGCCGGGCCCAGATCAGTCGCCGTCGACCTCGTCCGGATCGTTGCCCGCCGCTTCGGCGTCTACGGGGCGGGCGCGGCGGCGGGTCGCCATTTCGGCCCAAAGCTCCGGCGGCGGATAGGCGACCAGATCCAGGCACAGCCCCTGGGGCGGTGCGGTCTGGCCGGCGGCGGCGCGTTTGCGGGCCTGAAGCGCTCTTGTGACGTCGTCGGGCGTCCAGCGGCCGCGGCCGACCATGGCGAGCGTGCCGACCATGATCCGCACCTGGTTGTGCAGGAAGGCCTGGGCGCGGGTGCGGATCAGCACCTCGTCGCCCGCGCGCCGGATGGTCAGCTCGTCGAGCGTGCGCATCGGCGATTTCGCCTGGCAGTCGGTCGATCGGAAGCTGGAGAAATCGTGATGGCCCAGCAGCCGGGCGGCGGCGGCGGTCATCGCCTCCAGATCCAGCGGCCAGGGCACATGCCACAGCCGGTTGCGGTCCAGCGCCGGCTGTGCCCGGCGGTTCAGGATCCGGTAGGTATAGCCACGGCCGATGGCGGTGAAACGGGCGTCGAAACTGTCCGGCACCGCTTCGGCATCCACCACCGCCACCGCTTCCGGCTTCAGGAAGTGGTTGATCGCCGACATGGTGGTAAAGGGGCTGTCGGCGCGGGGCAGATCCACATGCACCACCTGGGCCGAGGCATGGACGCCGGCATCGGTGCGCCCTGCCGCGCGGAGCGTGCAGGGGCTGCCGGTATAGGCTTCGATCGCCTCTTCCAGCACCTGCTGGACCGAGGGCAGCCCGTCCTGGCGCTGCCAGCCGACATAGCCGGTGCCGTCATATTCGACGGTGAACTTCCAGCGCTGCATCCGCGGCGGCTGCATCAGCCGAGCCGGGCGCCGGGGGCAAGCGCCGGAAAGCCGCGGGCCAGATCATCCAGGGTCATGGGCTTGCGGCCGGCGCGCTGGGCCCGGATCAGCCTCAGCGCCCGACCGTCGCCGCAGGCGACCGACCGGCCGTCGGCCAGCAGCGTGCCGGCCATCGTGCCGGCCGGCACCGCGGTGGCAGAGGGGGCCGCCTCGATCAGCCGCAGGCTTTCGCCCTCCAGCTCGAAGAAGGCGCCGGGCCAGGGGGTGAAGGCGCGCACCAGCCGGTCGATCCGTGCGGCATCGGCCGTCCAGTCGATCCGGCCTTCGGCCTTTTCCAGCTTTTTCGCATAGGTCACGCCGGCTTCCGGCTGCGGTTCCGCAGTGATGCTGCCGTCCAGCACCCCCGGCAGGGTGCGGGCCAGCAGGGCCGCGCCGTCGGCCGCCAGCCGGTCATGCAGCTCCTGCGCCGTCATCCGCGGGCCGATCGGCACCCGGCAGGTGGCGAGCATCGGCCCGGTATCGAGCCCGGCTTCCATCTGCATGATGGTGACGCCGGTTTCCGCATCGCCTTCCAGCAGCGCGCGGTGAATGGGGGCGGCACCGCGCCAGCGCGGCAGCAGGGAGGCATGGACGTTGATGCAGCCATGGGCCGGCGCGTCCAGCACCGGCCGGGGCAGGATCAGCCCATAGGCCGCCACCACCGCGACATCGGCGCCGAGATCGGCGAAAGCTGCGCGGTCGGCCGGATCGCGCAGCGTCACCGGCGTGCGCACGGGGATGCCCAGCGCTTCCGCCCGGGCCGCCACGGGGGTGGGCTGCAGCTTCTGGCCGCGCCCGGCCGGCCGGGCCGGCTGGGTATAGACGCAGATCACCTCGTGCCCGGCGGCAACCAGGGCATCGAGCGAGGGGACGGCGAAATCGGGCGTGCCCATGAAAACGACGCGCGCCCGGTGCGGGGCGCGGGCGGGGGTGTCGGTGCTCATCGGGCGCGCGGATCCGGTTCGGTTCGGTGGAAGAGGGGACGTTCAGACTGCGGCGGTGATCGGCGCCTTCTCGGGCTTGTCGTTGCCCAGGCGACGGGCCTTGACCAGCTTGCGCAGAATCATGTTGCGCTTGATCGACGACAGATGGTCGACGAACAGCACCCCGTCCAGATGGTCGATCTCGTGCTGGACGCAGACCGCCAGCAGGCCGTCATCCTCGATTTCCTGCACGGCGCCGTCGCGGTCCAGATAGCGCACCCGCACGGCGGCCGGCCGCACCACATCGGCGTAATGGCTGGGCAGCGACAGGCAGCCCTCTTCATAGGTCTTGTCCTCGTCCGAGACCCAGACGATTTCAGGATTGGCCATGAAGAGCGGCGTCGGCTCCTTGCCTTCGCGGCCCCAGCAGACGTCGATCACGATCACCCGCTGCAGCACGCCCACCTGCGGCGCCGCGAGCCCGATCCCCTCGGCGGCATACATGGTCTCGAGCATGTCGTCCATCAGCCGGCGCACGTCGTCGTCGACGCGCGCGACCGGGGTCGCGGTCTTGGTCAGGCGCGGATCGGGCGCGGTGAGGATGGGCATGATGGCCATGAGAGGTCACGACTCCAATTCTGTTCAAGGGTTAGGTATTACGGCGACATCGCGGGGTCAAGATCGCCCGGCGCCGGCCAGCCCTGCATCGGGGCTGCGCGCGGGGTGCAGGTCGCTTGTACCGGGGCCCGTGCCGGCGCATGATCCCGCCCCCGGCGACCCGTCCGGGCCCTGTTTCATCCGGGAGACGACCTGCAGATGCCCGATATCGCCAGCCTCGACCCCGTTCCGCTCGCCATCGCAGCCCTGTTGCTGCTGGTGCTGGTCGCCGGCGGCTGGGTTGCGGCGGCGGCTGCCCGCCGGGCACGTGCGGCCGAGGATGCCGCCCTCGATCAGGCGGAAATCCTGGAACGGCTGGCGAGCGATCTTGCCCGTTCCCAGGCCCAGCAGGCGGGGCGGATGGAGCAGGTGGTGGCGGCGCTTGCCGCCCAGCAGGCGCAGGTGGATGCCAGGCTCCAGACCCAGGAGCGGATGATCGCCGAGACGGTGGATGCCCGCCTGACCACGCTGTCGGCCCGGCTGGAGCATCGCTTCGATCTGGAAGGCACCCGTGCCGCCCAGGCGACGGCGGATCTGCGCGCCCGGCTGGCGGTGATCGATCAGGCCCAGCGCAACATCGCCGATCTGGGACAGAAGGTGGTCGGTCTGCAGGACATCCTGGCCAACAAACAGGCCCGCGGCGCCTTCGGCGAGGTCCAGCTTGCCGACCTGGTCGGCCAGATGCTGCCGCCCGGCGCCTATGCGATGCAGGCGACACTGTCAAACGGCCGCCGCGCCGACTGCCTGATCCATCTGCCGCATCCGCCCGGGCCGATCGTGGTCGATGCCAAATTTCCGCTGGAAAGCTTCCATCTGCTCCGCCAGGCCGACAGCGATGCCCGGCGGACCGAGGCGGCGCGCGCCTTCCGCACGGCGGTCATGGCCCATGTGAAGGCGATTTCGGACCGCTATCTGATCCCCGGCGAAACGGCGGACGGCGCGGTGATGTTCCTGCCCTCGGAAGCGGTCTATGCCGAACTGCACGGCAATTTTCAGGATGTGGTGGAGAAGGCCTTCCGCGCCCGGGTCTGGATCGTCTCTCCCACCACGCTGATGGCGACGCTGACCACCATCCGGGCGGTGCTCAAGGATGTGCGGGTGCGCGAGCAGGCGGCCGAGATCCGCGCCCAGGTCACCGCCCTGCTCGACGATCTCGCCCGGCTCGACGACCGGGCGGCCAAGCTGGTCCGCCATTTCGAACAGGCGGCAGAGGATCTGCGCGGCGTCCGCCTGTCGGCCGACCGGGCCGCCCGCCGGGCGGAGCGCATCGACGCCCTGCAGCTGGGCGACCGGGGCACGGAGGACGAGGCCGGCTGAGGGCGCGTTCTGACCACCCGCACCCATTTCAGTTCCTGTCGCTATGGCATTGTCATCGCTCCGTCGGATACGGCCGGCGGGGAAGCGGATTCTTCCGTCCGGGCGCTGACCTTCCATGCCAATCGCTTTCACAGCTGCGGCAGCCATTACGACCTGCCCGATCTGTCGCTGGTGGTGGAGATCGAAGCGGACGGCACTGGTGCCGCTTTCGATGGTCTGAGCGAAGGAGACTTCGTCGTTTTCCACAAGGGCAGTTCGACTTCGGACCTGCGTGAAGGGTGCGTTCTGGTCGTCGGGCCGTCGAACACGCTCTACGATCGTCCATGGCCCGGCCTTTTTGTTACCGGTGCGCCGGATGCAGCCGCATGGGGCGCGCTGCAGATCAATGTCGACGCGAAGCTCGTCGGCGCGACCCTCGATCGTACCTCCACCTGTATCATGACGGTGGGACTGGCAAACCGGCTCAAGGGCGGTTTGATTTCGGACGTCTATGTCGATGACTGCCGCCGCTTCTATCACGGTGCCATGGGTGAGATGCGCATTGCCGGGGTCACCGGCTATCGCGGCTACGGCACGATGATCGAGACCCCTGCCGAGGGCCTGTTCGAAACCAAGCCCGGCATTTCCGGCGCTGTTCAGGGATGCCAGTGGACCTGCAATCTGGATGTCACCCGCAGCGGGGCGGCCATGGTGATCCGGTCCAGTGGTCTGGTGATCGCAGACAATCTCATCGTGGACCCCGCAGGGTCGGCATCACGGTCGCCGGCCAGCGCTGCGTCGTTCGCGGCAATGTCGTCCGACGTCCGCGGAGCGGCGGTTGGGGGATCGACGTCAACGGGGTGAAGTGCGTCGTGACCGGGAATGTGGTCGATCAACCGGGCAGCGCCGGCGGTGTGCAGGTGCTGGGTGCCGCCAACGTCTCCACCGGCAACGAGGTCCTGGTCTGAGCTTCATGGCCGATCGATGACATTCCCATTACGGTTGCACATGATAATTATGATTCTTTTTTGAGTTGAATGAGTCCGCGCCCCATGAAACCATCAAGTCGACCGGATGGATGGGGTCCTCCGGTCTCTCAACCAAGGGAGACGTGTCATGCAGAACCGTAAGAAGAACGCCGACTATCTCGGCAGCCTGCTGGGCTGATCCAGCGGCCTTCTCATCCGTTGACTGACGGATGCGGGGTGGCGTGGTGCGCGCACGCAGCGTGTCGCACCACGCCACTTGATGAAGACTTGCATGTCATGTGATCAGGCAAGAGGTGGGCAATGGACCGGATCATCATCGACCCGACCGCAATGCGGCAGTTCGGCGACCCGGAGGGCGCCACCTTCGTTTTCGTCACCAACCGGTCGGCAGCCGATCGTTTCGAGGTCCGGCTGGGGCGGGGTGGCGGCGGCTATGCCGGTGACATGACGCTGTTCTACGAGAAGGGGCAGTCCTTCTCCGAGATTCTGGACCAGATGCCCGAGACGGCGCATATCCTGGTCATTTCTCCCGACGTCTATTACAAGTCGCCGCCGGCCGGCACGATCGGCGCCCGGCGCAAGCTTCTGGCGCTGGCCTGCAATTCGACGCCGACCGACATGGACAAGCTGGCCCACGGCATCCGGATGATCGAGGCGACCGACCCGGCCGCCCAGCAGGAGCTGGTCGATCAGTTCTTCGCGACGGCCGAGCAGTCGGCCTTCATGGAGATCGTCGATCCGCGCTACGGCACCCGCGCCCGCTTCGACCACATGTCGGACAAGTATGTCTGGAACGAACAGGCAGGCTTCCTCGGCTGGGGAGAGCAGCAGCTGGCGCCGTCGGGCGAAGTCAGCGCCCTGCCGCTGGACGTCTACGACTACAGCGCCGATCTTTCTCTCGGCATCGACGGGCAGATGGTGATCGAGGGTTATCCGATCCTGCACAACGGCGCCCCCAGCTATCATCCGGCCGATCAGGCGCGGATCCACAGCCGGCTGGCGGCCATGCAGCGCGGGCCGATGCTCGCCACCATCGAACGCGGCCATATCGTCCGACTGGAAGCCCTGACGCCCGAAGCGGCGCCGGCGGTGGAGATGCTGGAGCGGATGTTCGATGTCGACAGCCGCTACCGGATCATGTGGGAGTTCGGCTTCGCGGTGAACTGCACGCTGGAACTGTATGACGCCAACACCGCGATCAACGAACTCTATGGCGGCGAGACCGGCACCATTCATATCGGCCTGGGGCTGACACCCCACACCCAGTATCACCTGGACATCGTCTGCCCGGCGACCACGATTCTGGGCGATCGCGGCCAGCACATCTTCGGGCCGCGTGCCGATGACATCATCGCCGGCACGGCCGCCACCGGCCGCGCGGGGTCTCTGGTCCGCATCCGCAGCGCCGCCTGCGGCTGCGTCGCCGCGTGATCGGCGACGCATGCGGCATCACCTGCCGCGCAGCATGTCTTCTATCGCCAGCATGGCCGCATGTGCGCCGTCTTCGGCGCGCAGCCTGCGGCCGATCCGGCGGGCGGTGTCGGTCAGCGGGCCGTGGCGGAGCGCGCGGCGGATCGTGCGGCCAAGCCGGTCGCCGGTGCCCAGCCCCCCCGCCGCCAGCTGGCGCAGCCCGGGCCCGCGCAGGCCATAGCCGCCGTCCACGGCCCGTGCCGCCCAGAAGGGCTGATCGGCGCCCCAGGGGCAGATCACCGCGGCGCGGCCGGCCATCAGCCCGCTCGCCAGCGTGCCCACCCCGCCGTGATGAACCACCAGGTCGACATGCGGGAAGACCCGGGCATGGGGCATGCGGTCCAGCACCAGCACCCGGTCGCCGGCCAGGCGGTCCAGCGCCCGGCCGTCGATGCCGCCCCAGCCGGTGGTGACCAGCGCCGCCACGTCGGCGCGCTCGATCGCGCGGGCCAGAGAGCGTGCGACGCCATTGCCGTCCACCCCGCTCATGCTGCCGAACCCGATATGGATCAGCGGCCGCCTGCGGGCGGTTGCGCGGGTGGCGAAGGCCGCCGCCTCGATCGGCAGGCCGGCATCGGCCGCCGCATCGTCTTCGGCACGCCAGAAGCCGGTGGTCACGACATCCGGGCCCCAGTCGTCGATGCGCGGCAGCAGGGCTGCGGAAAAGGCGTTGAGCACCAGCCGGGCCGCGGGCGGCGGCGCCTTGCGCCTGGGGGGCAGGCCCAGGCTTTCCGCCCGCCAGCGATCGGTGCGGCCGGCCAGCGGTCGGGCGAGCAGGGGGGTGAGGCAATAGCTGGCCCGGTTCGCCCAGGGGCCCATGTCGCGGGCGAACAGGGCGGCGTTGGGCACCACGGCGGTGGGGGCGATGCAGGGCAGCAGCGCCACCTGCGCCCAGGGCACCTGCAGCGTCTGGGCCAGATCGGCGGCGCCGGTATATTTCGGATGGGCGATGATCGCGTCGGGCCGGAAGCTGCGTCCGCGGGCGGTGGTCTCGAACAGCGCGTCGGCAACGCGGGTCAGCGTGCCGGTCCGGGTCAGCCGGTCGATCAGCCCGGGCAGGCCGGCGGCATGGGCTTGCCCCTGCCGGGCCATGTCGCGGAAATCGATGGCGAGTTTCAGATGCTGCGCGCCGCTTTCGGCGACCATCTCCGCATCGCCTGCGGGGGCGGCCAGCCCCACCTCGTGACCGCGTGCCACCAGCCGCGCCGCCAGATTGACGAAGGGGCGGACATCCCCCTCGGTTCCGGCGGTGAGCAGCAGCAGGCGGGCCATCGGCGCGGGCGTTCCCTCAGACCGGCCGGCGCGCCTTGAGCGCCGCCTGAATGGTGCCGTCATCCATATAGTCGAGCGCGCCGCCCACCGGCATGCCATGGGCCAGGCGGGTGATGTTGGCCTCGGGCGCCGCCTCCGCCAGCCGGTCGGCGATGTAGTGGGCTGTGGTCTGGCCGTCGACGGTGGCGGGCAGGGCCATCACCACCTCGGTGATGCCGCCTTCCGCGACCCGTGCCGCCAGTTTCGGAATGCCGAGTTCGTCGGGACCGATGCCGTCGAGGGCAGAGAGCGTGCCGCCCAGCACATGGTAGCGGCCGCGGAAGGCGCCGGCGCGTTCCATCGCCCAGAGATCCGCCACCTGTTCGACCACGCAGAGCTGGGTGGGGTCGCGCCGCTCGTCCGCACAGACCCCGCAGGGGTCGCGGGCATCCAGATTGCCGCAGATCGTGCAGCTTTTGACCTCGGCCGCCGCCTTGGCCAGTGCGTCGGCCAGCGGCAGCATCAGCGCCTCGCGCCGCCTCAGCAGGGTCAGTGCCGCGCGCCTGGCCGAGCGCGGGCCCAGCCCCGGCAGGCGGGCGAGCAGGGTCACGAGCTTCTCGATCTCGGGTGCGGCCATGGGGTCTCGTGGTCCGGAAAGGGTCTCAAGAGGGCGGCGGATGCCGACTATAGGTCACTCGCCCGTCGCTTCCTAGGCCTGCGGCAGTGCGTGGCGCTGGACGGCGAGAGGGCGGGATTGCAGGATCGGGGCATGACCCGACGACGTCCACCCTATCAGGAAGCCCTGCACCGGATCGGCTATCCCGGCGATCTTCAGGGCTTCGATCCGCATCTGGCCGGCACGCCGCCGCTTGGTCTCGACCGGCCGGAGAGCGACATCGATGTGCTGTGCCATGCCCCCGATCCCGAGGCGCTGGCGGCGGTGGCCTGGGCCGATTTCCGCCACCTGCCCGGCTTTTCGGTGCATCGCTGGTGTGGCGACGGCCGGCCGGTGGTGGTGCGCTTCGTCTCGGCCGGCTGGCCGGTCGAAATCTTCGGCAGCCCGCTGCCGGTGGCGGAACAGCCGGGCTGGCGCCATTTCGAGGCGGAGCGCCGGCTGCTCGCCCTCGGCGGGCCGGGTTTGCGGCGGCAGGGGATCGGCGCGCGCGACCGGGGCCTCAAGACCGAGCCCGCCTTCGCGGCGGTGCTCCGTCTGGACGGCGACCCTTATGCGGCGATGCTGGCTGTGGCGGATCTGGACGATGACGGGCTCCGCCGCCTGCTCCGGTGGGCGAAGGTCAGCGTCTGAGCCGGGCTCAGCCCTCGCGCGCGGCCTCGAACAGGAACCAGGCGCGCTGCTCGGCAAGATCGGTCCACTCGTCCAGGATGCCCGAGGTGGCGTTGTCCTTCGCCTCGTCGACGATCTCCTTGGCCTCGCGCAGCTGCTTCACCAGGGCCAGATTGTCCTCGCGCAGTTCCGCCAGCATGTCGCGGGCCGACACGAACTCGGCGTCGTTGTCCTTGATCGACTGCAACTTCGAGATGTGGCCGATCGAGCGCAGCGTGGTGTGGCCGATCTTGCGGACCCGCTCGGCGATCTGGTCGGTGGTGCCCAGGATCTGGGTCGCCTGCTCGTCGAGCAGCAGGTGATAGTCCCGGAAATGCGGGCCCGAGACGTGCCAGTGGAAGTTCTTGGTCTTGAGGTAGAGCGCGAAGCTGTCGGCCAGAATCGCGTTCAGCACCTCGGCCACCCCGCGGGCATTCTTGCCGCCGAGATCGGACGGGGTGGCGAGGTCAGCGGCGGGCGTTTTCTTCGGCATGATGCTCGGGCTCCGTGTTCCGGGTCTGGAGGGGAAATCCGCCGGGACATGGGCCGGTTCCGGCCTGTCCCGCCCCTGACATGTCGGGCGGCCACGGCTGTCGTACAAGCCCGGAGGATGGATGGCTGGGCGGCATGAATGTCATGACACCCGGCCGGGCATCCGTGCTGGGCGTGACCATCGCATGACGCGAATGCATAATCTTTATGTTTTGATTCGAGATTGAAGTTTGAACGCGCAGGTCTGATCCTGCTCCTCCCCGAGGGGGCTCTGACGGAGGAAGGAGGCAGGCCTGTGACTTCAGATCGCGTCGCTGACCGCGTCGTTCCGGCCGGACAAGGGGGGCGCCGTCATGTTCTGGCCCGGACATGGCCCGTGGGGCTTGCCCTCATGCCGGTGGGGCTGCTGTTCGGGGTTCTGGCCGGTGCACAGGGCTGGGCCGCGTCGGAGATCCTGGCGGTGAGCCTGATCGGGTTTACGGGGAGCGGACAGTTCATCTGGCTGCGGATCGCCGGCGAGGGCGGCGGGCCGATTGCGGCCTTTGCCGTCATCCTGCTGATCAATCTGCGGTATCTGCCGATGATCCTGACGGTGTCGGCGCCGTTTCACGGTCAGGGGCCGCTCAAGGGCCTGGCGGCGCATATGGTCTCGGACGAATCCTATGCCGTGGAAGGGCCCGGCGACGACCGCCCGGCGCGGTGGGCGATCCGGGCAGGCATTTTCCTGACCTGGGCAGCCTCGACCACCGCAGGCGGGTTGCTGCTGCCGGTGATCGCCGGCAGCCGGGCGGCCGAAACTCTGGCTCTGCTCGCCTTCTTTCCGGCCAGCCTGCTGCTGTTCACCCTGTCGGTTCTGCGCCTTGAAGCGGCCGCACACACGGCCACCGGCCGGCTGGCGACCCGCATGGTGACGACGATCGCGGCTGCGGCGGCGCTGGTGCTCGTGCTCTATCTGGTGCTCGGCCCGCAATGGTTCTGGCTGCCGGGCATTCTGGCCGCTGCGGTTCTGGTCGACCGGTTCGCTTTTCCAACGACGGCAGGTCCGAACGACGGATCAGGAGGCGCGTGATGACCGACGGATCAGAGCTTGTGCAGATGTGGGGGGTGCCGCTTACCGGCATGATCCTGCTTGGCCTGGTGTCGGTGCTGGTGCGGGTGCTGCCTGCCTATCTGCCGTTGCCGACATCGCCGGCGACGCGGCGGCGGATCGAGGTGGTGCTGCCGGTCGCCGTTTTCGTGAACCTTGCCGTCTATTGTGCAGCCGGAGAGATCGGCACGGCGGCATGGCCGGCGATTGCCGGTTTTGCCGCCCTGGCCGCGCTGTTTCCGCTGCGTCGGCGCCTTCCCTTTATCGTGCTGGTTCTGATTCCGAGCGGGGTCTATGTGGTGGTGCTGCGCCTGGCGGAGGGGTGACCGGCCCTATCCACCCACCGGGCCGCAGACCTCGATCAGCAGGCCGTCGGGGTCGTGGAGGAAGGCGACCAGCTGGCCCCAGGGCTGGCGGGTGGGAGCGACGGCGAGCGTGGCGCCGACGAGACGGCGCGGGCGACGGTGGCCTCCACCTCGGCATCGGGGACCACGAAGGCCAGTTCGGTGCCGAAGGGCGGGGTTTCGCCCGCGGTGCCGGGGTCGACGCCCAGTTCGCGGATCAGGCCGGGGGTCGCGAAGGCGAGGGTGGTGGTGCCGGTGTCGAGTTCGATATAGCTGCCGCTTTCATGGATCAGCCGGGCCGTGAGGCCGAAGACGGCTTGGTAGAAGCGGGCGCTGCGGGCGACGTCGGGGACATGGCGGATGACATAGCCGAGCGTGGCGGGGGTCATGGTCTCTCTCCGGGGTTGGATACCGGATCAGTCTGCCCCCCGGGCGGGGTCGGCGTCTTGAAGCTTTCGGACACCCAGCTCTGCCAGCAGCCGGCCGGTGGAGAGGCCGGTGAGGGCGCGGGTTTCGCGGGTCATGTGCGGCTGGTCGGCGAAATTAGCCGAAACGGCTAATTCGGCGAGAGAAATAGTCGGATCGGCCATTACGGCGGCGAGCAGCCGCTGCAGGCGGAAGATCCGGGCGAGGTGGCGGGGGGAGAGGCCGGTGGCGTGGCGGATGGCGCGGTCGAAGCGGCGCTGTCCGAAGCCATGGGCGGCGGCCGTGGGGCCGACAAGCGCCGGGGCGTCAAGGGCTGTGAGTGCGGCCGCAAGTGCCGGGCCGGGCAGGTGGCGGCGGCGGGTTTCGGCCAGGCCCGCGAGTGCCGCGGCGAGTGCCCGGCGGGACCGGGCATCATCGGGCCGGTCGAGCAGGTGCCGGGCGGCGTCGCGCAGGGGCTGCGGCAGCAATGGGGCCGCATCGGGCGACTGGCCGAGAAGATCGCGGGGGGTACAGTCGATCAGGGCGCCGAGACAGCCGGGGCGGAAGCGCAGGCCCAGGCGCTGCCGGCCGGGCCGGTGGTCCACCATCCGGGCGACGGGATCGGTGCCGGCCAGGATGAGTTCGGGATCGGCACCACCACCCCAGGCCAGGATCAGATCCATGCAGCCATCAGGCAGAACCCGGAACGGGGCCGCGGGCCCGGCGGCGGCCCGCGACGACCACACCGCCCGAACCAGCCCGCCAAGGGCCGGGGGCGGCGGGGTCTCGACATAGGCGGCCCCGCCGGTATCGGTCATGGGTCTGCCGACGGGATCAGAAGGGCAGGTTGCCCATGCCGGGGATGTTCAGCCCGCCGGTCATCTTCTGCATCTCGTCGTTCACATAGGTCTCGACCTTCTTCTTCGCGTCGTTCACCGCCGCGACGATCAGGTCTTCCAGCATCTCGACCTCTTCCGGATCGACCAGCTTGGGATCGATCTTCAGGCTGCGCAGCTCGGACTTGCCGGTCATCACCGCAGTGACCATGCCGCCGCCCGACTGGCCGGAGATCTCGACCTTGGCGAGCTGCTCCTGCATCTCGGCCATCTTCGACTGCATCTTCTGGGCCTGCTTCATCAACTGGCCGATGTTGCGCATCACAAGGGCTCCTCGGGTCGGGATCGGATGTTGGCTGCTATATAAAGGCGGGGGGCGGCCGGCGCCAGCCCCGCGCGGCCCCCTTGGGCGATGCGCGGTCAGAAATCGGCAAACCGGGCGTCGTAATCGGCCCCGGCGGCATCCTCGTCGCCGGCCCCATAGGCCTCTTCGTCGAAGACGCCGTCGAACATCTCTGCATCCAGGCGTTCGATCTCGGTCTGACCGCCGCCCTCGTCGGCAGCGGCGCCGGCGGCGAAGATGGGCGTGACGGCTTCGAGCGTCGCACCGGGGAAGGCTGCGAACACCGCCTCGACCATCGGATGGCGGCGGGCCAGCGCCAGCATGCGCCGGTTGCGCATCTCGTCGTACTGCACCAGCGTCGGCGTCGCCCGCGCGGCGGCGGTGAGCGCCGGATCGTTGAGGGCGCCGGCCGCCAGCACCTGCCAGGGGGCATCGTCGATCCGGCTCAACAGATCCTGAAGCTTCGTGGCCAGCCCGCCATCGGTCCCCGGCTCGAAAGCCAGCACCAGCCGGCGCTCGGCCGCGGTGACGGTGATCTCGGCGACATGGGCGGCGGCCCGCAGCTCGGGCACGATCCGGATCTCGCGATGCCGGCGCAGCAGATCGATGATCTCGCGCCAGCGATCGAGCCGGGTGCGGATCTCGTCGGGCAGCAGCTGTTCGGGCTCGGCGGCCGGTTCGGGCCTGGGCGCGGGCGCCTTGACCGCAGGAGTCCTGGCCGCAGGAGCCGGCGCGGGTTTCGCTGCCTCGACCGGACGTGGTGTCTCGACCGGGCGCGGTGTCTCGACCGGACGGGGCGGCGGAGCCGGGCGTGGCGGCGGGGGAGCCGCGCGGGGCGGTTCGGGGGGGCGCCGGTCTGGCGCCGCCGGGGTCGGCGCTTGAGACGCCCCGGCGGCCGGGCTAGGGCGGGGCGGGGGGCCCCCCGGGCCACCACCCGCGGGGCCGCCACCCGCGGGGCCAGCCGTCCCGGCATCCTTCAGCATCCGGGCAAGCTCGGCCGGGTCGGGCAGGTCGGCGGCATGGGCCAGACGGATCACCACCATCTCGGCCGCGGCCTGGGGCACGGGGGCGAGGCGCACCTCTCCCAGACCCTTGAGCAGCATCTGCCAGGCGCGGCCCAGATGGGCCATGCCCAGACGCTGGGCGATGCGATGGGCGGCATCCCGCTCGGCGGCGGTCAGCACCGGGCCCTTGCCCTCGACGCCGGCCAGCTTGACGCGGGTCATCAGATGCACCAGCGCCAGCATGTCTTCCACGATCACCGCCGGATCGGCACCGGCACGGGCCTGATCGTCCATGATCGCGAGTGCACCGGCGACATCGCCCGACAATGTGCGGTCCAAGAGGTCGATCACGATCGCCCGGTCGGCCAGGCCCAGCATGTCGCGCACCTGATGTTCGGTGACGCGGCCCGCCCCATGGGCGATGGCCTGGTCGAGCAGAGAGAGGCCGTCACGCACCGAACCGTCGGCGGCCCGCGCGATCAGCGCCATGGCCGCATCGTCGATCTCGGCCCCCTCGATCCCGGCAATGCGGGAGAAATGGGCGGAAAGCACCTCGGGCTCGACCCGCTTCAGATCGAAGCGCTGGCAGCGCGACAGCACCGTGACCGGCACCTTGCGCAATTCGGTGGTGGCGAAGATGAATTTCACATGCGCCGGCGGTTCCTCAAGCGTCTTGAGCAGCGCGTTGAACGCGCTGGTCGAGAGCATGTGGACCTCGTCGATGATGTAGATCTTGAACCGCGCGCCCACCGGGCGGTAGCGCACGCCCTCGATGATCTCGCGGATGTCGTTGACGCCGGTGCGGCTGGCCGCGTCCATCTCCAGCACGTCGACATGGCGGTCTTCGACGATCATCCGGCAGTTCTCGCACACCCCGCAGGGCGCGGGCGTCGGCCCGCCGGTGCCGTCGGGGCCGGTGCAGTTCAGTGCGCGGGCGATGATCCGCGCGGTCGAGGTCTTGCCCACGCCGCGCACGCCGGTCAACAGGAAGGCATGGGCCAGGCGGCCGGTCTCGATTGCATTGGTCAGCGTGCGGACCAGGGCATCCTGGCCGATCAGCTCGGCAAAGGTGCGGGGGCGGTATTTGCGGGCGAGAACGCGGTATTCGACGGGTGTCCCCGTTGCAGCCGATCCCGTCGCCGTGGCGCCGCCGGCCGCATCTGCGGTCGGGGCTGGCTCTGCGGCGATGTCGGATGCGGTCATGCCGGGTTCCGGTCGGGATCTCTGGGAAGAGGGCGGCGCGGCCCGGAAGAGGGATCGAAGCAGGCAGGCGAAGGTGAATGAGGTGGAAGGCTGGACAGCGACCCGGATCGCGACTCGTTACGGCTGCTGCCTTCCGGCCCTGACCGGGTTGGCGAGGCTCTCCGTCCGCGCCAGCCTTCCGCGGGTCACTATGGGGATGAGGCCCCTGGTTTGCAAGCCCGCTGTGCGGCATCCCGGGAGGCGGGGCCGGCGGATGCGGCGGCGTGCCGGCGGCGGGACAGTCCCGGGCGATGGTGCTATCGTTCCCGCCATTGCCGTGAAGAGCCGCAACGTTCCGCCAAAGTCCGAGGACGACCCCGATGTACGACCCGCATGATCCCGACCGCCCCAATGTGCTCGCCGGCCTGCGCATCGATCGCGCCGGACGCCACCGTCGGGATCCGGACTGGATCGCCGCCCGCGCAGCCGCCCCGGAAGCGCGCAGCGTGCTGATCTGGCGCGACCAGACCATCGTGGCGCCCACGGCGGGCGGCATGACCATGGCGCTGCTGGCCGAACTGGGCCGGCTGGTCGATGCGGCCGGCGACCTGCTGGAAGACCCGCCGGTCTTTCTGGGCGACATGGACGGCCGGCCGGTGTTTGCGGTGGACGTGACCCGGGTGGAGGATCTGCCCGGGCTGATCGGCCGTCTGCCCATGGACGACCCGGCGATGGAGGCGGCGGCCGCGATCCCGATCGATCTGCGCCAGGCGGCCGCGACGCTGGATCCGCAGCAGGCGGCCCTGGTCGCCTATGGCAGGGCGATGGCCTATTGGCACAGCCGCCATCGGTTCTGCGGCGTCTGTGGCGCCCCCACCCGGTCGGAGCAGGGGGGACATGTCCGCCGCTGCACCGGCTGCGGCGCCGACCATTTCCCGCGCACCGACCCGGCGGTGATCATGCTGGCGCACAAGGACGACTGGTGCGTGCTGGGCCGCCAGCCGCGCTTTCCGGCGGGCATGTATTCCACCCTGGCGGGTTTCGTCGAGCCGGGCGAGAGCCTGGAAGAATGCGTGCGCCGCGAGATCGCCGAAGAGGTGGGGCTGAAGATCGGGAAGGTGACCTATCGCCACAGCCAGCCCTGGCCGTTCCCGGCCTCGCTGATGGTCGGCTTCCGGGCCGAGATTCTGGAAGGCGGG
Organism: Tistrella sp.; assembly: GCF_002684955.1. Taxonomy (NCBI): domain Bacteria; kingdom Pseudomonadati; phylum Pseudomonadota; class Alphaproteobacteria; order Geminicoccales; family Geminicoccaceae; genus Tistrella; species Tistrella sp. Next base: position 17,916 of record NZ_NYWI01000064.1, on the reverse strand, counting down.
CCGCTGGATGTCGATCGCCACGAGCTGGAAGACGCGATCTGGGTGCAGCGCGACGAGCTGAAGGACCCGGAACTGTCGCCGGTCAGCCTGCCCAACCGGATTTCGATCGCCCGCCGGCTGATCGACGAATGGCTGGCCGAGGGCTGACGGCCGGCAGCGCGAGAGGACGGGAACCGCCATGCGGGTGCTGCTGGTCGAAGACGATGATCGCCTGTCGGAAGGCGTGGTGATGGGGCTGACCGCGGCCGGCTTCGCGGTCGACCGGGTGGAGGATGGCGAGGGCGCCGAGGCGGCGCTGGCCGTGACCAGTTTCGACGTGGTGGTGCTGGATCTGGGCCTGCCCGATGTCGACGGGCTGGAGCTGGTGCGCCGCTGGAGAGGGCGGAGCATCGCCGTGCCGGTGCTGATCCTGACCGCGCGCGACGGCATTCAGGACCGGGTGGCGGGGCTGGATGGCGGGGCCGACGACTATCTGCCCAAGCCCTTTGCCATGCCCGAGCTGGTGGCGCGGGTCCGGGCGCTGATGCGCCGGCCGGGCGGGGCGCTGGGCCTGGCGATTACCTGCGGCGACCTGTCGTTCGACACGGTCGGGCGTGAGACCCGGGTCGGCGGCCGGCTGGTGGCGCTGGGCCGGCGCGAAACCGCGCTGCTGGAAGTGCTGCTGCGCCGGCAGGGCCGGGTGGTGCCCAAGGATTCGGCCGAAGCCGCGGTCTATGGCTTCGACGATGCGGCAAGCGCCAACACGCTGGAGGTGCTGGTCCACCGGCTGCGCAAGCGGCTGGAGGGCGCCGGATCGGCCGTGCGCATCCACACATTGCGTGGGCTTGGCTATCTGCTGGATGGCGGAGAGGGCGTCGATGGCGGGGCCTGACTCGGGTGATCGCGACCCGGATGATCGCGAGCGGGGAGAGCACGAGCGGGATCGCGGCTGGTCGCTGAGCCAGCGGGTCGCGGTCCGCGCCGTTCTGGCGGCGCTGGTGGTGCTGGCGGCGATGCTGGCGGCGCTGGTGCTGGAGCTGGAGGATGTCGGCGGCGATCTGGACGATCAGTCACTACAGACCCAGGCCCGCCAGGTGCTGCGGCATCTGACCATCGGTGCCGGGGGCGATCCGGTCTTCGATCCGCCGGCCGCGATCGCAGCACTTTATGCCGATCCGGCGGGCAACGAGGCCTTTGCGCTGCTCGACGAGGCCGGCACCTTTCTGCTGGGATCGGCCGGGGTCCGGGCGCCGCTGAGCGAGCTGTTGCCGGACGAGGATACCCGCACCTCGGCCGATGCCGATCCGCATGGGTTGGGCGATCTGGGGCGGCCCTTCCGCGGCCATGCCGCCGGGCGGCCGGTTACCGGCACCGGCTTTCGGGTGCAGATCGACGGCCGGCCGCTGATCCTGCAGGTGGGCCAGGGCAACGATCATCCGGATGTGCTGGCCGACAGCCTGATCGAGGAATTTCTGGAAAACGCCGCCTGGTGGGTGATCGGCTCGTTCACCGTGCTGATCGGGGTGACCTTGTGGACGATCCGATCGAGCCTGGCACCCTTGCGCCGGCTGTCGGCGCGGGCGGCCCGCATCGGGCCGACCACCAGCGGTGTCCGCCTGGGTCGGAAGGCCGGCGGCGATGGCACGGGTGGTGGCGGCATGGGCGGCGACGATCTGCCGCAGGAGGTGCGCCCCCTGGTCGCCGCGATCGACGGCGCGCTGGACCGGCTGGATGGGGCGCTGGAAAAGCAGCGGGCGTTCATTGCCGACGCCGCCCATGAATTGCGCACGCCCATCGCCGCCCTGCGCGCCCGGATGGAGGCGACCCTGCCGCCGGATCAGGCGGCACGGCTGGCCCCTGATTTCGACCGATTGTCGCGCCTTGCCGGCCAGCTTCTGCGCCTGGCCGAGGTCGACACGCTGGGGGTTGCAGCCGAGGACCGGGCCGATCTGGCGGCGATCGCCCGCGACGTTCTGGCCGAAATGGCGCCGCTTGCCGTTCAGAACCATCGGAGTCTGGCCCTGGACGGTGCTGATCGCGCGATAACAGTACGCGGAAAACGAGAATTAATCTCACGGCTTCTGCGAAATTTGGTTGAAAATGCGCTTGCTCACGTTCCCGCGGATGGTAATGTGACCGTAAAGGTGGTGCCCGGGTCTTCACTTCTCTCGGGAAGCGAGGATGGGCCTGAGCTGATCGTCGATGACGACGGGCCAGGGGTGCCACCGGAGCGGCGTGCCCAGATCTTCGAACGGTTCTGGCGCGCCGATCGCCGTCGCGGCGATGGCGCCGGTCTGGGGCTCGCGATCGTGCAACGGATTGCGGATGCCCATGGGGCCGGTGTCAGCGTCGAGGAGTCCCCCGAAGGTGGGGCCCGATTCCGACTACGCTTTCCGCCGGTCAGAGACAGTGGCGGATACAGGGGCAGCTGACCCGGTTGCGTTGCCGATGTGGTGACATGCCAGAGAGCATGAGACCGGGGAGCGTGAGTCCGGGGAGCGTAAGGGCGGAGTAAGGGCTTCCACCATATGGTGCGCGGAACATGATGTCCGTCCCGGGCGTTGTTCCGATCCCCCAGCGAGCGAGGCCCTGCCATGCTCCCGACCGCCGAGCCGGCCGTTCCGGCCCCGGTTTCCCTGCCCCTGATCAGCGTGGTGCTGCCGGTCCGCGACGAGGCGGCCGCCATCCTGCCCCTGATCGCCGAGATTCACCGGGCCTTCGCGACGCCGGACATCCTGGCCGGCGGCTACGAGATCATCGCCGTCGACGACGGCAGCAGCGACGGGTCCGACCGTCTGCTGGCCGCGGCGGCCTCTGCCGATCCGCGGCTGGTGGCGATCGCCCATGATCGCGGCCGCGGCCAGAGTGCGGCGATGACCACCGGGTTTCGTGCGGCGCGCGGGCGGGTGATCGCCACGCTGGATGCCGACGGCCAGAACGACCCGGCCGATCTTGCCCGGCTGATCCGGCGCTGGATGATCGAGGCGGGCGGGCCCGGGCGCGGCGTGATGGTGGCCGGCCACCGCAAGGGCCGGGCCGACGGCGCCTGGCGCAAGCTGGTGTCGCGGGTCGCCAACGGCATCCGCAGCCGGGTGCTGCAGGACGGCACCCCCGACAGCGGCTGCGGGCTGCGGGTGATTGCGCGCGACGACCTGCTGTCGCTGCCGCTGTTCGATCATGCCCATCGTTTCATGCCGAGCCTGGTGACCGCCGCCGGCGGCCGGGTGGTGTCGGTCGAGGTGACGGATCGCCGCCGCCGGGGCGGGCGGTCCAAATACCGCACCCTGACCCGCGCCCTGCAGGGCATCGTGGATCTGGCCGGGGTCGCCTGGCTGCAGCACCGGCTGCGGCCGCTGGACCCGATCGGCCGCGCGCTGGCCATGCCAGCCCTGTCTGCCATGCCAGCCCCCTCTGCCATGCCCGCCCTCTCTGCGGGGCCGGCCGGGTTTGCCCTTCAGAAGCCGTCTGCGGCCGCCGATCCGGCGGCATCCCGGGCGGCGATCAGCAGCGGAGAAGCCGCAGCATGACCCTGCTTGGCGCAATCCTTGATGCCCTCACCCCCTCGGACGACTGGTTCGACCTGTGGCTGATCGTGGGCTTTGCCGGCCAGGCGCTGTTTTCCGCGCGCTTCATCGTGCAGTGGGTGGCGAGTGAACGGCGTCGGCGCAGCTATATCCCGGTGCTGTTCTGGTATTTCAGCCTGGGCGGCGGGGCGCTGCTGTTCGTTTATGCGGTGAAGCGGGGCGACCCGGTATTCATCGCCGGCCAGGGCATGGGGCTGCTTGTCTATCTGCGCAATCTGGCGCTGATCCGCAAGGAAGCGGCGGCGGCGCGCCAGCCGACCGATATCGCGGTCTCTGCCGGATGACCACGACGACGACGGGAAGCGCCGCCCGTCCGGGCCTTGCCCGGACGGGGACGGGCGATATTGCGTTGGCGGCAGCCATGCTGCTGGTGCTGGGCGTGACCGCCATTCTGTTCCGCCCGCCGCTGCCGGTGGACGAGACCCGCTATCTGACGGTTGCCTGGGACATGACCCGCGCCGGCAACCTGCTGGTGCCGCATCTGGACGGCCAGGGCTATACCCACAAGCCGCCGCTGCTGTTCTGGGCGATCCGCCTGGTCTGGGCGGTGGCGGGCGTGTCGGAAACCGCCGCACGGCTGGTGCCGGTGGGGTTTGCCGCCGGTCTGCTGTGGGCGACCCATGCGCTGGGCCGCCGGCTGTGGCCCGAACGGCCGGGGGTGGCGCCGCTTGCCCTGCCGCTGCTGGTGGGCATGGGGCCGGTCACGCTGTTCGCCACCATGGTGATGTTCGACGTGCCGGTGGCGCTGGGGGTGACGATCGCCCTGATCGGCCTGCATGATCTGGCCCATCGCGGCCTGCCGCGGGACATGGTGGTGACCGGTCTGGGGCTGGGCATCGGCCTGTTGGCCAAGGGGCCGGTGGCGGCGGTGTTCGTGCTGCCGGCGCTGATCGCAGCCCCGCTTTGGGCAGGCCGGGTGCCGCCGCATGGCTGGAAGCGCTTCGCCCTGCAAGGGCTGGGGGCGGTGGCGATCGGCATCGTCATGATCCTGGGCTGGGCCCTGCCGGCGGCGCTGGCGGGCGGGCCCGATTTCGCCCGCATGCTGCTGTGGGGCCAGACCGCCGGCCGGGTGGTGCAGGCTTTCGACCATGCCCGGCCCTGGTGGTTCTATCCGGCGATCCTGCCCGCGATGCTGCTGCCCTTCCTGGTGGTGCCGGCCTTCTGGCGCCGGCTGCGCGCCAGCCTGGGCCGGCCCGATGCCGGCAGCCGCCTGTGCCTGGTGGTCGCCGCCGGCGCCTTCCTGGTGATGAGCTTCGTCAGCGCCAAGCAGATCCATTATCTGCTGCCGGCGCTGGGGCCAGTGGCGCTGCTGCTGGCGCGCATGGCCGACGGCGCGCCGATGCGGCCGCTGAACCGCTGGCTGCGCCGGACCTGGCTGCTGCCGGCGGCCCTGGTCGCGGTGGCGGGCATCATTGCCGCCCTGCCGCCTGTCGTCGGGCGGCTGGCCGGCATGTCCGGGACCGTCATCGCCTGGGGGCCGCTGGCGGTGGCGCTGGTGGCGGGGCTGGCGATGGTGGCGGCGGCGATCCATGCCTCGCCCGATCTCGCCCCGGCCGCGGCGCTGAAGCGGGCGGCGCTTGCCTGGGTGGGCGTGCTGGTGATGCTGACCGTCTATGGCGGGCTCGGACCCTTCCGGGCCTTCGACATCCGGCCGGCAGCGCACGAGGTTGCCCGGCTGGTGGCGGCGGATGGCGGGCCGGTGGTGTTCGTCGGCGGCAGCCATGACGGCATGCTCGATTTCCAGGGCCGGCTGACGGCGCCGGTGACGGAGTTTCCGCCCGAGGCAGGGGCTGCGGCCGACATCGCCGGCTGGGCGGCGGCGCATCCGGGCGGCATCATCGCCGGACGTCTCGATGCGTCGGGTGTGCCGACATGGGCTCCCGTCTATGTCCAGCCCTTCCGCAGCCGGCAGATGGCGGTCTGGCGGGCAGCAGACCGCCCGCAGTGACGCGCGGTCAGCCCCGCCCGAACAGATCCATCTGGCCGGCCCGCTCTGCTTTTGTGGGGCTGGCCGGCGGCGTGAACAGGGCGGTGGTGAGTTTGTAAGAGCGTTGGTTGAGGCCAAGCTTGCGGCAGGCGAGGCGGAAGCGGTCGGCGATCAGCTTCGCCTCGATGCCGGTGCCGGTCATCCGCCGGCCGAAGCCGCTGTCATAGAGCGCGCCGCCGCGGGTGGCGCGCACGGCGGCCAGAACCCGTTCGGCCCGGGCCGGGCGTTCCAGGCGCAGCCATTCCTCGAACAGGCCGGCGATTTCCCGCGGCAGGCGCAGCATGATCCAGCCGGCGCGCACCGCGCCCGCCTCTGCCGCGGCGGCGAGAATGCCCTCCAGTTCGTGATCGGTGAGGCCGGGGACCAGCGGTGCCGCCATCACGGTCACCGGCACGCCGGCTGCGGCCAGGCCGCGGATCGCGTCGATCCGGCGGCCGGGGGTGGCGGCGCGGGGTTCCATGGCGCGGGCGAGGCCGGCATCCAGTGTGGTGACCGAGACGGCCACCTGGGCGAGACCGGCGGCGGCGGCCGGCGCGATCAGGTCCAGATCGCGCAGCACCAGCGCCGATTTGGTGATGATCGCGAAGGGGTGGCGATGGCGGGTCAGCACCTCGATCGCCGCCCTGGTCAGCCGCTCGGTTTTCTCGGCCGGCTGATAGGGATCGGTGTTGCCGCCGATGGTGATGGTGGAGGGAACATAGCCGGGCTTCGCCAGGTCGCGGATCAGCGCCTCGGCCAGGCCGCGCTTCACCTCGATCACCGTCTCGAAATCGAGCCCGGGCGAGAGGCCGAGATAGGCGTGGCTGGGCCGCGCATAGCAGTAGATGCAGCCATGCTCGCAGCCCCGATAGGGGTTGATCGAGGCATCGAAGGGGATGTCGGGGCTGTCGTTGCGGGCAAGGGCCGTGCGCGCGACCACGCCGCGCAGCTCGGTCTTGCGGCGCGCGCCGGCCGGCGTGCCGGAGGCTTCCCTCGCCCCGGACGCTTCGTCCGCCTCGGGACGGCCCCAGCCGTCATCGGCGGCCTGGTGGCTGAAACGTTCGAAGCGGCCGTCGCGATTGCTGACGGCACCCCGGCCGCGATGCGGGTCGAGACCGAGCCGTGCCGCGGCGGCCGCGCGATCGGCCTCGGCCCGGCGCTGGCCGGGCCGTCGGATCAGGGGCTTGAAGGGATCCATGGGCGACTTCCCCCGCGAACATAACGGGAACATCGCCGCACTATACGGGGTCGCGGCCCGGCTGTGAAGCCTGCGATCAGGCTTCGTGTTCGCGCAGCCGCGGCATCAGCTCGACGAAATTGCACGGGCGGTGGCGGTTGTCGAGCTGCAGGACCAGGATCTCGTCCCAGGCATCGCGGCAGGCCGAGGTGGAGCCGGGCACGGCGAAGAAATAGGTGCCCTTCGCCACGCCGGCGAGGGCACGGGACTGGACCGTCGAGGTGCCGATCTTGGCGAAGGACAGCCAGCGGAACAGCTCGCCGAAGCCCTCGATCGGCTTCTCGATCACCCGGCGCAGGGCTTCCGGGGTGACGTCGCGGCCGGTGACGCCGGTGCCGCCGGTCGAGATCACGACGTCGATTTCGGGATCTGCGGCCCAGGCGGTGAATTGCGCGGCCAGCCGGTCTTCGTCATCGGGCAGGATCAGCCGGGCGGCCAGGGTGTGGCCGGCCTCTGCGATGCGGCCGGCGAGCAGGTCGCCGGAGGTGTCGGTCTCGGGCGTGCGGCTGTCGGAGACCGTCAGCAGGGCGATGTTGACGGCCAGAAACGGGCGGCTCTCGTCGATGCGGCCGGGCATGGGGGTCGGTCCTCCGCCGGTGGTCGGGTGGGCCGAGAAGGCTAGCCCGACCGGGGGCGGAGGTCCAGGACGGCGAGGGGCCTGCTCTCAGCGCAGCGAAAAGATGACGGGGACCACGAAGGTGAGTTCCGTCGACGGGATATCGTCGGGCGGCGGCGGCAGCGGATCGGCGCGCTTCATCATCGCCAGGGTCTCGCGGTCGAAGAGCGCATTGCCCGAGGGACGCTCGATGGATGAGGCGAGCACATGGCCTTCACGGTCGATGCTGAAGCGCAGCGTCACCTGGCCCTGCTGGTTGCGCAGCTGGGCCTGGCGCGGATAGCGGCGATGGCGTTCCAGATGGGCGAACATCTCCGCCTGCCAGCTGCGCGCGGCATCGGTGGTCATATAGGACGAGGGGGCCGCAGGGGCGGGCGGGCCGGCCGGCGCGGTCGACTGCGTCGGCGCCGCCGGGGCACCGGATGCCTGGGCGGTCGCGTTCTCGGGCACGGTTTCGGGCGGCTGCTCCACCGGCTTCTGCACCTTGGGCGGCACCGGCTTGGGCGGGGTCTGGACCCGGGGCTTGGGCGGTGCCGGCGGCTTGGGCCTGGGCTTCGGCGCAACCTGCAGGGGTTCCGGGTCCGGCACCGGCACGGGCGGTGGCGGCGGCAGATCGGGCAGGTCGGGCTCCACCACCTCGGGCTCGGGGGCCGGCGCCGGATCGGGGGCGGCCTCCTGCGGCGGGGTGGGGGCGGGCGAGGGCGGTGCGGCCGGCAGCGGGGCGAGATCGATCATCACCGCCGCTTCCGGCAGCGGCGGCGGCGGGGTCATCTCCCAGGGGGCGGCCGCGACCAGCAGGGCGCCGCCGTGCAGCGCCAGGATCACCAGCCCGGCGGCCCCCCAGCGCACCGCGCCGGGGCCGTGCAGCATGTCGGCGCCGGCGCTCATCTGGCGGCGGCCTGCTGCTGCCCGGCGGCCGCGGCCGCGGCGGTGGCGGATTCAAGGCCGACCAGGCCGATCTTGAGATAGCCGGCGGTCCGCAGTTCGTTCATCACCCCCATCAGCTGGCCGTAATCGACGCTCTGATCGGCGCGGAGCAGGATGCGCTCGTCGGGGTTGTTCTGCGTCGCCTTGTCCAGCGCGGCCTTCAGCTGATCGCGCGGCACGGCCTCTTCGCCGAGCGCCAGGCTCAGATCCTGTTTGATGGTCAGGAAGACCGGCTTGGCGGGGCGCGGCTGCGGCGTGGCCGTGGAGGTGGGCAGGTTGACCGGCACATCGACGGTGGCGAGGGGGGCTGCGACCATGAAGATGATCAGCAGCACCAGCATGACGTCGATGAAGGGCGTGACGTTGATCTCGTGCGATTCGGTCAGATCGTCGCCGTCGTCCAATCTCGCGGCCATGGGGTCAGCCTCCGATCGTCTGGGCGGGCACCACCGCGATGCCGCCGCGGTCCAGATCGCGCGACACCAGGCGCGCAACGGCCGCCGAGGCATCGGCCAGCTCGGCGCGGTAGCCGGTGATGGCGCGGGCGAAGATGTTGTAGATGATCACCGCCGGGATCGCGGCCACCAGGCCGATGGCGGTGGCGAGCAGCGCCTCGGCGATGCCGGGGGCGACCACGGCCAGGTTGGTGGTCTGGCTTTCGCTGATGCCGATGAAGCTGTTCATGATGCCCCAGACCGTGCCGAACAGGCCGACGAAGGGGGCGGTGGAGCCGATGGTCGCCAGGATGCCGGTGCCGCGGGCGATCATCCGCCCGGCCCGGGCCTCGATGCGGGCAAGCCGCGAGGCGACGCGGGATTCAAGGCCGGCACCGGATGCGGGCGGGCGGCCGGCGGTCACCTCGCGGGTGATGCGGGTCTCGGCCACGGCTGCGCGGACCAGGGCGGCGGCGGGGCCGCGCTGCCCGTCCATGCCGGTCACGGCTTCGGCCAGGCTGCGGACCTCGTCGAGCATCGCCAGATCGCGGCGGACCCGGCGGCGGGCGGCGGCCAGCTCCAGGCTTTTCACCAGCCAGACCGTCCAGGTGGCGATGGAGGCGAGGGCAAGCCCGGTCATCACCGCCTTCACCACGATGTCGGCGGCCATGAACATGCCGATCGGCGACAGGTCGTGGGGCAGGGTGGCCGCCATCGCTGCGTCTTCTTCGATTGCCGTCTCTTCGGTCGCGGCGTCTTCAGCGGCAGGCAGGACCTCTCCGGTGACCGGCTGCGGTGCGGCCTGGACGCCCTCCGTTGCGGGGGCCGCAGTCGTCGCAGGGCCCGGGTCCGTCACAGGGCTTTGGGCCATCGCCGGGGCCGTTGCCGTCATCGCAAGCAGGATGGCGGCGGTGAGGTGTCTGAAAGCCGTGTGGCGCATCGGGTGGGCACTGCCTTGAGCCGGGGGACCGGCGCACATTCAGGCATGTGACACCGGCCGTTTGTGATTTGCAATTGCGAGTCGTTTGCAAACTACGCCCGGGCCGGCCGCGAAGGCAAGTGCGATGCCTGCAGGGCCGCGCTCCGCAAATTGCGGCACCGTCGGTGAAAAAAGCCCGATCACGCAAAAACGGGACCGCCCGGCCGGACGACCCCGTCTTGAAAATGTTGCCCTTCCGGGCCGCGATCAGCGTCGCGAGGCGATGGCGGCGTTGTCGTTGCCGACATTGCCGTCGATGGTCTCGTAAGACGGCCAGTCGCCCTCCGCCAGGGCCGCCAGCGACGGCGAGGTCTGACCCAGACGGTTGCGATAGATCCAGAGATTGGTCAGCACCTGCTCAAGGAAGTCGCGGGTCTCGGCAACCGGGATGGTCTCGACGAAGAACAGCGGATCATCGTCGGCAGAGATGCCGCGGCCGTCCTGCCAGCGGCGCAGATTACCCGGGCCGGCATTATAGGCGACCAGCACATTGACCAGATTGTTGCCGATATAGGGCTCGTCCATCAGCCGGCGGAGATAGGCCTGGCCCAGCTGCAGGTTCACGTCCGGCCGGCTGAGCGACAGCCCGCCGCCCAGCCCCAGGCTGTTGGCCACCAGCTGCGCCGTGCCCGGCATCAGCTGCATCAGGCCGCGGGCGCCGGCGGGGCTGACGGCATGCGGGTTGAAATTGCTCTCCTTGCGGGCCAGCGCATAGAGCAGCGCCCGGTCGACCGAGAAGCCGCCGCGGGGCGTGTAGTCCGGCACCGGAAAGATCGAGGCGACATCGGGCATGCCCGAGGCGGCGGCGACCTTGCGGCCGATCACGGTGGCGGCCTCGGGCGCGTTCACCTGCTCGGCCAGTTCGACCACGGCCGGCGCCTCTTCGGGGGCGGCCGCGGCCGCAACCAGCTCCACCTCGCCCGCAGCCCGGTCGTATTCGCCGATCTGGGCCAGGGCCAGCGCCCGGCGGGCACCTTCGTTCTGCAGCAGCGCCCGGCGCAGGCCCGGCGTCACGCCGCCGGCGAGCGAGGGCTGCCAGACATCGCCGGTGGGCGCGCCCAGCATGGCCCGCGCGATCTGGCCATAGAAAGTCAGCGGCTGGCGGGCCGCCCGGTCGAGCCAGGTCTGTGCGGTGTCGAAATCGCCCAGCGCCATGTTGGTCCGCGCCGCCCAGAAGGCGCCGGCGGCCTCGTTCCAGGCCGACAGGCCGGCGGTGCGGGCGAAGAGTTCGAAATGCCGCCGCGCGGTTTCGACCCGGCCGAGCTTCCAGGCCGCAAGACCCGCGGTCCAGTGGCCATAGGGCACGATCGCGGCCGAACGGTCGGCGGCGGGGCCGGCCAGTTCATAGGCGCGGGCGGTCTGCCCCTGCATGAGATGCAAGGAAGCGACGCGGATGCGCGCCTGATCGAGCGCCGGACGGTCGAAGAGCTTCTGAACCTCGGCCGAGCCGATCAGCTTCTCGGCCGCCTCGGCCTCGCCCTTGCGGACACGGGCGGCGATCTGGGCTTCGAGCGCACGCGCACGCTTTGCCTGCGCCCCCTTCAGCCGGTCGGCGGCGGAATAGCTGTCGAGCTGGTCGATGGTGCTGGGCTGACGGTTGGCCACCGGCATCGCGGTCTCTTCCGGACGCTCCGGCTCGCGCGGGCGGGCCTCGCCGCCCGGGCGGCGCTTCATTGCCAGCGCATAGATCCGTTCGGCATCGGGGTGGTCGCCATAGAACGCCATCCAGTCCCGCAGCTCGTCGTAGCTCGCGGTATAGGCCGTCGGATGCATCAGTCTCTGTTCGGTCACATGGCCCATCAGCAGACGGTCGCCAAGCCGCGCGATCAGCCTGTCCGCGTCGTCGAAGCGGCCGTCGGACTGCAGTGCAAAAATCCGGGCATAACGCTCGGCATCCGCATCAGAGAGGACCTGGGGCCACTCTTCGAACGAATCGACCAGACCGAATCCAGCCATTCCGAAGTCGGCGTCATCCGCCGTCTCCAGGCCGGTCGGCAGGGAGGTCTCTGCATGCGCGCGCGTGATGAACACACCCGAAGCCACAGGACCGCCGAGCAAGAGGGCCAGCGCCACCGCAGGCGCCACGATCGCACGCGCGAAGCTACGTGCAGACCGCGGTTGGTGACGCGCGTCGTTGCTTTCCGAAGCCATGATGGCAACGTTTATAGGGGAGGATGTGGTGTCCCGGCAAGCCCCCGCTTCACGACACGACATTGTCACGGAACCGGGGATGATTGCTTTTCAAGGATTTCCGCGATTCTGAGCCAGTCGCCCCAGGCCAGACGCTTCTGCGCCGGCTGGCGCAGCAGGTAGGCGGGGTGGAAGGTCGCGAAGACCGGCAGAGGCCCCGCCAGCCCCGGAAGATCGAGGGTTGCCGAGCGTCCGCGCAGCCGGGTGATGCCCTCGGGCCGGTCGAGCAGCGCCTTGGCCGAGACCCCGCCCACCGCCACGACCAGCTTCGGGCGGACCAGGGCGATATGTCGCAGGGCAAAGGGCAGGCAGGCGGCGATTTCGACCGGGGTGGGGGTGCGGTTGCCCGGCGGGCGCCAGGGCAGCACGTTGGTGATATAGACGCTGCTGCGGTCGCGGCCGATCGCCTTCAGCATCCGGTCGAGCAGCCGGCCCGACTGGCCGACGAAGGGCAGGCCGCGCCGGTCCTCTTCCGCACCCGGCGCCTCGCCCACCAGCATGAGATCGGCTTCGGGGTTGCCGTCGGCGAAAACGGTGTTCGAGGCGGTGGCCTTGAGCGCACAGCCTTCGAAGGCGCGGATCGCCTGTTCCAGCTCCGCCAGGCTTTGGGCGGCCCCCGCATGGCTGCGGGCAAGTGCGGCCGCCCCTTCGGGCGAGAGCGGGTCGACGGCCGCCGGGTCCGCCCGCGGCACGGCAGGCGCCGGCGCCCTGCCGTCACGCAGGGCGGCGCCGCGCACGGGTGCCGGCCCGCCACGGGAGGCAGGGGCATCCCCGGCGGCCCTGGGCCGGTCGCGCAGCAGCCTTTCCCGGGCGGCCGCGGCGGCGGCATACCAGTCGGCCGGGGTATCGGTGGTGGCGGTCTCTACCCCCCACTCCATATACCACGTGGCGAGTGCGGAGATGGCCGCTGCCGGTGTCGGATCGATCGTCGTCATGGCCTGGACTGTAGCAATTTCACGGCGGCGCTGATAGATAACCTTACTGAATCGCGATTCGCGTCTCGTATCAGGCGACCCCTGTAACGGACACGGATCGGGTCCATATCCGAGGAGCGAGGGCCGAACGTAGCGAGGGGGACGCGAGCGGCGCCGCGTGACGAGCGAGAACGAGATCACCCGGCCGCACTGCAGGACGAGGCGGCTTGAGGAGGGGTCATGGAACGGGAAGTGATGGAATTTGACGTGGTCATCGTTGGCGCCGGCCCTGCCGGCCTGTCGGCGGCGATCCGTCTGAAACAGCTCGCCGCCGAGAACGACCACGACGTCTCCGTCTGCGTCATCGAAAAAGGGTCGGAGGTCGGCGCGCATATCCTGGCCGGCGCCTGCTTCGAGCCGCGGGCGCTCAACGAACTGATCCCCGACTGGAAGGAGAAGGGCGCGCCCCTGAACCAGCCGGCCGACGAGGATCGGTTCCTGCTGCTGACGGAGTCCAACCACATCCGGCTGCCGACGCCGCCGCAGATGAACAATCACGGCAACTACGTCATCAGCCTGGGCAATCTGGCCCGCTGGCTGGCGGAGCAGGCCGAGGCGCTGGAGGTCGAGGTCTATCCCGGCTTCGCGGCGGCCGAGGTGCTGTATGACGAACAGGGCCGGGTGAAGGGCGTCGCCACCGGCGATCTGGGCATCGGCCGCGATGGCGAGCAGAAGTCGGGCTATACCCCCGGCGTGGAGCTGCACGCGAAATACACCCTGTTCGCCGAAGGCGCCCGCGGCTCGCTGACCCGCATGCTGACCGACAAATTCGGCCTGCGCGACAACTGCGACCCGCAGACCTATGGCATCGGCATCAAGGAGCTGTGGGAGATCGACCCGGCCAAGCACAAGCCGGGCCTGGTCATCCACACCATCGGCTGGCCGCTGGACACCAAGACCTATTCGGGGTCGTTCCTCTATCACATGGAGAACAACCAGGTCGCCGTGGGCCTGGTGATCGGCCTCGACTATCAGAACCCGCATATCTCGCCCTTCGACGAGTTCCAGCGGCTGAAGCAGCATCCGGCGCTGCGCGACTATTTCGAAGGCGCCAAGCGCATCGCCTATGGCGCCCGCGCACTGACCGAGGGCGGCTTCCAGTCGGTTCCGCAGCTGGCCTTCCCGGGCGGCGTGCTGATCGGCTGCACGGCCGGCTTCATGAACGTGCCCAAGGTCAAGGGCAGCCACACGGCGATGAAGACCGGCATGCTGGCCGCCGAAGCCGCCTTCGAGGCGCTGAAGGACGGCCGGGCCAACGACGTGCTCGACGCCTATCCGGCGCTCTATGAACAGAGCTGGGTGCATCAGGAGCTGAAGAAGGTGCGGAACATCCGCCCCTCCTTCAACAAGGGCCTGCTGGCCGGCCTCGCCTATTCGGCGCTGGACACCTATCTGTTCCGCGGCAACGCGCCCTGGACCTTCCACCACCACGAAGACCACAAGTCGCTGAAGCCGGCCTCGGCCTGCAAGAAGATCGTCTATCCCAAGCCCGACGGAAAGATCAGCTTCGACAAGCTGTCCTCGGTGTTCCTGTCGAACACCAATCACGAGGAGGATCAGCCGATCCATCTGCGGCTGAAGGATCCGTCGGTGCCGGTGACGGTGAACCTGCCCACGTATGACGCCCCCGAGCAGCGCTATTGCCCGGCCGGCGTGTACGAGATCGTGCAGGAAGACGCCGGCCCGCGGCTGCAGATCAACGCGCAGAACTGCGTGCACTGCAAGACCTGCGACATCAAGGACCCGACCCAGAACATCGTCTGGACGGTGCCCGAGGGCGCGGGCGGCCCCAACTATCCCAACATGTGACGACGGCAGCGCCCGCCCCGATCAGGGGCGGGCGGCCTGACGACCGGAAGGCGGCATCTCGGAGAGGGGGTGCCGCCTTTTGCGTGTCTGCGGCCCGCCGGCTACCGGCGGTGGATTGACATCCGGGTGCCCCGGCACGATATGACCGTTTTAACGGGCGTAAAAGCCCTTTGCGACCGGCATACACGCCAAAATCCGGAGGACGACATGGCGGCGCATCTGCGTACCTATTCGCGGGCGACCCGGGATGCGCTCACCCTGATGGGCGGACAGATCCGGCTTGCCCGCAAGCAGCGCCGACTGTCGGAAGCAGAGCTTGCCGCCCGCATCGGCATCGCGCGCAGCACCCTGCAACTGATCGAGAAGGGCCATCCGAAGGCCGAAATCGGCCTGGTCTTCGAAGCCGCCCATCTGGTCGGCATTCCGCTGTTCGTGGCCGACCCGTCGGACCTGCCCGACCGCATCGCCCGCGTCGAGGACAAGCTCGCCCTGCTGCCGCGGTCGATCCGGCAGCGGCGGACGGAGGTGGTCGATGACTTCTGATCCCGGAGAGGCTGCGCCCGGCACGCCGATGGAGGCCTATGTCTGGATCTGGCTTCCCGGACGCACGGAGCCCGTTGTCGCCGGCCGCCTGGCCCGTGACGGCAGCGGTCATGTCTTCAACTATGGCCGATCCTATCTCGATCGGCCGGATGCCATCCCGATCTATCTGCCGGAACTGCCGCTGAGGCGGGGCGCGATCCGACCTGACCCCCCACTGGAGATGGCGGGAGCCCTGCGCGACGGTGCGCCCGATGCCTGGGGGCGTCGGGTCATCATCAATCGTCTGACCGGCCTTAAAGGGATGGCGGCCGGTGCGGTGGATCTCGACGACCTCACTTTCATGCTGAATGCCGGCTCCGACCGGATCGGCGCGCTCGACTTTCAGGCGGCCCCTGACCGGTATCGGCCCAGCGAGGCGGATCAGACGGTGACGATCGAGGACCTGCACGCCGCTGCCGGACATGTGGAACGTGGGGAGCCTGTGCCGCCGGCCCTGGACAAGGCGCTCTTCCATGGCAGTTCCATCGGCGGCGCCCGCCCGAAGGCCCTGATCGACGACGGCCGGGCGAAGCTGATCGCCAAGTTTTCGGCCACGAACGATACCTATGCGGTGGTGAAGGCGGAGTACGTCGCGATGCGACTTGCCCGGGATGCGGCCGGTCTTGATGTTGCGCCGGTCCGGCTCGCCAGAGCGAATGGCAAGGATGTGCTTCTGGTCGAGCGTTTTGATCGGGTGTGGACGGAGCGCGGCTGGACACGGCGTGCCATGGTGTCCGCACTGACCATGCTTGGCCTGCACGAAATGGAGGCGCGCTATGCCAGTTACCGGGATCTTGCCGACCTCGTTCGGGCGCGCTTCACCCGGCCGCGGGAGACATTAAGGGAACTGTTCGGACGGGTGGTCTTCAACGTCCTGTCAGGCAATACCGACGATCACGCCCGCAATCATGCCGCCTTCTGGGACGGCACCTCGCTGACCCTGACGCCCGCCTATGACATCTGCCCGCAGCTTCGCAGCGGCCGGGACGCCAATCAGGCGATGCTGATCGGGGAGACCGACCGCCGCAGCCGTCTTGAAACCTGCCGCATGGCCGCCCGAGCTTTTCTGCTCGGCGATGCGGAGGCGCGTGCCATCATCGCGGCGCAGATCGCAGGCATTCGCGCGCACTGGGCACGCATATGCGATGAGGCGGAGCTGAGCACGACCGACCGCGCCCTGCTGTGGCGGCGCCAGTTTCTGAACGACTATGCCTTCGAGGATTTTGACGGGAGAGACTGAATGAACGGCTACCCGGGATTCACCCGAGCATCGTATTGAAGACGATTATCCTGGATGATCTTTTGATGAGCAGTCGCCCATTCGGCCAGCTGCTTCACACTGTGCGCCAACGAGTGCCCCAACGGCGTCAATGCATATTCGACTCGAGGTGGCGTGTCGGGATGCACCGTCCTCTCGACCATTCCGTCGCGTTCCAGGGCCTTGAGCGTCCTGGTCAGCATCTGCTGGGAAATGCCGTGCACGTGCCTCTTGATCGCGTTGAAACGCTGGGGAGCGTGCCGGAGCGCTACGATTACCTGAATCGTCCACTTGTCACCGATCCGACCGAGAACCTCACTGACGCCCTGGCAACTGTCACCCGCGGCAGTCCTATCCATATGACCTGCTCCCCAAAATATGCTTTTGACGGTCGATCGTCGGTCAAATAACTAGATCTGGTCAACATTTCGAACTTACTCGTCGAAAGGCCCCTCGTCGAGAAGGTGTAACTGTGGAGACTGAGATGATCTTGTTCTATTACCCCGGCGCCTGCAGCATCGCCAACCATATCGCCCTGATCGAAGTGGGGATGCCTCATAAGCTGATCAGCATAAACCATGAGAAAAAGACGGAAGATGGTCGCGATTTCCTCGCGATCAATCCCAAGGGATACATCCCAGCCCTTGAGACTGATGAGGGCGCAGTACTGACAGAGAATGCGGTGATTCTGCACTATATCGCAGAGAAGAGCGGCCGGCTTCTTCCTCAGGGTGGCATCTCAAAGTGGCGCGCTCTCGAGGCACTTGCCTTTATGAATTCTGAAATACATGGAAGTTACGCGCCATTTTTCAGGAATTTTCCCGAGCCCGAAAAAGTCCGCGCTCGCGAGAAATTGGCAAAGGCGTTCTCGATACTTTCCGATCAGATGGGCAGCAAGAGATTCCTCATCAGCGACGAACTGACGATCGCTGACTGCTATCTTTTCTGGGTTCTCATGGTCTCTGGCAGAAGTGGTGTGGATTTGCCGGAAAACCTCAAGAGCGGTTATGAACGGCTCAGGGGACTCCCGTCGGTAAGCCGCGCGCTCTCAGAGGAGGGATTGCTCAGGGGAAATTCTTGAATGTGCTATGATGATGAAGGAATTTAATCTGATTAGGCTCCAGACTCAATCACACCCAGAACGCGATGATGGCCGCCAGGGCCACGGCTGATAGGAAATTGGCTGCGAGCTTGTCATAACGTGTCGCGACACGCCTGAAGTCCTTGAGGCGACAGAAAGCGTTCTCAACGACGATTGCGATAACGCTTCCGGTCATACGCAACCTTCCGTTTTCGGTTGGTCCGCCCCGGGATCACCGGAACGGTACCGCGGTCGCGCAGGGACGCGCGGAGCCTGTCGGCGTCATAGCCCTTGTCCGCG
>NZ_NYWI01000063.1:0-47738 GCF_002684955.1 Tistrella sp. | reverse complement strand
CTTGCTCCCGCACGGGGGCGTGCGGGAGAGGGAGTCTGTTTGGCCCTCGCCGGGCGGGCGCTGCCGCGCCCTTGGCCGCCGCCGCAATGGCGGCTGGGTGGCTTGTTTGGTCATCGCTGTGCGGGGGGCCGGGCGGGCGAGTCTGTTTGGCCCTCGCCGGGCGGCCACTACCGTGGCCTTGGCCGCCGCGGCAATGGCGGCTTGCTCCCGCACGGGGGCGTGCGGGAGCGGGAGTCTGTTTGGCCCTCGCCGGGCGGGCGCTGCCGCGCCCTTGGCCGCCACCGCAATGGCGGCTTGCACCAGCCATCCTTGATGGCTGGTGCAGCTCTATGGGAACGGCCTGAGTACTCGGTCCGGTACCCGGCCTCGCTCAGCCGGCGCGGGGGTCCTGAGCGACCGAGTGTTCGGTGCCGGCCATGGAGGTTACCGCGAAGGTGGTGGCCTCGGGGGCCGGGGCCGGGTGGTGCCAGATGCCGGCGGGGATGACCACGAAGCCCCCCGCCTCGATCTTCACGGTTTCCGGGCCGCTGTCGTGCAGCAGGGTCAGCTGGATGGCGCCGTCCAGCACCTGGACCTGCTCGTCATGGGGGTGGCGTTCCCACGGCACCTGGCCGGCATAGCGCAGCAGATAGGCCATGCAGCCATTGGCCGCGGCCAGCGGCCGCATCGCCGCCATGGCGTCTTCCGGCCTGGTATCGGGGCCGATGGTCAACAGGGGCAGATCGCCGGCGATCTTACCGATGGCATGAACGTCCATGACACACATCTCCTCTCCTGGCGTGGCAGGGGCGCCGGTGCTTCGCCGGCAGGAGGGGATTCCACCATGGATTGAACCATTGAGTCGATATGCGTCGTAAAAATTCATCATTTGCGCGAGGCCCTGCCCCTGCCGGGCCGGCTCTCACAGGAACGTGACCCGCCGCGAGCGGCTTCCGGCTTGCCCCGCCGGCCGATCTGCCGACATCTGTGGGGCAGCCCCACCCGTCTCAGGGATCCGCCAGATGTCCTCAGCCCGCACGCCTGCCCTGCCCTGGAACGGCCCCCGCGGCCGTTTCTCGCCGATGAAGGCGCTGGTCTTCGGCCTGCTGCTGCTGCCGGGCGTGTGGATGATCTGGACCCTGGTCGCAGCCGCACCGGACATGCCGCAGCAGCCAGGCCCCGGGATCGGGCTTCAGGGGCTGCCGGATCGGGGACTGCCGGGGCCGGGCGGGCCGGCCGGCGGCATCGACGAAGCCGGGCTCAGCGTGCCCCAGGTCAAGGAGACCCTGCTGCTGGCGGGGCTCTGGGCCGTGCGGCTGCTGACCCTGTCGCTGCTGGTCACACCGCTCAAACTCTCGCTCGGCCGGCCGAAGATCGGCCAGCTCCGGCGGATGATCGGGGTCGCGGCCGGGCTCTACACGCTCGCCCATTTCGGGCTCTATCTCGTCTGGATGAAGCTCGATCTGGCACGGATCGCATCCGAAATCTGGCTCAGGACCTATCTCACCATCGGCTTCGTGGCCGTGCTGATCCTGGCGGCCCTGCTCGCCACCTCTACCGACGGCATGGCGAAACGGCTGGGCGGCAGCACCTGGAAACGGCTGCACAAGGCGGTCTATGCCGCCGCCCTGCTCGGCGCCCTGCACTTCTTCATGCAGACCCGGCTGGAGCCGGGGGAGGCGACCATTCTGGCCGGCATTCTGGGCTGGGCCGCGCTCTGGCGGCTGGCCGATGCCCGGCGCCCCGGCTGGGTGCGGGGGGTGCCGGGCCTTGTCGGCCTCGCCCTGGCCGCGGGGCTTCTGACCGTCGGGATCGAAGCGGCCTGGTTCGCCTTCGGCACCAGCCTGGATCCCGGGCGTGTGGTGGCGGCCAATCTGATGCCCGATGTCTTCCCACGCCCCGCCGCGGTGGTGGCGATGGCCGGGCTCGGGATCGTCGGGCTGCACCTCGCCGTCAGACCCCGCCCCCGCGCTCAGCCTGCCCGGCCGCGCCGGAATTCGGTCGCATAGATCAGGAGCATGGCAAGGCCCAGCCCGGCACCGGCCACGACCACGCCCACCCAGCCGCCGGCATGATAGATCACCGTGCCGAGGGCGGCGCCCGAGGCCCCGGCAAAGAACATGATCGTCATATAGATGGCGTTCACCCGACCGCGGATCTCGGGCGCGGTCGAAAAGATGATCCGCTGGCCCGTGATCTGATTGGCCTGGATGGCCGCGTCCAGCACCACCGCCAGCACCGCCATCGCGATGATCGAGCCGGCCGAAACCGCCCCGCCCGAGGCGAGGAACGACACCACCACCAGCACCATCGCCACCCCGGTCTGCACCCGGCTGTAGCCGCGATCGGCAAGCCGGCCCGCCACCGGGGCGACCAGCGCACCGCCGGCACCGGCCAGCGCGAACAGGCCGATCTGGTGGATGCTGAGGCCGAAGCGCTCTGCCAGCATGATCGGCGCCGTGGTCCAGAACAGGTTGAAGGCCGCGAACATCAGCGCCTGATAGGCGGCCCGCCGGCGCACCGCCGGCAGGCGGCGCAGCAGGCCGGGCATGGAGCCCAGGATGCGAAGATAGGCGACCAGCCCCGATCCGCTGCGGCTCCGCCCCGGCTGCCAGGCCGGCATCATCCGCCAGAGGGCGGCGCCCACCACAAGCATCAGCGCGGCCGAGGCCCAGAACACCGCCCGCCAGCCGAAGCTGCCGGCAATGAACAGGGCAGCCGGCCGCGCCAGCATGATCCCGGTCAACAGCCCCGCCATCACCGTGCCGACCACCTGGCCGCGGCGCGCATCGGGCGCGAGTCTCGCGATGAACGGCACCAGCACCTGGGCGCCGGTGGCACAGAGACCGACCATGAAGCAGAAGGCGAAGAGCGGCAGTGCCTCGGTCGACATCGCGATGCCGGCCAGGCCCAGCGTGGTCAGCACCAGCGTCGCCAGCACCAGCCGGCGGTTTTCGACCAGATCCGCGGCCGAGACCAGCAGGAACAGGCCCACCCCATAGCCGATCTGGGTGATGCCGGTCAGCGAGCCGGCAAGATCGGGGTCCAGCCCCAGATCCGCGCCGATCGCCGCCACCATCGGCTGGGCATAATAGAGATTGGCGACCAGCGCACCGGTCGCCACGGCAAAAAGCGCCACGAGGGCCCCGGAGGGCCCTCGCGACACGGATGGTTCAGAGGTGGCCGCAGCCTCGCTCACCGATCGTCTCCCCGCCGCCGGGAGGCCGCGCGTCCGGTCCCCTGGCGTTCCAGCATCCAGCCCGGATATTCGGGCGGAAGCGCACTCACCGCATCCAGCCGCGCGAGTTCCTCGGTCGACAGCTCGACCTCGGTCGCGGCCAGGTTGTCATCCAGCTGCTCCACCGTATTGGCACCGATGATCACCGACATCACCGACCGCTGATGCAGCAGCCAGGCGAGCGCGATCCGCGCCACCGACACGCCCCGCGCCGTCGCGATGTCGCGCATCACGTCGATGCAGTCGAAGGCACGGTCGCGGTTCACCGGCGGGAAATCGAACGTCGCCCGGCGCGACCCCTCGGGGCCGTTGCCGTCACGGTCGTACTTGCCCGACAAGAGGCCGCCCGCCAGCGGGCTCCACACCATCAGACCCAGCTTTTCGGCCTCGATCAGCGGCACCAGCTCGCGTTCGAGATCGCGCCCGGCGATGGTGTAATAGGCCTGAAGCGTGGCGAAGCGGCTGAAACCGCCCCGATCGGCGATGCCCAGCGCCTTCATGATCCGCCAGGCGGACCAGTTGGACACGCCGACATAGCGCACATGACCCTGGCGGACAAGATCGTCGAGCGCCCGCACCGTCTCTTCGATCGGCGTCACCGGATCCACGCCGTGGATCTGGTAGAGGTCGATATAGTCGGTCCCCAGCCGGCGCAGGCTGGCCTTGACCGCATCCATGATATGCCCGCGCGAGGCGCCGCGGTCATTGGGCCCGTCGCCCACCTGCCCCAGAACCTTGGTCGCCAGCACCATGTCGGTGCGCGGCCGGCCGGAATTGCGCATGGCATGGCCGGTGATCTCTTCCGAAAGCCCGCCCGAATAGACATCGGCGGTGTCGATGAAATTGACGCCCCGGTCCAGCGCCCGGGCGAGGATCGCATCCGCGCCCGCCTGATCGAGCCTGCCGATCTGGGTCCAGAAGCCGCCGCGGCCGCCGAAGGTCATGGTGCCGAGGCAGAGTTCCGACACGAGCAGGCCCGTGCCGCCAAGGGTGTTGTAGCGCATCGCTTTCCCCATTCGATCGCTGTCGTTGTCGACAAGGCCCGATATGGCACGGCGTGCCCTATCGGATAACCGCCCGGATCGGTCACGCCGTGTATAGTATGGCTGAACAATGGCGGTGCGATCCGTCACCCCTGCTCCTGCGATCCGGACCCTGCATCCATGGCGAACGGCGACCCTTTCGACGGGCTGCATGAATTTCTGGCCATCGCCCGGCGCGGCAGCATCCGCGGTGCCGCGGCCGAGCTGGGCGTCACGCCGGGGGCGGTCAGCCAGGCGCTTCAGGGGCTGGAACGGCGGCTGGGCCTGCCGCTCTTCCATCGCACCACCCGGCGGATTTCGCTCACCGAGGCGGGCGAAACCCTGCTCGGGCGGCTGGGCCCCGCGGCCGACGCCATCACCGGCACCATCGACGGCCTGCGCCGGATGACGGCCGAACCCTCGGGCACGCTTCGCCTGCTCGCCCACCGGATGGCGGTGGAAACGGTGATCCATCCGCTGATCCCGGCTTTCCGCGCCGCCTGCCCAGGGGTCACGGTGGACATCACCATCGATGACGGGCTGGAAGACCAGATCGCCGGGCGCTACGACGCCCATATCGCGATCGGCGAATTCATCGACCGCGACATGATCGCGGTCAGGGTCTCGCGCCCCTTCCGCTGGCTGGTGGCGGCCTCCCCCGACTATCTGGCCCGCCGGGGCCGACCCGAGGTGCCGGAAGACATTGCCCGCCACGACTGCATCCGCTTCCGCCTGGCCCGCAGCCGGCGGATCTATCGCTGGGAATTCGAACGCCCCGGCCCCGACGGCACCGCCCAGGCGCTGTCGGTCGACCCGCCGGGGGACATCGTCACCAACGACACGAAGCTGGTCCGCACCTTCGCCCTGCAGGGGCTGGGGCTGGTCTACGGGTCGGAGCTGATGCTGGGGGAGGATCTTGCCGCCGGACGGCTGGAGACGGTGCTGGATGCCTTCATGCCCGCCCGCGACGCCCTGTTCCTGTGCTATCCCCGGGCCAGCCGCGGCGACCCAAAGCTTCGCGCCTTCGTGGAGGCCTGCCAGCGGCAGCTGCGCCGCAGCGGCGGCTGACCGGTCAGGCGGGGCGGCGTAACCCCCCGGCCCCCGCCGTCCGGAACCGGTCGAGCCCGGCCATGCAGAACCCGACCATGAAATCGACCAGCACCGGCTTGTCGCGGGCATCGTCCGCCACCTTGGCGAAGGGCCAGATGATCGCCTCGTCCAGCGCACCGGGGATGCAGGCGGCGGCAAGCTCGGTGTCGAAGGGGATGAATTCACCCGCGGCGATGCCGTCCTGCAGGATCTCGGAAAACAGCAGATGGAAGCGGTGGCGGCAGTCCAGGCGCACCGCCTCGATCTCGGGCGAGACCGGCTCGGCCAGCAGGGCATGGGCCAGACGCGGCCGGCGCAGCGCCCGTTCGACATGCACCTGCACGGCAGCCGCCAGCCGCTCGCCATGCGGGCCCGGCCGGTCTGCCGCCTCGACCGAGGCGGCCAGTTCGCGCAAGGCCGCCGTCCGGAAGACCTCGGCATAAAGCGCGGTCATGGTCGGGAAATAGCGGTAGATCGTGCCTTCCGATATCCCGGCCTTCTCGGCCACCAGCCGGCTGCGCACGCCCCGGAAGCCGACCTCGGCGATCAGTTCGCGGGTCGCCTTCAGGATCATCATCCGCCGCTCGGCAAGGCGGCGACGGGTCTCGGGCGTCTGTCGATAGGCCAAGGCTGGGGGCTCCGGTCCGGACATATCCTCCTGCGAGCATGCACCGTCATGCACGCACTTGCCAGTGGATAAACAATGAGTCCATACTCATTTCTTAAAAGGGGCCACCATCGGGTGAATGACGTCCGCACCCGCATCGGCCATCCCGGTCGCCCCCGCCGGACGGAGAGCCCAGATGACCCTCGACGCGCGCCCAGATCCCCAACCTGTAGACGATCTTGATATATCACAGGCAATCCGGGATGCCGGAGCGAAAACGCATGAGGTGCTGCCCGGCACACCCGGCGGGCATCTGGCGGAGATCGCGGCGCGCTTTCCCGACCGGCCGGCGATCGAGGGCGAGGGCCTGGTGCTGGACTATGCCGGGCTGGATGCGCGGGTGAACCGCACCGCCCGTCTGCTGACGGCGCGCGGGCTGGGCCGCGGCGACCGCATGGCGGTGCTGGCGGAAAACCGGCTGGATTATGTGGTGCTGGCCTTCGCCGCCGCGCGCACCGGTATCATCCTTGCGGCCCTCAACTGGCGGTTGTCGGATGGTGAACTCAGCCATTGCGTCCATCTGGTGGCCCCGCGGCTGGTGATCGCCTCGCCCCGGTTCCGCGACACCGCGCGCCGGCTCGGCCTCGACCCGCTGGTGTTCGGCCCCGACTGGGAGGCGGCGCTCGGCGCCGAAGAGCCGGGCCCGATCCCCGGCGCCGAAGCCGAGGCCGAAGCCCGTCAGGAAGACGGGCTGCTGATCCTTTACACCAGCGGCACCACCGGCCTGCCCAAGGGCGCCATGATCAGCGCCCGGGCCGAGATGGCGCGGTTCACCCTCAGCCGGCGGGAACTCGGGCTCAGGCCCGAGCATATGTTCATCGCCTGGGCGCCGATGTTCCACATGGTCTCGATCGAGCATGCGATGCATGTGCTGATGACCGGCGGCCGGGTGGTGGTGGTCGATGGGGCCGACATCCCGCGGCTGGTCGATCTGGTCGAGACCGGGCCGCATTGGTGGCTGGTGCTGATCCCGGGCATGATCGAACGGGTGGCGGCCGAGATCCGCAGCCGCCGGGCCGCCCGGCCCGACTGGCGACCGGCGCGGATCGAGATGGTGGGTGCACTGGCCGATCTGGTGCCCCCGGCGCTGATCGCCGAGATTTCGGGCGTGCTGGAAGCGCCCTACTGGAACAGTTTCGGCTCCACCGAAACCGGCATGCTGCCGGCCGCCGGCACCCGCTTCGCACCGGGCGAGGCGCCGGGCGACCTCGCCAAGGCCCCGAACAGTCTGCATCTCTGGCGGCTGGTCGACGAGGACGACCGCGACGTGCCCCCGGGCACGGCAGGCGAGATCGCCGTGCGCGGCCCCTCGGTCTTCAGCGGCTACTGGAATGCGACCGCGACGAATGCCAAAGATTTCCGCGGCGGCTGGTTCCATATGGGCGACATGTTCGTGGAGCGCCCCGACGGCCGGCTCGATTTCGTCGACCGCGCCAAATACATGATCAAATCGGGGGCCGAGAACATCTATCCGGTCGAGATCGAGCGGGTGCTGATGACCCATCCCGCCGTGGGCGAGGCGGTGGTCGTGCGCCGCCCCGACGAGCGCTGGGGCGAGGTTCCGGTCGCCTTCGTGGCCCTGGCGGACGAGGCCCCCCCGGTGACGGCGGCCGAGCTGACCGCCTGGTGCCGGGCGGGGCTCGCCACCTATAAATGCCCGCGCGAGATCCGTTTCGTCGCCTCGCGCGACGACTTCCCGCGCAGCACCAGCGGCAAGGTCCAGCGCAAGACGCTGGAGGCGCAGCTTCAGGCCGAAACCGCGCCCCCCGCCGCCCGCGACGTCGTCGGGGAGAGTGCCGCATGAGCACGATCATCCTGCACCATTACGACTATTCGCCCTTTTCCGAGAAGATCCGGCTGATCTTCGGGCTGAAGGGGCTGGACTGGCGGTCGGTGATCGTGCCGGCGATCAACCCGAAGCCCAAGCTGATGCCGCTGACCGGCGGCTATCGTTTCACGCCCGTGATGCAGATCGGTGCCGACATCTATTGCGACACACGGCTGATCGCCCGCGAGCTGGAGCGCCGCTTTCCGACGCCGCCGCTGTTCACCAGCCTGGCCGAACAGGGCCTGGCCGGGGTGGTGGAGGCCTGGGCGGAGCGCGACCTGTTCTGGCCGCTCGCCCGCTACATCTCCGGCATCAATGCCGAGCGCACGGAGCCGGGACTGAATGCCGATCGGGCGGCGCTGCGCGGCAAGCCCGAGCCGTCGCTGGCCCGGCTGCAGCAGGTGGCACGCGACAGCCTGGGCCAGGCGCTGGGCGAAATCCGCCGGGTGGACCAGATGCTGGGCGACGGCCGGGCTTTCCTGCTGGGCGGCAAGCACCCGGGCCTGGCCGATCTTGCGGTCTATCACGGCCTCTGGTTCCTCGACGCCCTGCCGATCCGCTGCGGCACCGCGCTCGACCTCTACCCCGCCATCCGCGCCTGGATGGGACGGGTGGCCGCCCTCGGCCATGGTCGGGAAAGCCCGTTCACGGCCGAACAGGCGCTGGATGCCGCCGCCGCCGCCTATCCGGATCCGCTGCTGGCCTCGGCCGACGGGGCGGCGCCGGCGCCGGGCAGCCTGGTCGAGGTCCGCCCCGAAGGCTATGTCACCGAGCCGGTGACCGGCGAACTGATCCGCGCCGATGCCGGCCGGATCAGCCTGCGCCGCATCCATCCCGCCGTCGGCGAGGTGATGGTGCATCTGCCCCGCCAGGGCTATGTGCTCCGCCCCGCCGGGCATGGCGGCCATACCCTGGCAACCGCCATGGAAGACCCTGTCGGAGAGGAAGCCTGCCGGTGACCACCCTGCTCGACGGCAAGATCGTTCTGCTCACCGGTGCCGCCTCGGGCATCGGTGCCGCCACCGCCCGTGCCATGCTCGACGAGGGCGCGCGGGTGATGCTCACCGATCTCGACGCCGCCCGGCTCGACCGTCTGGCGGCAGAGCTGGCCGAAGACCATCCGGGCCGGGTGGCCGCCCTGCCCCAGGACGTGACCGACGAAGCCGGCTGGGAAGCGGCGACGGCGGCCGTGGCCGACCGTTTCGGCCCGATGACCGTGCTGGTCAACAATGCCGGCGTGCTGCCCGAACTCTGCCGGCTGGAAGACACCAGCCTGACCGAATGGCGGCGGGTGATGACGGTCAATCTGGACGGCGTGTTCCTGGGGGTGAAGCACGGCATCCGGGCGATGAAGGACCGGGGTGGCGCCATGGTCAACATCTCGTCCGTTGCCGCCATGATCGGCATGCCGATCACCGGCGCCTATAATGCCAGCAAGGCCGGGGTGCACATGCTGACCAAATGCGCGGCGCTGGAATGCGCGCATCTGGGCTATGCGATCCGGGTGAATTCGGTCCATCCCGGCTATGTCCGCACCCCGATGACCGGGCAGATCGCCGACACGCTGGGCGGCGACCGCTTCGACCGGCGGATGACGGCGGTCACGCCGATGCGGCGGCTGGGGGAGCCGCGCGAGATCGCCGATGCGGTGGTGTTCCTGGCCTCGGACCGGTCGTCCTATGCCACCGGTACCGCGCTCGTCATCGACGGCGGCTGGACCGCGCAATAGCCCCGGGCGGCGGGGGCCTGGACCAGAGGGGGAGGTTCAAGGCAGGATCGGGGACGTCCCGCCCCTCCTCCGGAAGGCCCGCATCCCCATGTCCCGCTCGCTGCCCCTCGCCGGCCTCGCCGGCGCTGCCTGCCTGATCGGCGCCACGCTGGCCCTCGCGCCCGCGCCGGCCAAGGCCGAAGAAGTCGGCTGCGTCAGCACCACCTTCAAGCTGATCGGCCCCAACAACAAGATCTGCATCGACAGCTTCCGCGACCCCAAGGTCGACGGCGTGGTCTGCCATGTCAGCCGTGCCAAGACCGGCGGGCTGAAGGGCGCCGTGGGCCTCGCCGAAGACACCTCCGACGCCTCGATCGCCTGCCGCCAGGTCGGCCCGATCACCATCCGCGAAAAGCTGAAAGAGGGCGAAGACGTCTTCCGCGAAAGCCGCTCCTGGCTGTTCAAGCGCCTCCAGGTCGTCCGCTTCTACGACGAACCCAACAACACCCTGGTCTACCTGACCTATTCCGACGAACTGGTCGACGGCTCGCCCAAGAACGCCATTTCCACCGTGCCGATCATGCCGTGGCCGGAGAAGTGAGGCAGCGCACCGGCTGCGGCATGATCATCATGTGTCATCCAACGGCGGCAATTGCCCGCCGCCCGGCGGCGGCATAGTCTCAAGGCGGTTCTGTCGCAGACGCAAGGAAAGTGCAGGCGGATGGAAATCTGGATCATCCTCGGCATCGTGGTGCTGGTGGCGCTTTATGCCATCGCCACCTATAACGGCCTGGTCGGGCGGCGGAACGGGGTGCGCAATGCCTTTGCCCAGATCTCGGTGCAGTTGAAGCGCCGGCATGATCTGGTGCCGAACCTGGTCGCCGCGGTGCGCGACGCCATGGCCTTCGAGCGCGAGACCCTGGAAGCCGTGGTCGCCGCGCGCGGCAAGGCGGTCGCCGCAACCCAGCGGGCGGAACAGGGCGGCAGTGCCGCCGATCGCGCCCAGGCGCTGGCGGCGGAACGCGAACTGGGCGCCGGGCTCGGCCGGCTGCTCGCCGTGGTCGAGGCCTATCCCGAAATCCGCTCGGGCACCCATGTATCGGAGCTGACCGAAGAGCTGCGCTCCACCGAAAACCGCATCGCCTTCGCCCGCCAGCACTATAACGACAGCATCCAGTCCTATAACGACCGGGTGCAGATGTTCCCCTCGAACCTGATCGCCGGCATGTTCGGCTTCCGGACCGAGGAATTCTTCCAGGTCGATGCCGCCGAGACGGCGGTACCGACCGTGTCGCTGCGCTGATCCCATGGCCCGCGGCAATGGCTGGCGGCCCTGGCAGAGGCAGGCCTCCCCCTGGGCGCGCCGTGATCCCTGGGACAGGGGACAGGAGACGGTGTCGGACCAGGCAGACCAGGATCCGGCGCCCGACCCGATCCGCGAGGCGGAGGACCGGCCGGAGCCGGTCGAGGGCATCCGGATCGACCGCACCGATTTCGCCGGCGCCATCCGTGCCAATCGCCGCAAGAGCCTGGCGATCTGCCTGGGCCTCACCCTGTTCGGCGTGGCGCTCGGCTATCTGGTCGGCTGGTGGGTGGCCCCGCCCTATGCGCCCGAAGGCACGGCCACGCTCGCCCTCCTGCTCTCGGGCGGCGGTGCGGTGGGGGCGGCGGTGATGGCGGTGGCGGGCGGGCTCTGGTCGACGCTGGCACTCACCACCGGTGATCGCATGGCGCTCGGCATCGCCGGCGCCCGCGAGGCCGACCCGATCGCCGATCGCCGGCTGCACAACGTCGTCGAAGAAATGGCCATCGCCGCCGGCCTGCCCAAGCCGCGGGTCATGGTGATCGAAACCGACATGCCCAATGCCTTCGCCGCCGGGCTCCGGCCCGAAAAGGGCACGATCGCGGTTACCCGCGGGCTTCTGAACCGGCTCAGCCGCGACGAGCTGCAGGCGGTGGTGGCGCATGAAACCGGCCATCTCGCCAATGGCGACAGCCGCTACATGGTCGTGGTCTCGGTGATGGTCGGGCTGATCGTCATCGTGGCGGCGATGGCCCGCAACATGGCCTATTTCGGTGGCGGCTCCCGCCGCGGCAGCGACCGCAATGGCGGCAACGCCCTGGCGCTGGTGGCCCTGCTGCTGATGGTGGTCGCCATCCTCGCCCCCTTCGCGGCCCAGGCGATGCAGTTCGCGCTGTCGCGGCAGCGCGAATATCTGGCCGATGCCACGGCGGTGAAGCTCACCCGCAATCCCAAGGCGATGATCGGGGCGCTGATGCGGCTCGACGAGGCGGCCGCCGCAACCGGCCGCGATGCGCCCACCTCCGCACGGGCGCTCGAAGCGCTCTGGATCGTCAACCCGCTGGACGGGCCCGGCGAAAGCGGCCGCCGCCGGCGCCGGGCCGGGCTGTTCTCCACCCATCCCTCCATCGACGACCGGATCGCGCGGATCCGCGCGATGGGCTGAGCCGCAGCCACGCCATCAGCCCTTCACACAATGGCGCGGCCCGCCGGCCGTCCCGGTCTCGTCGATCTCCGCCAGCTGGCGGCGGGCCGGCTTGACGTCAAGCAGCGGGGTGCCGTCCAGGCAGTCGAGACCACGCACCAGAAGCGTGCAGCCCTCCCGCCCCTCCAGCGTCACCTCGGCGGTGCCGATCGGGTTGGGGCGGTTGGGGGAGCGGATCGAGAAGGTGCCCCGCGTCGCGCCGCTATGGCCGGGGTTCTGCACCATCAGATCCCGCCGTGCCCGGTCGAGCCAGTAGAGCAGTTCCAGCCGCCCGAAATCGTCGAGCCCGGCCAGCGCCGGCGCCCAGAGCGGATCGATCTCCACCCGGCAGAGGGGGCCCTCCCCCGCCCGGCCCTGGCGCGGACACTGCCCCCGGCCGGTCCAGGGGGTGCGGATCCGGCCGATGAAGACCAGGCCGGCATCATCCGGCGCGGGCGCGGTCACCGTCTCTTCAAGCGGGCGCAGATCGATCTCCATGGGGCCTCTCCGATCGATGGCGGGTGGTTCCGATCATGCGCGGATGGTTCTCGATTGCAAAGCACCGGCGGCACGGGTTGAATCGGGCGGCCTCCACCCCATCTGGCGGAGGCGCCCATGGTCCGGTTCCGGACATCGAGACAGCGGCAGGTTTGAGATGCAGGACCAGGATTCGCCCGCCACCCGCAAGACCATGCTGCTGACCGGCGCCAGCCGGGGCATCGGTCACGCCACGGTGAAACTGTTCTACCAGCATGGCTGGCGGGTGCTCACCCTCTCGCGCGCGCCCTTCGATCCCGAATGCCCCTGGCCGGGCGGGCGGGAAAACCACATCCAGGGCGACCTGGCCGACCCCGAGGCCTTCGAGGCGATCGCGGCCGAGGTGCGCCGCCGCCTGGGCGGCGGCGGGCTGAACGCGCTGGTCAACAACGCCGCCATCTCGCCCAAGCGGCCGGGCGGCGCGCGCATGGGCGTGGCCGATACCGACTACGCCACCTGGGCGGCGGTGTTCAACGTCAACCTGTTCTCGGCGGCGCTGCTCTCACGCAACCTGCTGCCGGAACTGAAGGCCACCGGCGGCACCATCGTCAACGTCACCTCGATCGCCGGCTCGCGCGTGCATCCCTTCGCGGGCGTCGCCTATGCCTGCTCCAAGGCGGCGCTGGCCACGCTGACCCGCGAACAGGCCTTCGATTTCGGCCGCTTCGGCGTCAGGGTGAACGCGATCGCCCCGGGCGAGATCGACACCTCGATCCTCTCCCCCGGCACCGAAGACATCGTCCGCACCCAGATCCCGATGCAGCGCCTGGGCGACCCCAAGGAAGTCGCCCGCACGATCATGTTCCTGTGCTCGCCAGACGCGTCCTACATCAACGGCGCCGAAATCCACATCAATGGCGGGCAACACGTCTGACGGCGAGGGGCCCTGCCCCCGTCTCCCCCGGCCCCCGTCTCCCCCGGCCCCTCCCGATTGTCCCACTCCCGCAGCCGCGCTATGGTGCCCCCCGACGGGCCGGCGGTCATGATCCCGCCGGCCGGCCGCAAAAGGACGCGCCGATGCAGCCGACCGATATGTTCTTCGACTACACCCTGGCCGCCCTGCCCGATTATCTGGGCTTTCTCGGCACCATGGCGGCGCTTATCGCCGTCTTCACCGCGATCTATCAGGCGATCACGCCCTATCGCGAGATCCGGCTGATCCGCGCCGGCAACCGGGCGGCGGCCATCTCGCTCTCCGGCACGATCATCGGCCTGGCCATCGCGCTCAACACGGTCGCGGCCGGTGCGGTCTCGATCCTCGACATGGCACTCTGGGGCGCCATTGCCTGCATCAGCCAGCTGGTGGTCTATCTGATCGTCGCCCGGCTGCTGGGCGATCTGTCGGCCGGCATCGAAGAGGACCGCATCGGCTATGGCATTCTGCTGGGCGGTGTGTCGGTCGCAACCGGGCTGGTGAATGCCGGGGCGCTGACCTATTGAACCTGAAGCCCTCGTTTCAGAGCCCGACGATCCCCATCTCTCGCTCATCCTCCCCCAACGCACGAGGTTGCTCCCCGATGCGTCGCTCCCGCGCCGTGACCACCCTGCTCATCGCCGGTACCGCCCTCACCCTCGCCGGTTGTGGCGAAGACACCGAACAGGTGAAGATCTACGGCACCAGCGAGGCCTGCAGCGCCGAGATGACCGCCGCCGACTGCGCTGCTGCCGAAGCCGAGGCGCGCGAGGCCCATATCGCGACCGCGCCGCGTTTCGACAGCCTGGCGGCCTGTGAAGAAGATTTCGGCGCCGATGGCTGCCAGCCGGTGCCCCAGCAGCAGGCCTCGTCCGGAGGCAGCTTCTTCATGCCCGCCTTCGCGGGCTTCATGCTCGGCCGGATGATGGGCGGCGGCGGGGGCTTTCACGGCCGCCCGGTCTATGTCGACCGCAACGGCTACATGTACAGCGGCGCCGATCGCTTCGGGCAGACCCGGCGCGAGAACGTGTTCCGCAATGGCCGGCCGACCAACTGGGCGGGCTCGGCCAATGTTGCGCGCAGCACGGTCAGCAACCCTGTGAAGCCTGCGGGTACGGTGTCGCCGGCCCGACGCTCGGGCGGATTCGGTTCGACCGGCGCCCGCGGCTATTCCTTCGGCGGCTGACGGAGACATTCCCCATGCGTCGCGTCACTCACCCGCCCCGCCCCGACTGGGCCCGCCGGATGGAAGAGGAGCTGGGCTTCGTCTTCCACTCCCCCGACGGCACGGTCTATTGGGACGAGACCGCCCATTGGGCCTTCACCGAAGACGAGATCGACCGGATCGAGGATGCGGCCGACGCCTTCCATGCGCTCGCCATCCGCGCCGCCGATCGCGCCGTTTCCCAGAACCGTCTGGCGGAGCTGGGCATTCCGGGCTATGCGGTGGCGGCGGTGGCCGACAGCTGGCGCCGCTTCCGCGAGGGCGACCCGCTGGAAGCCCCGGTCTATGGCCGGCTCGACATCGCCTGGACCGGCGACGGTGCGCCGGCGCTGCTGGAATACAATGCCGCCACCCCCACCAGCCTTTACGAGACGGCGGTGGTCCAGTGGCACTGGCTGGAAGAGACCCATCCCGAGGCCGACCAGTTCAACCGCCTGCACGAGGCGCTGGTCGAGGCCTGGGCAGCGCGCGGGGCCGCCATGGCCGGCCGGCCGATCCATTTCACCGCGGGCGACGTGACCGAAGACATGGCGACGGCCGGCTATCTGCAGGCGATCGCCACCGAAGCCGGGCTCGCCACCAAACTGGTCGCGATCGGCGACATCGCCTTCGACGAGAGCGACCGCCGCTTCTACGACCCGGACGGCACGCCGATCGAGGCGCTGTTCAGCCTGTACCCGGTCGAATGGATGCTGCGCGAAGACTGGGGCGTGCCCCTGATCGAGGCGGTGGAGGCCGGGCGGCTGGTGCTGTTCGAACCGCTGTGGAAGCAGCTCTTCTCCAAGGGCATCCTGGCCTTCATGTACGAGCTGGAGCCCGACCATCCGGGGCTGCTGAAGGCGGGGTTCGCCCCCGGCCTGTTCGCCCCGGGCGACCGGGTGGTGGCCAAGCCGCTCGCCGGCCGCGAAGGCGATGGCGTCGAGATCGTGACGCTTGGCCCCGACGGCATGCCGGCGGCCGACAGCGTGGTACGCCAGGCAAGCCCCGGCCCGCGCATCGCCGGCGACGAGGGCTGGGTCTACCAGGCCTTCACGCCGCTTGCCCCCGCCCCGGGCGGCCATGCGGTGGCGGGCGTCTGGATCATCGGCGACAAGGCCGTGGCGATGGGCCTGCGCGAGGATGCGGGCGAGATCACCGGGGTCGGCAGCCGCTTCGTGCCGCATCTGTTCACGCCGCGGGACGCGTAAGCCGATCCGGGCCGCCCGGCGGGATCACCCCCGCCCGGCGGCCACCCGGCGCAGCCGGACGTTCCACCAGATGATCGCCGGCACCACCAGCACCGTCGGCACCAGCCAGGTGGCGATCGGGGGCAGGCCGAGGGTCGGGCCGTTGACGACCAGGGCGGCGGTGATGGTGCCGATCAACGCACCCATCATGCGCGAAAGGTGGCGGGCGATGCGCGGCGGGCCGACGCGGCTCACCTCCATCAGATCCTGACAGGCGAGCGCACCGCCGATCACGCCGAAGACCGGCATGACGACATTGGCGGCCCCGCCCACCGCACCGGTCAGGCCGGCGACGATCATCACCAGGGCCAGGCCCAGCATCAGCCCGGCGATCAGCCGGTCGGCCATGCCCGGTTCCGCCTTGCGCCGGCGGGCGGCACGCCAGCCGGCGGCGAGCAGATAGGCCGAAAATCCGGCAATGGCGAGTAGGAAGGACGAGAAGTTCACCAGCGCCAGCACCACCGAGGCGGCAAGCGATACCGCCATCGACCAGCCGAACACCCGGCCAATCCGGCGGTGGCGGTCATTGCCCTTGCCCGGCAGGACCATCAGGGTCAAGCCGCTCGCCAGCGCCAGGGCGCCCGCCCCCACATGCAGCATCAGAAACGCCGTCGAAATCATGCCTGCCCCGTTCCGCTGTTTCACTGCCGCCCGACGGGCAGCGGCGTCTCATCATAATCATCTGCATGCGCCGATGCCTGTGCGATCGAACACGGTTTGAGTGCGATTTGTGTAAAATATCGGCGCCCGACCGGTGCTCAGCTGCGCCGCCGGGGATCGGCCGGCTCCCCCAGGGTCTGGAGACGGCGGGCGACCTCGGCGCAGTCGTCGTCGATCCGGGCGGGCACGTGCAGCAGGGCTTCGAGATGCGCATCGTCGAAGCTTTCCACCGGCACGCCCTGGGCGCGGGCGATGCGATGGCTGCGCACCAGCCCGGGCAGATAGGTCTCCAGCGAGCGGGCCGAAGTCCGGATGCTCATCAGCGGCGTCTGCACCATGCGCCCGGCAGCCCGGCCGCTTTCGGCGAGCGCCCGTTCACGCACCGCCCGCGAATTGGCGGCGTTGTAGTTGAAAATCGCGCCGCCCAGCAGGCCGAAGGCCAGGATCGGGGCGTATTCGGCATAGATCGCCACGTCGTGTTCGGGCGGGCCCGTGATCAGGGCCATGGCAACGCCAAGCCCGGTGCCGATCAGGAACAGCATGATCAGGCTGAACCAGTCGACCAGCAGCACCAGAAGGAACAGCGCCGTCAGGGTCGACATCTGCCAGATGACCGAACCGCCGTTCATCACCGTCATGAAGGTGAAGAAGAAGGGCAGGCAATAGCCCAGCATCACCAGCCAGACCGCCGGGATCCAGGGCTGCAGCCGCGCCGGCCAGCGCCGGCGGAAGGCAAGCAGCAGGCACAGCACCGACCCGGCCAGACGCAGGCCGAGATTCTCGTAAGCCTGGGGAAAGAGGAAGGTCCAGACCATCCAATAGGCCGGCATCATCACCGCACCGGCGATCGATACCGGCACGAGATTGGGCTCGATATGGCGGAAGCCGTTCAGGATGATGCCACGCAGGCTGCCGGCCGGAACGTCGGTGCCGGCGCGCGCGGCCTCGCCAGCCGGCCTCGGGTCGGATCGGTAGGTGCTGCTGCCCGACATGGTCTTCAGCCCATCACCGTGCTGGGGCCCGTCGGCATGCCACCCTGGCCCGGTCGCCGGCCGTCGCCACCGGGGCCTTCGACGCTGCGTCCGCCGCCGCCCAGCCGGCCGCCGGCGCCGCGCTCGCCGATCCCCGGGTCACTGATGCCGGAATGCGGACCCCCCCGCCGGCCGCTGCCCACCACACGCGCCGCCGGCCAGGCGATCTCGGCACGGGTGCCCTCGTTCACCCGGCTGATCAGCTGGAAGCGGCCGCCATGCATCTCGATCAGCGACCGGACCAGCGGCAGGCCAAGCCCGGTGCCCGCATAGCGACGGTTGAGCGCACTGTCCACCTGTCCGAAGGCCTCCATCGCCCGGTTAATGTCTTCAGGCGCAATGCCGATGCCGGTGTCGACCACCGCGATCGTCAACCCGCCCTCTTCGGCGATCCGCGCCTCCACCGTGACGCTGCCGCCGATCGGGGTGAATTTGACCGCATTGGACAGCAGGTTCAGCAGCACCTGCTTCATTGCCCGCTGGTCGCCGCGCAGCGCCGGCAGATCGGGTGCCAGCATGTTGACCAGCTTCAACCCGGCCTTGTCGGCCTGGCCGCGCATCAGATTGGTGGTGGCCCGGACGATGCTCTCCAGCGTGAAGACGCTTTCGTCCAGGTTATAGGCGCCGGCCTCGATCTTCGACAGGTCGAGAATGTCGTTGACGATGTCGAGCAGGTGAACGCCGCTCTCGTTGATCAGCCGGGCGAATTCCATCTGCTCGTCGATCTGGGCGTCGGTGCGCGGCCGATCGTTCATCAGGATCTCCGAGAAACCGATGATCGCATTCAGGGGCGTGCGCAGTTCGTGGCTGGTATTGGCGAGGAAATCGGATTTGGCGATGTTGGCCGCCTGGGCGGCCTGCACCGCATCGGCCAGTTCGATCCGCAGGCGCAGCCCGTCATCCAGCAGACGGGCCAGATAATGTGCGCCCACCGCCAGCACGGCGGCGGAAGCCAGAATCGCCAGCATCAGCGGCAGATCCACCCGCCCGGCGATCACCAGCCCGCCCGTCAGTGCGGCAGAGGTCACCCCCAGCCAGACCAGGGCCGATGTCAGATGACACGACATCATGACCGTGCCGGCCACCCCGATCGCGGCGGTGGCGAACAGCACCTTGGCCATGTCGATCGAGGCCGCGGCAGGCGCCAGCACCAGCGGTGCCAGCCCCCAGATCACGCCGCTGACCGCGATGATCATCAGGATCGGCAGGGCACGTTGTTCGGGTTCCGTCTCGGCCCCGCCATCGCGCAGGTCGCGCTGAATGGCGGCGAAGCGCAGGCCCACCAGGCAGTTGACCGCCACCAGCCAGAGCGCGATCTGCTGCTGGGCGGCGGCAGGCCAGATCAGCACCGCCAGACAGATCGAGACCAGCGGCTCCATCAGGATGCCGATCCGCGCGGCCCGATAGAGCGCATCGAGCTGTGCGGCGCGCATGCGCGCCGTCACTGTCGCCGCCTGACCCTCCGCTCCACCGTCCCGCCGCAGGTTCATGATGTGCCGATATGCCCTCTATCCCGGCCCTCGAAACATGTCCGGCCATTATGGCGACATTCGAAGCCGTTGGCGATGGAGCGTTGTGTACGGACGTCAGGATGCACTTATAGCGTGTAAATTCCGGCCGAAGATAAAACCAGTGGCTACGCTTTCCTGCGAAACCGGCGCGAAAGGCCGGCCCCGGCGCACATGCCGGGCCCGGCCTTCGCCGGTCAGGCACATCACTCCGCGGCCTGGGCCATGCTGTCCGGCCTGTCCCAGGCGGCCATCAGGCGCCGTTCCTTCAGGCGAACCCGCTTCAGGTTCTCGTCCTTCACGTGACCGAAGCCGCGAATGTCCATCGGCAGCTTCGCGATCTCCACCGCGCGACCATGGTTTTCCGGCGTCAGCCCCGCGACCAGCCGTTCAACCGTGGCCCGGTATTCGGCGATCAGCCGGCGCTCGGTCCTGCGTTCGGCGGTGTAGCCGAAGGGGTCGAAGACGGTGCCGCGCAGCCGCTTCATCCGGGCGAGCAGGCGGAAAGCGCCCATCACCCACGGGCCATAGCTCGATTTGCGCGGCCGGCCGGTGGTCTTGTCGCGCCGGGCGAAAAGCGGCGGGGCCAGGTGGAAGGTCAGCCTGACATCGCCCTCGAACTGCCGCGCCAGCTTGTCTTGGAAGGCGCCGTCGGTATAAAGCCGCGCCACCTCGTACTCGTCCTTATAGGCCATCAGCTTGAACAGCGACCGCGCCACCGCATCGGTCAGCGCGGTGCTGCGGGGCATCACCCGCATCTCGTGCTGGCGCACACGCTCCACCAGTTCAGCATAGGCGCCGGCATAGGCGGTGTCCTGATAGGCGGTCAGGAAATCGGTCCGCCGGGCCATCACCTCGTGGATCGTTTCCGACAGCCGCTCGCTTTCGGCCACCGGCCGGCTGCGCGCCACCAGATCCCGCACCCGGCGGATATCGTGGGCCGCACGCCGCCCCCAGAGGAAGGCGTCGAGGTTGAGCTTCACCGCAACACCGTTCAGCTCGATCGCCTTCAGGATGCTGGCCTCGGCCAGCGGCACCAGCCCGCGCTGCCAGGCATAGCCCAGCAGGAACAGGTTGCTGGCGATGCTGTCGCCCAGCAGGGCCGTCGCGATCGGCCCGGCCTCGATGAAATCCACCCCCGCAGGGCCGGCCGCCCGGCGATAGGCCGCACGCAGATCCTGGCCGGGGAAGACCAGGTCCGGATCCTTGACGAAGGCCGCGGTCATCAGCTCCTGGTCGTTGATCACCGCCCGGCTGCGCCCGGGATCCAGCAGCCCCAGCGCATCGGGTCGCGCGCCCACCACCAGATCGGCCGCCAGCATCAGATCGGCGCCGCCGGTGGTGATGCGGATCGACTTGATGTCTTCAGGGCGCTCTGCGATGCGCAGATGGGTGAAGACCGCCCCGCCCTTCTGGGCCATGCCGGTCATGTCGAGCACGCCGACGCCCTTGCCTTCCAGATGGGCGGCAACCCCGATCAGCGCACCGATGGTCACGACACCCGTGCCGCCGACACCGGCGACCAGAATGCCATAGGGCCGCGCCCCCAGCGCCGGCAGCTCCGGATCGGGCAGCACCTCGAAGGGGGTGGCATCGGCGGCCTTGGGCGCGGGCTTGCGGATCTTCGCACCAGAGACGGTCACGAAGCTGGGGCAGAAGCCCTGCAGGCACGACAGATCCTTGTTGCAGTTCGACTGGTCGATCTGGCGCTTGCGGCCGAATTCGGTCTCCAGCGGCTGCACCGACACGCAATTGCTCTTGGCCGAGCAATCGCCGCAGCCCTCGCAGACCAGATCGTTGATCACCACCCGACGGTCGGGGTCGACCAGGGTGCCGCGCTTGCGACGGCGGCGCTTTTCGGTGGCGCAGGTCTGCTGATAGATGATCACCGTGCAGCCCTCGACCTCGCGCAGCATGCGCTGCACGGCGTCGAGTTCGCCGCGGTCGTGGACCGTCACTCCTGACGGCAGGCCGGCGCCACCCTCGTAAGCCGTGGTGTCGTCGGTCACCACCACCAGGCGGCGCACACCTTCCTGAAGCAGTTCATGGGCGATCTGCTGCACGGTCAGCGAACCGTCGATCGGCTGGCCGCCGGTCATCGCGACCGCGTCGTTGAACAGGATCTTGTAGGTGATGTTGACCCTGGCCGCGATCGCGGCGCGAATCGCCAGGGATCCCGAGTGGAAATAGGTGCCGTCGCCCAGATTCTGGAAGACATGGTTCTCGGTGGTGAACGGCGCCTGGCCGATCCACGAGGCCCCTTCGGCGCCCATCTGGCTGAAGGTCTCGGTGCGCGGCATCACCCAGGTCGCCATGTAGTGGCAGCCGATGCCGCCCAGCGCCCGGCTGCCCTCGGGCACCACGGTCGAGGTGTTGTGCGGGCAGCCCGAACAGAAGGTGGGCTTGCGCTCGATCGCCGCCTTGCCCGAAGACGCGTCCTCCAGCTGGCGCAGATGCGCCACCCGGGCACGGATACGCTCGGCCAGGCCCGGCTCGTCGGGCAGGAAGCGGGCCAGACGGTCGGCCAGGACCTGGGCGATCCGGCTGGGGCGCAGCTCCCCCGCCGAGGGCAGGATCCAGTTGCCGGCCTCGTCGAACTTGCCCACCACCAGCGGCCGGACATCGGCGCGCCAGCCGTAGAGATGCTCCTTCAGCTGCGGCTCGACCACGGCACGCTTCTCTTCGACGACCAGCACCTCTTCCAGGCCCTCGGCGAAGCGGCGGATGCCTTCCGGTTCCAGCGGCCAGGGCATGGCGACCTTGTAGAGCCGGATGCCGATCCGGGCCGCCAGCGCCTCGTCGATGCCCAGCTCGTCCAGGGCCTGGCAGACGTCCAGATGGCTCTTGCCGGCGGTGACGATGCCGATCCGGGCGCGCGGCGCGTCCATCACCACCCGGTCCAGCCGGTTGGCGCGGGCGAAGGCCGCGACCGCCGCCAGCCGGTAGCGATGGTGGCGGTATTCCTGGTCCATCGGCGCGTCGGGCCAGCGGATATGGACACCATCGGCCGGAAACTCGAACTCCGGCAGCAGAACCCGCACCCGGCCGGCATCGACATCGATCGAACCCGAGCTGTCGACCGTGTCGGCGATGGTCTTCATCCCCACCCAGGCGCCCGAGAAACGCGACAGCGCCCAGCCGATCAGGCCGTAATCCAGGATTTCCTGCACACCGGACGGGTTCAGGATCGGGATCAGACAGTCCATGAAGGTGTATTCGGCCTGGTGCGGCAGGGTCGACGATTTGGCGCCGTGATCGTCGCCGGCCAGCAGCAGCACGCCGCCATGGCGCGACGAGCCGGCCATGTTGCCGTGCTTCATCACATCGCCCGACCGGTCGACGCCGGGGCCCTTGCCGTACCACATGCCGAACACGCCGTCGTATTTCGCCAGCGCCGCATGTTCCGGCCGGGTCAGGTTGTCCATATTGGCCTGCTGGCTGCCCCAGACCGAGGTCATCGCCAGATCTTCGTTCACCCCCGGCCGGAAGACGACGTGATGCGCCTCCAGATGCTTGCGCGCCTTCCAGAGCTGCTGGTCGAGCGCACCCAGCGGCGAGCCGCGATAGCCCGAGATGAAGCCGGCGGTGTTCAGCCCGGCGGCCAGGTCGCGCTGGCGCTGCATCAGCGGCAACCGCACCAGGGCCTGGGTTCCGGTCAGAAAGATCCGTCCGCGCTCGACGGTGTACTTATCGTCCTGCGACAATTCGGGCAGCGTCATTTCGGCGTCTCCACACGACATCGTCCCCGCCTGAGGCGGATCCCCGGGTGATGGCCCCGCCTTCGCCGCAATCGATGCGTCGGGCATCGATGCGCCGGGCCGGGCTCGTCTTGTTGATGCTGACCGGCCTGGCTGCCGGCAGATCAAATTAGGTCAGCATTAGTGACCTATTTTTCCGGTTATACGATGGATGCGGGCCATGCCGCAACATCCTTGTCCGAGGGGAATAGCGCACGGATCTTGCAGGATTTTCCGAAAGAAAACCCCTGGAAACCCTTAAGAATCATGCGGAAAATTATCGCGCGTGGCCCGTTCGGCACGACCCGCGACCTGGCCCCCGATCACAGCCCGGCAGGCCGGTCGGCCGCAGCCCGGGCCCGCCTCAGAACCGCTTCGGCCCCTTCCAGAAAGAGTTCGACGCCGAAGGCCAGCTGCGCCGCGCCATAGGTGTCCACCCCCAGACCGGCGATCCGTTCCAGATTGGGAAATCCGGGCGGTCCGACCTCGGACAGGGCCGTGCGGAGTGAACGGGCACGGGGTCGTTCCGTCTCCCGGCCCGCCTGGACGATATCGCGCGCATGGCCGAGACAGAGGGTGGCGAGCATGGTCACCATCCGAACGGCGTCTTCGTCCGGAAAACCGGCCGCATTCAACCGGGCGAACAGCGCCTCGGCGGGTTCCAGCGCCCAGGCGGTCACCGCTTCGTTGAACCAGAGGTATTCGGACAACTCCCCCAGCGAGGTGACGCTGTCCACGAATTCTCTGGCATAGACCCGGCACGCCTCGCGCCAGTCTTCGGCGGCCGCGACACCTTGCCCCTGCAGGCGTTCTGCGAAGCTGTCCAGAGCGACGAGTTCGAAAAGGGACTGCCTGTCTTTCACATGATAGTGCAGTGCCTTGCGGTCGACGTTCAGGCGGTCCGCCAGCGACTGAATGGACAGATCCGCGATGTCGAACTGTCGGGCGGTCTGAACGATCTGCCGAAGATCCAGGCCGGCCCGTTTTCCCGGCCGGCGGGTTCGCCGCACTGCCATGTCATCCCCGCTCCCTGTCTGCCCGGCTCTGGTGATCAGGCAAGGCTCTTCCTTATCACGCCCCCGGTGCCGATGCAGCACGCCCGCGCGCCTTGACTCATATTCCCCCTCGGGAATATCGTTTATTCCCGAACGGGAAATAGGGAGGCTGAGCCCATGAGCGTACAATCAGAAACCGAAGAACGCCGGCCGAACGTCATCGTCACCAGAGAGCGCCTGCTTGGAAAGGCGAGCCGCTGGCGACGCCATGGTCAGCCGAAGGTCGCGAGCCTCGGAGACGTCGGGGATCGCGGCGTGTTCGGCCCGGGCTCGGTGGCCTGGGATGTTCTTCTGCATCCGGCGGTCATCGTGTTTCAGTCGCCGGCTCAGTTCATTCTGCAGCTCACCTACAAGCCGGTCGTGGCCGGGGTTCGGGACTGGGATCCCATCTCCCGCAAGGCGCATCGGGGCGAGCTGACGATGTTCGACGTCTTCGACCGCGCCCAGCGCAATTCGGGCATCCACGCGCCGATGTGGCTGGGTGATCTGGACACGGCACGGCGCGTCTCTCAGCACCTGATACGGGTCCACGAGAAGGTGGCCGGTGACGTCATCGATGTCGGCGCGCCCGAGATCGGCGGCTACCGGGCCAATTCTCCGCGCGAATCGATGTGGGCCGCGCTGACCGAGATGCATTCCATGCTCTGGGTCTATGAACGCCTCGGCTTCCGGGGCCTCAGGCTTCCGCGGCGCCTCGCGGCCGAGGAACGGGATCGCTACATTCGCGAGGTCAGCGACTACTGCCGCCTGTTCCCGCACGATGAAGCGGACCTCCCTGCCTCAATGGCAGATCTGAAAGCGCTCTACAAAAAATATGACCATCTCTTCGGCGTGACGAAGACGCTCAGCATCATTCCGGAAACGGGCGACGACTTCCATGACTTGTGGAAATCGTCGATTCAGAAGAACCATCACCCGTCACAACGCAAGGTCAAACGCCAGCTCTTCTTCCAGGAAGGCCTGTTCAAACTCATCGCCATGAGTGCCGTCTCCGCGAAGACACGCCGCAACAGCGGCGTGACGCCGCGCCGGGAGAAGATGATCCTGGCGGCACGCATCGCGATGATGCCGTTGATCTGGCTGCTCCAGCGCGGCCCGATCGAACGCTATTTTCTACGGATGATGTGGGGGCCGGACGCGGTCGACCTCGTCAGATCGGCGCGCAGGCTGCATGCAGAGGCAAAACGGGCGCAGAAAAGCACCACCCGGCAGGCGCGCTACGCCTGACGGCCGGAACGGGGGGATGCGGTGCGGCGGGCGGGCTCATGCTCGCCCGCGTCTTTTCTGCGCCGGCTCAATCGGTGCCGTCGAGACCCAGATCGCGCAGCTTGCGATAGAGGGTGGACCGGCCGATGCCCAGGCGGCGGGCCATCTCGCTCACCCGGCCGCGATACTGGCGCAGCGCCATGCGGATGATGTCGGCTTCGATCTCTTCCAGCGGCCGGATATGGCCCGCCTCGTCGAAGGCGCGGATCGGCGCCTCGGCCTCGTCGTCGCGTGGGCGCAGGCCGGTGGCCGGTAGCGGGCCCTGGGGGGCTGGCGGCATCGGCGCCGGCATGGGCGCCTGGGCGAAGCCCTGCGGCATCATCGGGGCCGGCTGTCCGCCGCCCGCCGCGACCAGCATCGGGCGCCCTCCCGGCATCTGAGTACCAGACATCTGAGTGCCCGGCATCTGAGTACCCGGCATGGGCGCAGGCGCCATCTGGCCCCCCGCCTGCGGATAGGCGAGCCCGCCCGGCGTCGGCGCCAGCGGTGGCTGACCACCGGGCACGGCATAGACCGGCGGGCCGGCGCCGTAATCGCCGGGCAGCGCGGTATCGCCGAAGCCGTTGGCACGATAGGCCGCCTGCTGGACCTGGGGGAAATGCTCCACATCCAGGATGTCGCCGTCCGACAGTACCACCGCCCGGAAGATCGCATTCTCCAGCTGGCGGACATTGCCCGGCCAGTGATAGGTGGTCAGCAGCCGCTCCGCCGCCTCGGTCAGGCCGCGGATGCGCTTGCCCTCGGCCGCCTCGAAGCGCTGGATGAAATGGCGGGCCAGAACCAGGATGTCGTCGCGCCGGTCGCGCAGCGGCGGCACATAGATCGGAAAGACATTGAGGCGGTAATAGAGATCGTCGCGGAACTGACCGGTCTGGACCAGATCCCACAGATTGCGGTTGGTGGCCGAAATCAGCCGGATGTCGATCGGCACCGGCTGTTTGGACCCGACGGGGTCGATTTCGCCCGCCTGCAGGGCGCGCAGCAGCTTGACCTGCAGATCCGGGCGCAGCTCGCCGATTTCGTCCAGAAACAGGGTGCCGCCCGAGGCTTCCTGGAACTTGCCGATATGGCGCTCACTCGCGCCGGTAAACGCCCCCTTCTCGTGGCCGAACAGAATGCTCTCGACCAGATTTTCGGGGATCGCGCCGCAATTGACCGTCACCAGCGGCCCGTGGGCGCGGTCGCTGCGGGCATGGATCGCCCGGGCGATCAGCTCCTTGCCGACACCGCTTTCACCCTCGATCAGGATCGGGATGGTCGAATTGGCGGCCCGCGCCACCAGGCCCAGCACGGCGCGGATCGCCCGGCTGTCGCCCAGAATATCGGTCACC
Source organism: Tistrella sp. (assembly GCF_002684955.1). Taxonomy (NCBI): domain Bacteria; kingdom Pseudomonadati; phylum Pseudomonadota; class Alphaproteobacteria; order Geminicoccales; family Geminicoccaceae; genus Tistrella; species Tistrella sp. The sequence goes on along the minus strand of NZ_NYWI01000063.1, from coordinate 21,232 downwards.
GGCATCGGCCGGCCGCGCCGCGGCGCCACCCCGTCCAGATCGTCGGCGACGCCGGGACGCAGCGCCTGGCGGATCGCGATCTGCAGCCGGTCGGCCGAGACCGGCTTGACCATGAAATCCGTCGCACCGGCCCGCATCGCCTGCACCGCCACATCAATGCCGCCATGGGCGGTGAAAACCAGAATCGGCAGATGCGGCCGGGTGGGACGCACCTGGTTCAGCACATCGATGCCCGACAGCCCCGGCATGGTGAGGTCGAGCAGCACGGCATCCACCCGCTCGCGCCCCGGCATCAGCAGGCGCACCGCCTCCTCGCCGCTGCCCACCGGCCGGGGCCGATAGCCGAAACGGCCGATCGTCGCCTCCAGCAGCCGGCGCTGAGCGGGGTCGTCATCGACGATCAGGATGGTGGGTGTCATATGATGGATGCGCCGTTCCGATGCCGTGGACGGGCGGCCGGAAACCCGGCCGGCCGCGGGAGACTGCATATTTAATCAGATAAGCGTATCACGTCCATTTACCAAGTTGGCCAACGCCAACGGCGCGATGGCCTGATGGCTGAGGTTGACCTGTGACGGTTCATTGAAATCAGTGGCGCATGTCCGTTCGGGTTGGTCGGCTCCGCCCGCCGGCCTATATTGTGTCCACCATGACGACACGGTTCCTTGAGGAGCAGCCTTCCCATGCCCGACGGCCACGAGCCCCTTCGCCCCGAGATCGGCGATCTGCCCCGCTGGCGCCTCGACGATCTTTATGCGGCCCCGGACGATCCGGCGATCGATGCCGATGTCGCCACGGCACGTGCGGATGCGGAGGCCTTCGCCACGGCCCATGAAGGCCGCCTGGCCGAGCTTGAGCCCACGGCCCTCGCCGATGCGATCGAAACCTATGAACGCATCGAAGAGGCGATGGGCCGGATCGGGTCCTATATCGGGCTGATGCACGTCACCCGCCTGGACCAGGCCGAGGCCGGGCGCCGCTATCAGACGGTGTCGGAACAGCTGACCGAGATTTCGAGCCGGCTGCTGTTCTTCGTGCTGGAGTTCAACCGGCTGGACGATGCAGCACTTGCCGCCGCCTACGAGGCCGAGCCGCGGCTTGCCCGCTACCGCCCCTGGATTGAGCGACAGCGCGCCTTCCGGCCGCATCAGCTGGAAGACCGGCTGGAAAAGCTGCTGCTGGAGAAGTCGGTCTCGGGCCGCGCAGCCTGGGTGCGGCTGTTCGATGAAAGCTGGGCCTCGGCCCGCTTCACCATCGACGGCGAAGAACTGACCTCGGACGCCGTGCTCTCGCGCCTGGGCGACCGCGACCCTGAGCGCCGGCGCAAGGCCGCGGCCGCCTTCTCGGAAGGGCTGGGCCAGCGCATCCCGATGCTGACGCTGATCTACAACACCGTGGTCAAGGACAAGGAGACCGAGGATCGCTGGCGCGGCTTCGCCCGGCCGATCTCGTCGCGCAACCTGTCCAACCAGGTGGAAGACGAGGTGGTGGATGCGCTGATCAAGGCGGTGCGCGAGGCCTATCCGCGGATCTCGCACCGCTATTATGCGCTGAAGGCCCGGCTGCTCGGCATGGAGAAGCTGAACTACTGGGACCGCAACGCCGCCTATCCCCAGGATGCCGATGCCGCGATCCACTGGGACCGGGCGCGCGAGATCGTGCTCGACGCCTTCGGCCGCTTCATGCCCGAAATGGCCGAGATCGCCGGCCGGTTCTTCACCGAGAACTGGATCGACGCGCCGGTCGCCCATGGCAAGGCCGGCGGCGCCTTCTCGCATCCGACCGTGCCGGGTGCCCATCCTTATGTGCTGATGAACTATCAGGGCAAGGCGCGCGACGTGATGACGCTCGCCCACGAACTGGGCCATGGCGTGCATCAGACGCTGGCGGCGCATCAGGGCCTGTTCCTGTCGGAAACCCCGCTGACGCTGGCCGAGACCGCCTCGGTCTTCGGCGAAATGCTGACCTTCCGCGCCCTGCTGGATGCCGAGACCGACCCGACCCGCCGCCGGCTGATGCTGGCCTCGAAGATCGAGGACATCATCAACACCGTGGTGCGCCAGGTGGCCTTCGCCAGTTTCGAGATGAAGGTCCACGACGCGCGCCGGTCGGGCGAGCTGACACCCGAAGATCTGGGCCGGATGTGGTTCGAGGTTCAGACCGAAAGTCTGGGCCCGGCCTTCGATTTCTCGGAAGATTATCGGAACTGGTGGGCCTATATCCCCCACTTCTTCCATACGCCCTTCTATGTCTATGCCTATGCCTTCGGCGAATGCCTGGTGCACGCGCTTTACGCCGTGCACGAACAGGGCGATCCGGATTTCGTCGCCAAGTACCGCACCCTGCTCGCCACCGGCGGGGCCAAGGATCATCGCGAACTGCTGGCGCCCTTCGGCCTGGATGCCGGCGATCCGGCGTTCTGGAGCCGTGGCCTTCAGCTGATCGAGGGCTATATCGACCGTCTGGAAGCGGAAGTCGCGGCGGCGGGTCTCTGAGGGCCCGGCTGCCGGGCCTCCGGCGCCGCCTGCCCGGAAGGAGCCTCCTCCCCCATGACCACGCCCACCTCTCATGACGATACCGCCGCCCCGGGTGGGGCGGCGGGAGTGTCCGACGAAGACGATCGCCTGGGCGGCCGGATCCGGCGCTATGCCCGGGTCGGCACCGGTGTCGGCGGTCTGGCCGCCCGGCTGGCAGGCGAGCGCCTGTTCGGCCTGCCGCTGGATCGCGGCCGGCATGCCGAGGATCTGCGCGCAGCCCTGGGCGGGCTCAAGGGGCCGCTGATGAAGGCGGCGCAGATCCTCTCCACCATCCCCGACGCGCTGCCGCGCGAATATGCCGAAGAACTGGCCCAGCTTCAGGCCGATGCGCCGTCGATGGGCTGGCTGTTCGTCAAGCGGCGCATGGCGACCGAACTCGGGCCCGACTGGCGCAGCCGGTTCGGCAGCTTCGAACGCGAGGCCGTGGCCGCCGCCTCTCTGGGGCAGGTCCACAAGGCCACCACCCATGACGGCCGGGCGCTTGCCTGCAAACTGCAATATCCCGACATGGCCTCGGCGGTGGAGGCGGATCTGCGTCAGCTGAAGCTGATCTTCGGCATCTACCGCCGCTATGACCGGGCGATCAACCCCGACCAGATCCATGCCGAACTGTCGGCGCGGCTCAGGGAAGAGCTGGATTACGGCCGCGAGGGCCGGCAGATGCGGCTCTATGCCCATATGCTGCGGGACGAACCCGATGTGCATGTGCCCGACTGGCTGCCGGAGCTGTCGACGAAGCGGCTGCTGACCATGACCTGGCTCGACGGCGCGCGGCTGATGTCGTTCCGCGACGCGGATCAGACGGTGCGCGACCGGATCGCCATGAACATGTTCCGGGCCTGGTATGTGCCCTTCTACGAGTACGGCGTCATCCATGGCGACCCGCATCTGGGCAATTACGCCGTCCGCCCCGAGGATTACGGGATCAACCTGCTCGATTTCGGCTGCATCCGTGTGTTCCGGCCGGGCTTCGTGAAGGGGGTGATCGACCTCTATCACGCGCTCGACCGCAAGGACGACGAGCTGGCGGTGGAAGCCTACCGCGCCTGGGGTTTCGAGAAGATCGACAAGACCCTGCTCGAGGTGCTGAACACCTGGGCCGGTTTCCTCTACCGGCCGCTGCTGGAAGACCGGGTGCAGCGGATCCAGGAGGAAAGCAGCGGCCAGTACGGCCGCGCAGTGGCCGAGAAGGTCCATGCCGAACTGAAGCGGTTGGGCGGGGTGACCCCGCCGCGCGAATTCGTGCTGATGGACCGGGCCGCGATCGGGCTGGGATCGGTCTTCCTGCATCTGAAGGCCGAAATCAACTGGCACCGGATGTTCCGCGATCTGATCGACGATTTCGATGTCAACACCCTGACCAGCCGTCAGGAGGCGGCGCTGGCGGCGGTGGATCTGGACCGTCCGGCCGATTGAGGACCGGTGCCCGATCATTGACCGGTTCCGCAGAGGCGGCGGCGGAACCGGTCACCGCATGTCATTTTAGTGGCAGACGCCCCGTATGGCGGCCCCTGCCGTGACATTATCGGGAGTCGCAGCGAAATCAGCCGGTTACCTCGGTTACATAAAAAACCGTCAAAATCCTTGATATAAAAATCATGGTTAACAGATGGTTTACGCTTGCTCAGTGTTCCGGGGGCCCCATATGACCCCTTAAGACGGCGGGGCAAAGACGGGACATCGGGAGGGGCAAACCATGGTTGTCGACGGACTATTGGCCATTGAGGCCGCCGCAGCCGCGGCTGCGGTGCTCGCCGCCTTCAGACTTGCTCTTTTGCCGCACGAGGATGCACGCATCCGGCCGATGAGCCGGATTTTTGGCGTGCTGATGGGCATTTCGATCCTGGCCGGGCTGGGGCTTGCGATCGTACAGCCCTCGGTTCTGCTGCTGATCGTCACCCTGCTTGCCATTTATACGCTGATCGCCGGCTGGCGGGCCAACACCCGACAGACCGCCGAGCCGTCCACCGCCGACCGGATGATGTCGGGCGTGGTGATCGGCACCGGCCTTCTGACCGTGATGGCCGGGCTGACCGGCATGATCGGCCGCGAGGTCGACCCGGCGCTGGCGGCGGTGATGCCGGTTGCAGCCAATGTCGCCCTGCCGGTTCTGGGCCTGGTCGGCGCCTTCCTGGCGGTTCAGGACGTTCTGGAAGAACCGGGCCGGGTGCGGGTCGGCCGGCATATGGTGCGTATGCTGGGCGCGCTGGCCGCCACCGTCACGCTCGCCCTGGTTCTGCACCGTCCCTTCGCGGGGCTGGGCGGCGGCATGATCGCCGATGGCGCCCATTGGATGGCGCCGGCGGCCGTCACCCTGCCGATGATCACCATGTGGACGCTGAGGCTGCGCCGTGCCGCGGCCGCCATGGCCGCCCGGCGTCGCACGCCGCAGGAAGCCGTGAACTGAGACGCCATGACATGAGCTGGTGAGGGCGTCCGTCAGCCGGGCTGGGACGCCTGATCACCGGGGACGGTTCTGACCCGTGTCAGGTCGGCGGCTGCCGCCTGTTCGCGCGCAGCCGCCATGCGGTGCCCCGCCCAGCGTTCGAAATCCGCGGCATCCATCGGCCGGGCGATGGCATAGCCCTGGGCGACATCGCAGCCCCAGCTGCCCAGCAGCGTGAGAATTTCCTCACTCTCGACCCCCTCGGCCACCACCGAGAGCCCCAGATTGTGGCTCATGCCGATGGTGGAGCGCACGATCACCGCATCCTCGCTCGCCGCCGACAGATCGCGGATGAAGGACTGATCGATCTTCAGTTCCTGCACCGGCAGCCGCTTCAGATGGGCGAGCGAGGAATAGCCGGTGCCGAAATCATCCACCGAGATCGTCACGCCGCTCAGTCTCAGCCCCTCCAGCACCGCGCGCGACCGGTCGGGGTCGGTCATGATCGCGCTCTCGGTCACCTCCAGCGTCAGCCGCCCGCCCGCGATCCCCTCGGCCTCCAGGCTGCGGCCGACGAAGCCCACGAGATCCGGATCATCCAGATCCAGGGCCGAGATGTTGACCGACAGCCCGATATCGAGCCCGGCCAGCCGCCAGCTGCGCATCCGGTGCACCGCCTCTCTGATCACCCAGCGGGTCATGCCGCTTGTGGCACCGCTCTGCTCGGCGAGCGGGATGAATTCGGCCGGCGAGATCATGCCATAGGTGGGATGCTGCCAGCGGATCAGCGCTTCCGCCGCCACCAGCCGGCCGGTGGCGACATGGATCTTGGGCTGATAGAGCAGCCGGAACTCGCCATGTTCCGCCGCATGGCGCAAGTCGCGGATCAGGGCGATCCGGCGACGATGGTCGTCGTCGCGCCCGGCCTGATAGAGCTGGATCCGCCGCGGCAGGCGCGCCGCATCCTGCATGGCGATCGCCGCCCGCCGCAGCAGATCCTCGGCCGTGCGCGCGTCGTCGGGATGGATCACGATCCCCACCCGGCAGGCGATCGACATGTCGGTGCCGCCCACCTGCTGGGGCACCGCGAACAGCCGCTGGATGCGATCGGCTGCGATCATCGCGCGCGCCTGGTCGGTCCCGGGCATCAGCACCAGGAATTCATCGGCCAGCAGGCGCGCTGCGATTTCCCCCGGCGCCAGGGCCGTCTCCAGCCGCCGGCCCAGCTGGCGCAGCACGGCATCGCCGCCGGCATGGCCGATCGCCTCGTTCACCGCACCGAAATCGCTGAGGCCCAGATGCAGAACCGCCACCGGCTGGCCGCGCTCCACCGCCGTTTCCAGCCAGTCTTCGGCCGCCCGGCGGTTCAGAAGACCGGTCAGTTCGTCATGGCGTGCCTTGTGGCTGGCCTCGCGTTCGATCTCCGCCATGTGCAGCCGGGCGGCCTCTTCCCGGCGTTCGGCGGCGAAGCGGCGCTCCCGCTGCTGGTTCATGGAATCGGCCAGGCCGAAGGCCAGCAGCATCACCTCGATCGACGAGCCCGCGATCAGCGGCCAGATCCGGAAACCGCTGGCCGGCAGCAACTCGCTCAGCTCCAGATAGTGCAGGGCCACGGCGACGATCAGGGCGAAGAAGGCCGGCACCGTGAAGCGGGCCTCGCGCACGCCCTTGAACAGCAGATGGACGTTCAGCAGATAGACCACCACCACCAGCAGCAGGCCGATCAGGCTGAACGCAACCGCCAGCACATACTGCCCGAAGGCCAGCGGCACCAGCCCCGACAGGGCCGCGATCATCAACAGGCTGACCGCCCGTCGGGTGATCATCGACACATGGCGATGCAGCCGGACATAGCGCACCACGAACAGGCTGCCGGTCACGAAGGCCAGGATGATCGATCCGGCGGTCATGGCATTGCCGAAAACCGGCAGATCCGGCCAGATATACTGAAAACCATAGCCGCGATAGCTGACGCTGCCGGCCAGCACCGCCAGCAGATGCAGGACATAAAGCCCGACCGGCCCCTGGCGGGTGACCAGAAAGACCAGAAGATTGAACGAGGCCAGGGCCGCGAGCCCGCCATGGAACATCGACAAAAGCAGGCTTTCGCGTCCGGAAGCCACGAAGAAGCCGGTATAGTCATAGAGCCTGAACGGCATCATCGCGAACAGGCCGTCATGAGTGTCGAAGCGCAGATAGACCGTCACGCTCGCATCCGGCGGCAGATGATAGGGCAAGACGAGATCGCGATAGGGCATAAGCCGGCTGTCGAAGGGCCGCCGGTCGCCGCTTTGGTTGGCGAGCAGCACCCGACCCTGGGGGTCGGTGACGTACCAGTCGACATAATCCTGCTGCGACGTACCCAGATCGAGCACCACCCGCGCGGTGCGGGCCGAGGGGTTGGTCAGCGTCACCCGGGCCCACCAGGCCATGTCGGGGGCGTAGCCGAAGCGCAGAACCCGGTTCGGCGTGGCCTTCCAGCCGGTGGCCCGGCGCGCCGCCTCAAGATCCATGCCGCCGCCGGGATCGGGCAGGATCCGGGTATAGGGCGCCAGGTCGACCCCGGCCCCGATGCCTTCGGTCATCACCGCCGGTGCCTCTGCGGCAATCGCGGCCCGCACCGCGCCGCCCCCCGCCAGCAGGGATGCCAGAAACAGCATCCCGATCAGGGCGAGGCGCAGGCGGTGGCAGGCCGATCCCCGGGGCATGGTCAGGCGCCTGCCGGCGCCGAGGCTTCGGCCAGCGCCACCCACAAGGCAGCGGCATCGCCCAGGACCGCGTCGTTGAAATCATAGCCGGGGTTGTGGATCATGCAGCTGGTCGGCCCCGACTCCACGCCGTTGCCCACCACCAGATAGCAGCCGGGAACGCCCTCCAGCATATAGGCGAAATCCTCGCTGCCCATCGATGCCTCGGGGATGTCGATCACCCGCCCGGCACCGAAGGCATCAACCGCCACCGCGCGCGCAAAGGCGGTCGCGCCGGCATCGTTGATCACCGCCGGATAGCCCCGGTCCACCTGGACGGTCGCCGAGGCCCCCCAGGCGGCGGCCTGGCCCGCGACCAGCTCGCGGATCCGCATCTCGATCAGGCTGCGGGTCTCGGGGTCGGTGGTGCGCACGCTCGCCTTCAGCACCGCCGTTTCGGGAATGACGTTCGCCGCCTCGCCGGCCCGGAACGCGCCCACCGTCACAACGGCCTGCCGGGTGGGCGGCACGTTGCGCGCCACGACCGATTGCAGGGCCAGCACGATCGCCGATCCGGCCACGATCGGGTCCACGGCCCGTTCGGGATAGGCGCCATGGCCGCCGCGGCCGCGGACGGTGATCACATAATCATCCGATGCCGCGGTCAGTGCGCCCGGGCGGAAGCCGAACACGCCGGCAGGCAGCCCCGGCATGTTGTGCAGGGCATAGATCCGATCGACCGGGAAGCGGGTGAACAGCCCGTCGCGCATCATCACCGCCGCCCCGCCGCCATGTTCCTCGGCCGGCTGAAAGATCACCCGCACGGTGCCGCGAAAGCGCCGCCGCTCGGCCAGGCAGCGCGCGGCCGCCAGCAGGATGGTGGTGTGGCCGTCATGGCCGCAGGCATGCATCCGGCCGTCATGCAGGCTGGCATGGGGCAGGCCGGTGGTTTCGGTGATCGGCAGGGCGTCCATATCGGCCCGGATGCCGATCACCGGCCCCGGCCCGGTGGTCAGGGTGCCGACGACACCGGTCCCGCCCAGGCCTTCATGAACCTCCCCCCCCCAATCGGCCAGCGATCGGGCCACCAGCGCGGCGGTCCGCCGTTCTTCGAACGCCAGTTCCGGATGGCGATGCAGATCGTGGCGCAGCGCCACCATTTCATGCAGCCAGGCTGCGATCTGACGGCCTGGTCCATTCGGCTTCGACTGCGGCTGGGGGGCGGACATGAAGCAACCTCCGGTTCACCACGATTTGCCCGGGTCAGCATAGCAGGATGCAATGGTCTGGCTCCATGAAATCGCCTGACGGAACAACCGCCCTTTACCGGCCCCTTCGCAAATTTTACAACCTTATGTATATGATTTTCGGTCATTTAATTCTGATTAGTCGTGACTCTTTGTTAACCTCAGGTAGAATGTTCCTGTTTCTATAATCCCCGTATGGAGGGAGACGCCATGAGCGACAAAGTGGTGGACGTCAGGGATACGGTGGCGAAGCTCGGGCTGGACGCGAAGGAGCCCGACATCGCCCTTCGCACCGGGCTGACCGGCGGCAAGACCTTCCTGGTCCAGATCCGTCCGGCCACCCAGGAGAAGCCGGTGCTGATCGCCGTGCATCTCTGAGCCGGCGACATCTGAACGATCGGGCGCCGGTCCCGGGGGCTCCCCGGGCCGGCGCCTTCCCCGCCGACGCCGAAGGAAGCCCCCGATGAGCCACGCCGCCCCCGATCCGGCTGCATCGCGGATCGACGCCGATCCGGCCCCCCTGCTCCATGGCGGCATCGTCGCCGCCACCCAGCTGCGCGCGCTGGGCATCGGGCATCTCTTCACGCTGACCGGCGGGCATCTGTCGCCCTTGTTCGACGGCTGCGCCCGCACCGGCATCCGGCTGGTCGATTTCCGCCATGAACAGGCCGCCGCCCATGCCGCGGATGCCATGGCCCGGCTGACCCGTCAGGTCCAGGTATCGGCTGCAACCGCAGGCCCGGGCGTGGTCGGGGCCGCGGTCGCGGTCGCCAATGCCTGGGCGGCCGGCAGCCCGCTGATGCTGCTGGCCGGCCGCAATCCGGGGGCCACGGAAGGCATGGGGGCGCTGCAGGAAGCCCCCCAGCTCGACATGCTGAAGCCCGTCACCCGCATGACCGCGACGCCGGGCGATCTGTGGCGCCTGCCTGAATTGCTGGCAGAGGCCGCCGCCGCCGCCATGGTGCCGCGGCCGGCCCCCGTGGCGCTGGATCTGCCCTTCGACCTGCTGATGGGCCGCGTGCCGGCGGATGCGCTCAGTTTCACGCAGGGGCGCGGCCAGAGCCACGCCCCCGCCGCCGATCCGGACGCCGTGGCCAAGACCGCCGCCCTGCTCCGCGCCGCCCGCACCCCCCTGCTGCTGGCCGGATCGGGCGTCTATTGGGCGGGGGCGGAAGAGGCGCTCGACCGTTTCGTGCGCGAGACCGGCTGCCCGGTCTTCGCCAATGGTGCCGCCCGCGGCATCCTGCCGCCGGATCATCCGCAGATGCACAGCGCCGCCCGCGCCCGCGCCCTGCCCGCGGCCGATCTGATCATCGCGATCGGCATCGATTTCGACTTCCGCCTGAATTACGGCCGCGCACCGCTGATCGACCCCGATTGCGTGATCGTCCATGTCGATGCAGACCCCGCGAGGCTTGGCCGCAATCGCGGCGCGGTCATGGGCGTCACCGCCAGCCCGCGCCATTTCCTGACCGCCCTGGCCCAGGCTTTCGAGGCCGATGGCCACCGGGTGCCGGCCGCCTGGCCCGAACAGCTTGCCGCCCGCGATGCCAGGGCGGCCCGCGCACGTCAAGACCGCCTGGACGGCGACGGCCCGATCGACCATGCCCGTTTCGCGGCCGAGGCCGCCCGGTTCGTCACCCCCGACACCGTCACCATCGGCGATGGCGGCGACGTGATCGCCGAAACCGCCGGCGCCATCCCGGTCGGCCGACCGGGCCACTGGATGGATCCGGGCCCCTTCGGCTGCCTGGGCATCGGCCTGCCCTTCGCCATCGTCGCCCGCCTGGCCCGGCCCGCATGCCCGGTGCTGGCGGTGCAGGGCGACAGCGCCTTCGGCTTCAATGCCATGGAAATCGACAGCGCCGTGCGCGCAAAGACCGGTTTCGTGGTGCTGATCGGCAATGACGGCGCCTGGGGCGAGATGCGCAATTTCCACGACGACATCTTCGGCGACGCCAATCTCGACGGCCAGTTCTTAAGCCGCGCCACCCGCTATGACCGCCTGGCCGAGGCGCTGGGCGGCCATGGCGAGCGGGTGGAGCGCGCCGCGGGCATCGCCCCCGCCCTGGCCCGTGCCGCGCGCGCCGCCGAGGCGGGCGTGCCGGCCGTGGTCGAGGTGATGCTCGATCCGGCCGCCCGCCGCCCGGCCGGCGCCGTCTCGGGCAAAGCGATCGCCGCAGCCTTCGGCGGCGGCGATCCCGACGCCTTCAAGTCCTGAGCCTGGATGGATCCCGATCACGAGAGGCGCCGTTCCCCATGTCCGTCGACACCTTTCCCCCCCACCCCCTCGCCCCCCGCCGCCCACGCCTTGCCGCCCGCATCGTCGAGGCGGCGGACGGCATCGCTCTCGACCGCGGCGGCACGCGCTTCCATCTGGAGGCCGGGGGCGTGGATGCCCCGGCGCTGGGCCGGGTGCTGCGCCTGATCGACGGCGGTCGCGATGCCGAGGCGCTGGAGCGCGAGGCCGGGGGCGCCGACATGCCCCGGTTGATCCGCGACCTCGCCGCCTTCGACCTGGTCGACGAAGCGGCCCCGCCGGCCGCCCGGTCGGGCCGGGCCGCCCTGTTCGCGATCGAGGACCGGACCAACCGTCTGCTCTTCACCCGGCTCTATCGCAACCGGTTCTGGCGGGCCATGCTCGACGATCCTCATGCCGTGCCCGAGCGGGTTTTCCATGGCATGGCGATCGAGAACTACCATTTCCTGTTCCGCGAAAGCTGGTTCGACAGCCCGGTCCTGGCCTGGACCGGCAGCACGCCCGCGCGGGTGGCGATGAACCGCTTCTACGGCGAAGAGGTCGGCCATGACGAGCTGATCCTGAAAGCGCTGGAGGCCGTGGGGCTCGACCGCGAAATCCTGGCCCGCACCGTGCCGCTGCCCGAGACGATGGCGCTTGCCAATGCGCTGTCGCACTGGGCCCGGACCGACCCGATCCTGTTCTTCGCGACGCTCGGCGTGCTGGAAGGCCGGGACATCGACGTCGACAGCTTCGTGCGCGCGGCCGAGCGCCGCGGCATGGACGAGGCCTTCATCGGCCCGATCCGCGCCCATGCCGGCATCAACATGAACGGCGGCCACGGCCTGCTCACCCGCGAGATCTTCGATGCGCTCGACGGCATCGGCGAGGACGAGCTCGGCCGGGTGATCGACGGGCTCGACCTGTTCGTCGAGCTGTATGACGATTTCTACGGCGCGATCCTCGATCACTATGCCGTGCCGGGCGACCGGGTGCGGCGGGTGGAGGGCTTCGCCCCCGATACCGGGCTGCCGGCGATCGCAGGCAACGTCACCACCGCTCCCTCGGCGCCCGAGGCGGCGGTGCCGCGCCGGCCGAAACTCAGGGACGGTGTCGGCGTGGCGATCGAGCCCGCCTCAATCCGCCTGGATTACGGCGATCAGGGCTGTGCGATCGACATCCTGCCGGAAGGGCTGGACGAGGCGCGCCGGCTGATGGCCGCCCTCGCCGCGGGTGCCCCGCGGGCGCAGCTGGCGGCCGTGGCCCCCGGTTTCGGCGCGGCGGGTGTGGGCGAAATCCTGCAGGCGCTGGACGGGTTGGGCCTGCTGGAAGACGCCGATCCCGGCATCGCCCATGGCGTGTCGGGCGCCCAGGCGATGCGCGAGCTGCGCCGCTTCGTCGCCGCCGCCGAGGCGCGGATCTGCACCGGTGCCCTGGGCCGGGCCTTCGCCGAAGGCAGCGCCTCACGCGCGCAGCTGATCGGCTATGCGATCGAGTATCATCAGGTGGTGCGGATGGGCCCGCGGGCGGTCGCCCCGGCGCTCGGCCATGCCGGATCGCCGGCCCGGACCCGGCTGCTGGAAGGCTTCCTCGCCGAAGAGGTCGGTCACGACCGCACCCTCGCCGATGCCCTGGCCGCGGTCGGCATCGACGAGGATCTGCTCGACCGGCTGGTGCCGCTGCCCGAGACTTTTGCGCTCACCTCGACGCTGGCGGTGCTCGCCGCCCAGGATCCGGTCTCATTCGAGGCCCTGCTCTTCCTGTTCGAGCGGCCGGCGCAGCGGTTCCACGATCTGCTGGTCGATCGCGCCCGGGCGCTCGACATGCCCGAAGGCTTCTGGTCGCCGCTGGTCTGGCATGCCGGGCTGAACGACGAAGGTGCGCATGGCGACATCTCGTCCCGGCTGATGGGCTTGCGTGATTTCGTCGGCCGGGAGCAGACTCTGGTGACGCTGAAAGCGGCCGTCACCCTGCTCGAAGCCTTCGACCGGCTGGAGCGCCGCATCCTCAGCCATTACGGGCCGGGTGCCGACCCGATCCCGTCCCTGCGTCTGCCGCTTTCGATGACCGCCACCCGCGGAGAGCCTGCCCGATGACCGCGCCCGCCGCCCCCTTCTCCTCTGAGAGCGTCCCCGTCTCCCCCGCGAGCGTCCCCTTCTCCCCCTGGAGCCTCGGCGCCTATCGACGGCCGCGGCTGGCGGTGCTGCGGATCGACCCCCGCAGCCCCGACACCCTCGCCCTGGTCCATGACGGCGGCGTGACCGAACTCGACGTCACCGGCATCGGTGCGGCCGACCTCGCCGCCCGGCTCGACCGGCTGCGCGATGCGGCGGCGGGGGATTGGGCTGCGATACGCAGCACCTCGGCGGCCCGCGCACAGCGGCGTGCGGCGGGCGCCGACCCGGATCCCGACGGGCTGGTCGATCTTCTGGACGGGCTCGACCGGCTGGGGCTGATCACCGAAACCGATGACGGCCACGATGTTCTGGTCGCCGATCATGCCCGGCTGGATGCAGCACTCGACCGCGCGGCGGGCTGGATCGCCGCCGGGCGGCGCGAGATCGGCGGGCTCGACCACACCGCCATGCTGGATCTTGCCCGCAGCCTGCTCGACCGCATCCGCGATCTGATCGCCGGCGGCGGCCAGGCGGGCCCCTTCGCCCCGCCGCCGGAGCTGCCGCAGGGCGCCGGCTTCCATGCCACCATCCTGCGGCTGCTGGTCGAAGCCTGGGCGGTGACCGCGCCCTTGAGCCTGGTCGCCACCGGGCGCCTGCTCGCCCGGCTGACCGGCACCGAGGCACGGTTCTCGGCCCCACCCGGCTGTCTTTATGACATCACGGAAGCCGAACGCCATCTGGGGGTGGCGGCAACCACGCTGATCCTGGCGGGCCTGCCCGGGGCCGAACGGCGGGCGCTGCCTCCCCCGGGGATCCCGATCCCCGAAACCGGCATCGGCCTGATCCTCACCGCCGAGGCGATGACCCCGGGCCTGCTCTCCGCCATCGGCGACGACCGGATCGGGGCGCTGCTGGCCGGCCGGGATGCCGGCATCGCAACCGCGATCGCACGCGGCATCTATCTGGCGCAGTACCATGTTTCGGCACGGATCACCGACATCTTCCTGCCGGCGATGCGCATGGCGCTGCGCCCGGGGCTGCGCGGCCGCATGCGGCGCTATCATGTCGAGGAAAGCGGCCATGAAGCCCATGAGCTGGAGGCCTGCCGCCGGCTGGGGCTCGATGCCGACGCGGTGATCGATGGTCTGCCGCTGCCGCCCTTCACGGCCTATGTCGACCTGCTGGGCCTGATCGCCGATCGTGCACCCGCCGCCTTCCCGGCGGTGCTGATCGTGACCGAAGGCCTGCCCGGCCGGCCCAATCCGATGAACGGCCGGCTGGCCGCCGCCGGCATCACCGCCGCCGGGGATGCCGAGGTCCGCGCCCATGAGCAGATCAATATCGGCCTCGATCACACCACCATGCCGCGCCGGCTGGGTGCCGAAATCCCGCATCTGGGCCGCGACGATGCCCGACGCGCACTCGATCTCTACGCGCTGATGGTGGAACTGAACGCCCGCGCGCTGGGCTGGCTGGCCGCCTTCCATGGCGACCCGGCCCGCCGCCCCGTCCCCGACTGGCTGCCGGTACCGGCGCGGGATCTGGCCGACTGGGCCCGCGACGGCCTGATCTGACGGGGGTCAATCCGGCAGCAGCGGCCGTCAGCGGAATGACGACGTCGGCGCTGCTCTCGGAAGATCCGTCTCGCCGAAGTCATTGCCCTTAAAAAGCAAAGGCTCTGCCATGTCCTTCGCCAGGGCATAGGCAAAACAATCCCCATAATTGAGGCCCGCCTTGTGGCGTCCTTTTCCGAAATTCAGAAATGCCAGACGAGCAAGATGCCCCTGCTCCACAGTCACCGGCTCGATCACAATGCCTGCCCGGTGAATGAAGAGATCAGCCTGCTGCATTCCGGTCGCGCCAAGCTGCTTGTCGATCACCATCGACAACTCAAGATAATTGGCGACGCTCATTCGACAGATATCGGCGTCATGTATAAACTTCACAAAATCCTCGGCTTCCGCCTCTCGATAAAGAATCGCGACCATTGCGGAGGTATCCACAATCATTTCGGCAGCCCACGTTCATCGTAAAGCAAATCGCCATGTTCAAGATATGGGCGCTTTACGTGGGCTGCAGCATGATCTGCAATGGCAAGAAGCTCCTCGACGCTCGCCTTGGCGGAGGGCTGTCGGAGCCGTGCGTAGCGCTCGCGCAGGGCTTCCGTCACCACGCGGCTCATGCTTTGGCCGGTCGCATCGGCAATAGCCTGCGCCAGACGCCGGGCTTCCGGATCTTTGACGTTCAGGCTCATGACATCCCCCTGTTTCGCAGACTGGCCGCCTTCCGGCCTCAGTTTACCCCTCCATAGATGGGGCGGATAGGCGGTAACCGCCAGATTCTCGGGGCGCGCGGGGCCGACAGGTCACATGACCAGAATCGCCCTGAAATCATTCACATTCGTCCGCGTCGCCCCGGTCACGATCCGGGCGTCCAGCCGGGCGAACAGGGTGTGGGCGTCGTTGCGGGCCAGCATCTCCGCCGGGTCGAGGCCGAGCGCGCGGCAGCGGGAGAGCGTATCGGGGCCGATGATGGCACCCGCCACCGGCTCGGCACCGTCAATGCCGTCGGTATCGGCGGCCAGGCCGTGGATGCCGGGCGTGCCGCCCAGCGCCAGGGCCAGCGCCAGCAGGAATTCGACATTGCGGCCGCCGCGTCCGTCGCCGCGCACCGTGACGGTGGTCTCACCGCCCGAGAGCAGGACCGCGGGGGCCCTGACCGGCCGGCCGTGGGCGCGGGCCGAGAGCGCCATGCCGGCCATGACGCGGGCGACCTCGCGGGCCTCGCCCTCGATCCGGTCGCCCAGCACCAGGGGGGTGAGGCCAAGGCGGGCCGCCTCTGCCGCCGCGGCCTCCAGCGCCAGCATCGGGGTCGCGATCATGTGATAGCGGGCCCGATCGAAGACCGGATCGCCGGGTTTCGGGGTCTCGTTGGCGGGGTCGGCGAGCGCCCGGGCGACGCTGTCAGGGGGCGTGATGCCCCAATCCGCCAGCACCCGCCCGGCATCGGCAAGCGTGGTGGGGTCGGGCACGGTCGGCCCCGAGGCGATGGTCGCCGGGTCGTCGCCGGCCACATCGGAAATCGCCAGTGTCACCACCTGTGCCGGCGCCGCCGCGGCCGCCAGCCGGCCGCCCTTGATCGCCGAGAGATGCCGGCGGACGGTGTTCATCGCCCCGATCGGCGCGCCCGAGGCCAGCAACGCCCGGGTCACCGCCCGCTTGTCGTCGAGCGGCACCCCCGCCACCGGTGCCGCAGCCAGCGCCGATCCCCCGCCCGAGATCAGGGCCAGCAGCAGATCGTCGGGACCGAGGCCGCGCGCCAGCTCGATCAGCTCGGCACTCGCCCGCCGCCCGGCCTCGTCCGGCACCGGATGGGCGGCTTCGACCACGCGGATATGCCGCGTTTCAAGCCCATGGTCATAGGGCACGATCACCAGCCCCTCGGGCCGCATCGGCCAGTCGGCGGTCAGCTCTTCCACCGCCGCCGCCATGGTCGCCCCGGCCTTGCCCGCCCCCAGCACCATCAGCCGCCCCCTGGGCGGCGCCGGCATATGCGGGGCAAGCAGCGCCGCCGAGGGGCGGCTGGCGGTCAGACCGGCGTCGAACAGGCGCCGGAGCAGGGTTTCGGGGGCGAGGGTCATGGGCGGCGGATCCGTCTGGTCAGGGGAAGAGGCGGCGCGAAGATCGTGACCGGAGGTCGCATGGCTTGGCAAGTCCTGCAGGACGGGCCATTCTTGTGGCGCGCGCGCCCCCCTCCCCCTCCGGTGGCTGGCCGGCCGCCCATCAAGGGTAGGGCCGGCCGTCGTCCAGAGATCCGATTCGTCGAGAGATCCGCATCCGATGATCCCGTCACGACAGCGCCTGCCCCATCTGACCGCCACCGCGCCGCTGGCCGCGATCCTGCCGGTGGGGTCGTTCGAACAGCACGGCCCCCATCTGCCGATGACCACCGACACGCTGATCGCCGGTGCCGTCGCCGCCGCGATCCACGACGCCCTGCCGGCGGATATGGCCGCCGCCACGCTGGTGCTGCCGCCACTGCCGGTCAGCTGTTCCCAGGAACATGCGGGCTTCCCCGGCGCCGTCTGGGTTGGTGCCCGCGCGCTTGGCGGTTTCGTGGAAGATCTGGCGGCAAGCCTGCGCCATCAGGGCATCGGCGTGTTCGCCATCGTCAACGCCCATGGCGGCAATTACGTGCTGGCCAATCTGGTCCAGGAGCTGAACCTGACCGCCCATCCCCGCACCCTGCTGCTGCCCGGCCGCGACCATTGGGCAGAGGCCCTGCAGGCGGCCGGCATCACCCGCAGCCTGTCGGAAGACATGCATGCGGGCGAGATCGAAACCTCGATCCTGCTGGCCGCCGCCCCCGATGCCGTGGCACTGCCCCTGCCCGCCGCCGATGGTGCGCGCGAGCGGCCGCGGCTGACCGAGCTGGGCATGGCCGCCTATACCCGAAGCGGCGTGATCGGCGATCCCTCTGCCGCAACGGCAGAGAAGGGCCATGCCCTGCTCGCCGCCCTGGGGGCGACCGGCGCGACCGAAATCGTGCGCGCCGCCGTCATGGTCGCAGGTGACGACAGCTGACGCAGATCCCCTTGACTACCCCCTTCACGCCCGAGCTGATCCGCCCCGACACCCGCGCCCGGGTGATCTTCCTCTGCGATCACGCCAGCAACCACATCCCGCCCGAATATCAGGGGCTGGGGCTGGATCCGGCCGTGCTCGGCCTGCATGTCGCCTGGGATATCGGGGCGGCAGAGGTGACGCGCCGCCTGGCCGGTGCCTTCAACGCCCCTGCGGTGCTGACCACGGTCTCGCGGCTGGTGTTGGACGTGAACCGTTTCCTGGACGACCCGGCCTCGATGCCGGGCCGCTCCGACGGGATCGAGGTGCCCGGCAACCGCGGGGCAGATGTGGCTGAGCATCAGACGCGGGCCGCGCGGATCTTCCACCCCTATCACACCGCCGTCGACCGCCGGATCACCGCCCTGGTCGCCGCCGGGCTGCATCCGGCGGTGGTCTCGGTCCATTCCTGCACCGACCGGATGGACGGCCAGCATCGCCCCTGGCATGTGGGTGTGCTCCATGCCCGCAACGACCGTCTGGCGATGCCGCTGCTCCGCCATCTGCGCAGCACACCCGGGCTGGTGGTCGGCGACAACCAGCCCTATTCGCTGAAGACGATGCGCGGCTACACCACCGACATCCATGCCGAACGCCGCGGCCTGCCCTATGTGGCGCTGGAGATCCGCCAGGATCTGATTGCGACCCCGACGGGGGCTGCGGTCGTGGCCGGGATGATCGCCGCCACCCTTTCAGCAGCGATCGACGGGCTGGACTGATCGGCCTCCGCGCCCCACATTCCCCGTCTCCCGTCTGATGAGGACCAGCCAGATGACCGATACCCGCACCGAACTCGAAGCCGCCGTTTTCCGCCGCCTGGTCCAGCATCTGCGCGACCGGCCGGAGGTGCAGAACATCGATCTGATGAACCTGGCCGGCTTCTGCCGCAACTGCCTGTCGAACTGGTATGCCGATGCCGCGGCGGAAAAGGGCGAGCCGATCGACAAGGAAGCGGCGCGCGAGCTGGTCTATGGCATGCCCTATGCCGAATGGAAGGCCCGCCACCAGACCGAGGCGACGCCCGAACAGCAGGCGGCCTTCGCCGCGAAACAGGCGGCGGCGCACAAGGGCTGAGGCTGACGGTCTGACGCCGACCGCCGCACGCGGTCCGCTCAGACCGCCCAGCAGCCGCAGCCGACGGCCCCCCAGAAGCCGGCCAGATCGCCGTCCTGCACCGGCAGGGAAGCGGCGCGCGGCCGGGCATGGGCATGGCCGTGGATGCCGCAGGCGCTGGCACAGCAGCTGCCGGCCGCGGCGACCGAGCGGTCGATGCCCTCGGCCGCCATCGCCGCCTTGCGCTGCTTCACCTGATCCAGCGCATAGCGCCTGGTCGGCGCCCAGTCGGGGCTGACCGGCAGCGGCGGCGGCGCCAGCCGGTCGAAGGGGCCGGCGCCATGCACGATCCGGCCACCGACGATGGTCAGCAGGCTTTCGATCCCGGCGATCGCCTCGTCGGCGACCGTCATCAGATCCTCGGACAGCACCGCCAGGTCGGCGAACTGCCCGGCCTGGATCCGGCCCTTCTTCCCCCCTTCGGTCGAGAACCAGGCCGAGCCCTCGGTCCACATGCGAAGCGCCTCCAGCCGCGAGGGCCGGGTCGAGGGCGGGTAGAGCTGCAGACCGCCCACCGTCCGCCCGCCGATCAGCCAGGCGAGCGCCGTCCAGGGGTTGTAGCTGGCCACCCGGGTCGCATCGGTGCCGCCGCCGACCGGCAGGCCCATATCCAGCATCCGGCGCACCGGCGGCGTGGCCTCGGCGGCGCGGGCGCCATAACGATCGACGAAGGCCTCGCCCTGAAAGGCCATGCGGTGCTGGACCGCAATTCCCCCGCCCAGCGCCGCGATCCGCTCCAGATTGCGCGGGGTCACCGTCTCGGCATGATCGAAGAACCAGTGCAGCCCGTCGAAGGGGATCTCGCGGTTCACCCGCTCGAACACGTCGAGCGCGCGGCCGATGCTCTCGTCATAGGTGGCGTGCAGGCGGAAGGGCCAGCGATTGGCGACCAGCACCCGCACCACCTGCTCCAGCTGGCCCTCCATCTCGGGCGGCAGTTCGGGGCGCGGCATGAAGAAGTCTTCGAAATCGGCGGCCGAAAACACCAGCATCTCGCCGGCGCCGTTGTGGCGGAACCAGTCGCCGCCATCGCCCGGCGTCACCTGGGCGGCCCAGTTCACGAAATCCTCTGTCTCGGCGCCCGGACGCTGGGTGAAGAGGTTGTAGGCGATGCGCACCGTCAGCTGGTCGTCCTCGGCCAGCCTGCGGATGATTGCATAATCGTCCGGATAGTTCTGAAAGCCGCCGCCGGCATCGATCACGCTGGTCACGCCCAGCCGGTTCAGCTCGCGCATGAACTGGCGGGTGGAGTTGATCTGATCCTCCGGCTCCAGCTTCGGCCCGCGGGCGAGCGTCGCATACAGGATCGCCGCATTGGGTTTGGCCAGCAGCAGCCCCGTCGGCTCGCCATGGGCATCGCGCCGGATCTCGCCGCCCGGCGGTTCCGGCGTGTCACGGGTATAGCCCCCCGCACGGAGCGCCGCCCGGTTCAGCAGCGCCCGGTCGTAGAGATGCAGAATGAAGACCGGCGTGTCGGGGGCCGCCGCATTGATTTCGTCCAGCGTCGGCAGCCGCTTCTCGCGGAACTGGTACATGGTGAACGAGCCCACCACCCGCACCCATTGCGGGGCAGGCGTCACCCGCACCTGCGCCTTCAGCAGGGCCAGCGCGTCGTGAACGCTCTCGATCCCCTCCCAGCGCAGTTCCATGTTGTAGTTCAGCCCGCCGCGGATCAGATGGGTGTGGCTGTCGTTGAGCCCAGGGATCACCCGCCGGCCGCCCAGATCGATCACCCGGGTCTCGGGGCCGGTCGACACCGCCAGATCCCGGCGGCGCCCGACGGCGAGGATGCGGCCATCGGCGATCGCCACCGCATCCGCCTCGGGATTGGCGGAATCGAGCGTGGTGACCCGGCCGTTGACCAGCAGCAGGTCGGCTGTCGGTGATCCGCTGGATGCAGACATGGGCGGCGGTCCTTCAGTTGGTCGGGCCTTCGAAAGGTAGGGCCTTCAATCAGCCGAGACCCTGCATGCGCTTCGAGAGCGGCACGACCCGCTCGCCGATCAGCATACCCGGAATGCCGGGCAAAGCCCGCGCCCATCTCGCCACCGGCCGCCGCCGCATCGCCGCGATTGCGCCGGCCCGCGCCAGCCGCTATCTTGCCGCCCTTGCACGGGATCCCCGCGGCCGGGGGTTCCGATGGTCATCTGCCTTGAGAGACGGGGATACGATCCATGACCGAGGTCGGCGGCATCGCGGGCGACGTGCTGCGCTCGTATATCGAGCGGATCGAGCGGCTGGAGGAAGAGAAGGCCGGCATCGCCGCGAACATCCGCGAGATCTT
>NZ_NYWI01000062.1:0-33550 GCF_002684955.1 Tistrella sp. | reverse complement strand
GCCTCGAACCGTGCCATGACGGCATGGAACCCCTCGTCGTCGAGGTCAGAGGCCGTCTGAACGCCTGCGAACCCGGCCAGGATCGCCCGATAGTCGTCATCGCACAGCTGAAGCTGACGGCGGGCGACCTGGACGATGGCGATCTTCGATTTGCTGATCACAGGACACCATCGATCATCTGCGTGATCTCGCGGGTATAGTCATCCGCGAGGATCGCGACGGTTTCAAGAAAGAGCACCAGCTTCTCGTTTGTGTCGTTGATCGACAGCCGATCAGGGACGATATGACGAGCTGCCCAGGTGAGGTGGTTGATGCGCTCCGACTTCTCGCGGATATCGCTCAGAATGTCGTGCGGTGTATGGTTCGGGATGGCGCGGTACTCGGTCATGACACGTCTCCCATGGACAGGTTTGCCCAGGCCACACCGAGATGTTGCTTCGTGATCAAGGACGCGTCGCCACCCGCATAGGCGACCGCGAGCCGGACAGTCTTGACCACGCACCGTAAGCCACCGGGATGCTGGGAAATCGTGTACAGAAAATCGATCTCGCCGCGCCCTTCCACACCGAGTGCCGACGCGAGAACGCCCACGTCCTGACGCCCAGGCTTGCCAAGTGTGACACGTCGACCGACGCGGCTACGGAGTTGAGAGAGCAGGCAGACGCGTTCCCACAGCCGCGCATTGCCGCAGAGAACCAATCCTATGCCTGCGTCGTCGTGGATTGTCCGGAGAGTATCGAGGGCTTCTGTCGAGAGGTGTTGTGCTTCATCGATTAGAATGCAACCGCCAGTGTCCCGGACACGCCGGATAATGATCCTGCGCACAGCCGACGGCGATCCGGCCGGGGTGACGCCAAGTACACCGCAGATTTCTTCCAGAGCAGCAAGGGGCTTCTCCCCTTCAGCGGACATCGTTGCGATCCAGGCATTGGGGGCATCAAGCGTGTAGCGTCGCAACGCTTCCGTCTTGCCGATCCCTGGATCACCAACCACAACGCTCAGGTCCGGACCGGTCTGCGCCCAACGTGCGGCATCCATCACATCGTCGGCGACGGTGGTCATAGCGAAGGCGTGGCTTCCCGCCAGAGTTCCAGACAGGTGTAAGTCGATCTTGGGTTCTTCGATCACTTCCGGCATGCTTTGGGCCTCTCCCCATGAGAGATGCGGGCTCGCGCCCGCGCACCGGGCCTGAGGATGTTGCAGCATCCTCAGGCCCCTAGCCTGCGACGAGATGTCGGCGCGCCGTGCTCGCGGCGATATGCCTCCATCCTGTCGAGGGTCTTTCTGAAATTCGCCTCCATCTCTGGCGTAGGTCGTAGAGATGCGGGTTCGAGCGCAGTAGCTTTGGGGCGCTTGGGACCGACACCAAAAGCCGGCTCGACCAGATTGGATGTCGGCGCCGGTGTACTGGTCCGTGCTGCGCGAGCTTCAGCGTCAATTGCGGCGAGTTCTACCCGTGACATGCGCCGCACCGCTTCAGCTTTACGTTTTGCAGCCTTGCGATACTGCGACTTCGCGCGCCCATAGGCACGGGCATCCTCCGTGCTGTCGAACCGTCCTTTTCGCAGGCACGGCAGTGCAGCGACCAGAAGCCGCCTATCCTTGTCCTCAACCATCACCGCGCCGGAAAGGTTGTCGGGATCGAACAGCACTCTCACTTTGCCATCGCCAACTTGACGATATCGCAAGAGAACGTCCTGATGCTCTGGTGAGAACCACATGTGGTCCTGGTGACGGATCGCCCCTTGCGGCGTTGGTTTGAGATAGGCGGTTTCGTACCGGAAGTACCGTTCCTGTTCGGGCAGGAGCGGCCGGTCGGGCTGGTTTGCGCGGCTTTCGGCGAACACTTGATCAAAGGAGCGTCCGCAAGCGATCTCAGTGCGCCGGCCTGATCGTTCGTTGTGCGACGCCATGCCTTCGTCGTAGATCTCGCGGAACAAGGCGATATCGACAGGTGTTCCGGTAAAATCCTCAGGCTTTGCGTCGGGCGCATTGCCGCAATAAGCGCCCTGAAATTCTGGACGGCGGTCAATGTCCGACGCCAGATCTCGAAAAGCGCGCTCGATCGGCTTCGCCCGACCATTGGCAGGCAAGGCGAAACCCACATCAATACCAAGTTGCGGCAGAAGCCCCGTCAACTCGTCTTCGATCACTTTCCATCGAAATCGGTTCGGCGCTCCACCGGAAATCTTCCGGGATGCGAAAGCACGAGAATTGTCGGTGCGGAGTTTGCGGAAACGCCCATGTTCCCGCATGACTTTCAGCAACAACCGTTTGGTAGCATCGGCGTTTTCACTCTTGGCATAGACCCAGCCCAGCATCTTGCGACTGAAAACGTCCTGAAGTGCGATGACCACAGGTCGGCCGATTTCACCATCTTCCCAGCGAACGAATACGTCCGCCTTCCGACCATCAAGATTGACCACATCGAGCGCGGCCAGAGACGTTACGCTGCGCTGCATGGCCGGGAAGAGCGCATCGGCTGCCTTGGGGCCGGAGGTCAATTGGGCCTTAGTGGCTGCACCGAATTCATGCTTCCAACGCCGCTGAAGGGTCTTGAGCGACGGCACGGCCCATCCCTTACGCTTCGCTGCCTTGACAAGATCACGATAGGCTGCCGCGGCAGGCTGATCACTACCTTCTGCCATCCGACCGATGAAGTATCGCCATGCATCGTCGCTCATTTCTGCCCGGCGGCCGCCGGGTACATAGTTTGGCAGCAGCGCTGGCAACCAGTCACAGTAGGGCAGCCCCTGGACAGCGCGCCACGCTCGCTGCACGGTCCAGACATTCTGGCCGGTCTCGGTAGCCGCAGCCTCATAAGCAGAGGCCAGCGGCTGACCCTGATCAACGAATGAACGCACTTTGCGTACCGCCACAAACCGAGCACGAGCACGTTCGCGTAGTTTTGGGGTTGCTGCCTCGAAGGATTGCCAGATGGCAGAGTTCATAGCCTCCGGCTCTGCCAAGCCCAATTCCCGCAAGCGAAGTGCCGCCCGCGTTTCATCCGGTAACTCAGACATCGCGACAACAAGGCGTCGCCCCCCATTTGAGGGGATCTGGGAACAAGTCCGGAATGTTTCCTTGACAACCTTTCGTGTCCATCTCGGATCGAGCGGGAAGGTACCATTCTTGAGGAATTTAGCTGGCAGACCGCAAAGACTATTAGCGTCTATGTATTCAGGACCGCTCATCGCCACCCCCGATGAAAGCCCGCATCATCTCTCTGACTATTTGAGAATTTGGCCCGTTTCGTTCGTACTTAAGCGCTTTCTCGACAGTCTGCCGAGGAAAGCCGTGATCTGTGGCCCACCTGTTCAAGGATGTGCCCTGAGCAACCAAATGAGCGCGTGCACTCAGATAGAGCGCATTATCGAGTTTCGGGTGCTTTGTATGCATGAGCGTGCTAGAACCTTGTGGCATCACGCTACGCACTATGAACGCATTATGCGTTCAGATCAAGGCGCGTCATCAGGTAGGTTTGCAATATGCGTTCATCTGACGATCATCCCTCGCCTGTTCATCAAGTTGATGTGGATGCCGTGCTCAGCCGCATGAAATTAGCAGGCTTGCAAGACGCCCAGGCCAGCGATAGCGCCCTTGCAAAATGGTTGGGCGTGAAGAAGACAACTCTATCGTCCTGGCGGCGGCGAGGTTCGATACCTATTTGGCATTGCATAAATGCCGCGCGCAAATCTTCTGTTGACCTTAACTATATCATTTCTGGCGATAAAAATGACGGACCCACATTTAAATTGAGTTTGGACAGATTTATAAATAGTGAGTTTGATCTTCTTTCTATTGCCCTAAGGCATGCAATCAAAGAATTTCAAAGTGTTGGATTTGGAGATAGCGTTGATGATCTCCTGCAACATTATAGACTTCTGGCCGCCGCTATGATGCGAGAGTATGAGAACTCAATAGATTTGATGAGGAGTGTTTCTCAGAATAAGCACATGGAAATGGCAGATTTTATTGCGAAAGTCGCTGAGGCAGAGGGCATTAAAAACTGGAAATCAATAAAGGAATTATACAACGAAGATGGGCAGCAGAAAAAATAGAAGACACCAGCTTAACGGTGAACGCCGATATCTTCGTATTATCGCCTTGGGTATCTTCTGCATCTCACTCAGAATGAGAGCAAGGTCGAGCGCCCATAACATGGGGGCGGCTATCACAAGCCCTTGAAACATAAAAATTATCCGCGATCGACCGCTTGGGCAGTACGTCGTTGTTTGTGTCACAGGTGGCAAACCTCTTGTCTTGGCGGTGTGAATATCCCCTTGTTGTCAAAGGGATTTGTCGCCTTGGCTTTTGGCAAACCTGTTGTCCCCCCACAGCCCGCGGCTTCAAATTCGACTGGCGCGCCCTGATCCCCCGGCTGAGGCGCCGGACGGATGATGCCGCACTCGACGACGCCGCCCTGGAAGGCGTGGCCGGGGGCGCCGCCTCGGCCGCGATGATCCTGCCGGGCGGCTGGACGTTCGGCGGCTGAGCGAGCGGGTTGAAGCCGGTTCGCGGGCATGGTGGAATGCGCGCGAACCGGAAGCTTCAGCGGAGCGCATGCCATGCATCAGTCGATGATCGTCGTCGACGACTTTTACGAGAACCCGCTCGAAGTGCGGACGCAGGCGCTCAAGCTCGACTATCCGCATCTGTCGGGGCCCGAGATCTATTATCCAGGCCGGAATTCGAAGCAGTTCATGCTGCCGCCCGACAGCGACCGCATGTTCAGCTACATCCTGCGCGAGCCGGTGATCGGCAATCGCGAGATGGCGCATGGCAAGTGTCGGCTGTCCTTTGCCTCGGATACCCGCGCCGGGGTGGTCCATATCGACCCGGGCTGCGCCTGGGCCGGAATCGTGTTTCTCAGCCTCGACGAGCATGCGCAGGGCGGGACGGAATTCTTCCGCCACAAGGCCAGCGGCAGCGACAGGGCACCGTTGAGCGATCAGGAGGCGCAGGAGAAGTTCGGCCTGCCGACCCGCGAGGACGTGCTGGATACCGTGCTGAAGCAGGACGGCCGCGACCGGTCGAAATGGGAGCAGATCACGGTTCTGCCGATGAAGTTCAACCGGCTGATCCTGTTCCGCCCCTGGCTGTGGCATACCAGCGGGGTGGATTTCGGCGATGCCCCCGAAAACGGCCGGCTGGTCCAGATCCTGTTCTTCAAGCCCGGCCCGACGCCGGCCCCGTCAGCCCGCCCGACCGTGACGCCGCCGTCGCAGCGACGCTGACCGGGCGCCGCCAGACCTGACTTCTGGCGGCCGTCAGGGTTTCGCGCAGCACGTTTTCGACGAAGGGGCCAAGCCCGCCTTCCATGGCAGGGCCGATGACCACAAGCGTCAGACCAAGCCCTGCCCGCAGGGTCTCGGTCGCCATCGCCACCTCGGGCCCCGCGACCCCCTCGAAGCGCAGCAGAATGCCCGCGATCGGCAGGCTGAGCCGGACCATGCTGGCGACGAGCAGCCCCTCGCTGCAGAGCGTGGGCCCCCCGGCCGGCGGCATCTGATCGACCCCGTCCGGATCCAGCACGGCCGAAATCCGGTCGAGTTCCGCCGCCATCCGGGCCAGCTTGAGATCCAGCGGAATCGGCGCACAGGGCAGCGCGCAGGCGCGGATCTGATGTGCCAGATACCGCCCCTCCTCCGCCGCCCAGACGAGTGCGGCGGCGCGGCTGTCATGGGCCGGCACAAGCACCGGTGCGGGTGTCCCGGCCGCAATGGCCGCCCGCACGACGGCCCGGCGATAGGGCCCTGGGGGCAGCGGGTCGCCGAGACGCGGATCTTCGGCGGTGATCGCAGGAATCATGGGGTGTGCCGATCTGACGACGGTCCCGGCGGTCTGGCCCGGCATGCCCCGCCGGCGATCGGGCATGCCGCTGTCACACGTTCATCCGTGCGGACATTTTTCTGCTATAGGTTATTCGGCAAATGACCATCGGGTCAAGTGCTTCCCCTCGATCCCGCATCGATACCTCGCCGGCCATGGCCCCGAACGCAAACACGGCCGCATGCGTCGCATGCGGCCGTGCAGCTGTTCAGAAAGGCACCGGAGATGTCAGGCGACGGGTTCCGGCACTTCGTCCCGGCTGGGATCCAGCTTATGTCCATCCTCCGGCCCGGCATCGGGGCCAGAACCGCCACCTCCCTTGCGGCCGCCGCGCGGCTTCGGCTCGTTGGCCTCGAAGCGGAAGACCGGCTTGTCCTCTTCGATATCGATGACGACATGGCCGCCATCGACCAGGTGGCCGAACAGAACCTCTTCGGCCAGCGGCTGCTTGATCTTCTCCTGGATGACCCGGGCCAGCGGCCGGGCACCCATCGCCTCGTCATAGCCGGCATTGGCCAGCCAGCGCCGCGCCTCTTCGGTGAGCGAGATCGTGATCTTGCGATCGGCGAGCTGCGCCTCCAGCTGGTTGACGAATTTGTCGACCACCAGCTCCACCACCTCGATCGGCAGGCGGCCGAAGGGAATGGTGGCATCCAGACGGTTGCGGAATTCAGGCGTGAACATCCGCTTCACCACATCCTGATCCTCACCCGCCCGGTCGACACGGCCGAAGCCGATCGGCGCCTTGGCGATTTCAGCCGCACCGGCATTGGAGGTCATGATCAGCACGACATTGCGGAAATCGACCGTCTTGCCGTTGTGGTCGGTGAGCTTGCCGTAGTCCATGACCTGCAGCAGCACGTTGAACAGGTCGGGATGGGCCTTCTCGATCTCGTCCAGCAGCAGCACCGCATGCGGGTTCTGGTCGATGGCATCGGTCAGCATGCCGCCCTGGTCGAAGCCGACATAGCCCGGGGGCGCACCGATCAGCCGCGACACCGAATGCCGCTCCATGTATTCCGACATGTCGAAGCGGATCAGCTTGATGCCCAGGATCTCGGCCAGACGCTTGGCCACCTCGGTCTTGCCGACACCGGTCGGGCCGGTGAAGAGATACGAGCCGATCGGCTTCTCGGGGTCGCGCAGGCCGGCCCGGGCCAGCTTGATTGCATTTGCCAGCGCGCCGATCGCCTGATCCTGGCCATAGACCACGGTCTTCAGATTGTCGGCCAGGTTACGCAGGCTGTCCTTGTCGCGCGCCGAGACGCTCTTCTCGGGGATCCGCGCGATCCGGGCGACGATGCCCTCGATCTCCTTGACGCTGATCTGCTTGCGCCGGCGCGAGGGCGGCAGCAGCCGCTGGGCGGCGCCCACCTCGTCGATCAGGTCGATCGCCTTGTCGGGCAGCTTGCGCTCGTGGATATAGCGCACCGACAGGTCGACCGCGGCCTTCAGCGCCGCCTCGGTGTACTGGACGTCGTGGAACTTCTCGTAATAGGGCTTCAGGCCCTTCAGGATCTTGACCGCATCCTCAGGGGTCGGCTCCGACACGTCGATCTTCTGGAACCGGCGCAGCAGCGCGCGGTCCTTTTCGATGTAGTTGCGGAATTCCTTGTAGGTGGTCGATCCCATGCAGCGGATGGTGCCGGCCTGCAGGGCGGGCTTCAGCAGGTTCGACGCATCCATGGCCCCGCCCGAGGTGGCGCCGGCACCGATGACGGTGTGGATCTCGTCGATGAACAGGACTGCGTGATCCTGGGCCTCAAGCTCGGTCACCACCGCCTTCAGCCGCTCTTCGAAGTCGCCGCGATAGCGGGTGCCGGCCAGCAGCGCGCCCATGTCGAGCGCGTAGATGGTGGCATCCTTCAGCACCTCGGGGACGTCGCCGGTCACGATCCGGCGCGCCAGGCCTTCGGCGATCGCGGTCTTGCCGACGCCGGGGTCGCCCACCAGCAGCGGGTTGTTCTTGGTCCGGCGGCACAGCACCTGGATCGCGCGCTCCACCTCGCCGTCACGGCCGACCAGCACGTCGATCTTGCCGGCCCTGGCCTTGTCGTTCAGGTTCACGCAATAGCTGGTCAGCGCCTTGGCGGCGCCCTTCTGGGCACCCTTCTGCGCCTCGCGCTGGGCCTCTTCCTCCTGGGCGGAGCCGGTCACCGGCGCGCCGC
This sequence comes from Tistrella sp., assembly GCF_002684955.1. Taxonomy (NCBI): domain Bacteria; kingdom Pseudomonadati; phylum Pseudomonadota; class Alphaproteobacteria; order Geminicoccales; family Geminicoccaceae; genus Tistrella; species Tistrella sp. The sequence continues at coordinate 25,550 of NZ_NYWI01000062.1, read as the reverse complement.
GGACGCTGCGGTTCTCGGTCATGCCCGGCGCCTTGGCGATACCGTGGCTGATATAGTTGACCGCATCCAGCCGCGACATGTCCTGGGTCTGCAGGAAATAGACCGCATGGCTCTCGCGCTCCGAGAACAGCGCGACCAGCACGTTGGCACCGGTCACTTCGGCCCGGCCCGAACTCTGCACATGGATGGCCGCGCGCTGGATGACGCGCTGGAAGCTGATCGTGGGCTTCGCCTCGACACCGCTGTCGGTGACAAGGCTCGCCAGCTCGTTGTCCAGGAAATCGTTCAGGTCGACACGCAGGCGGTCGACATCGACGTCGCAGGCCTTGAGCACGGCCACGGCGTCCTGATCGTCCAGCATCGCGAGCAGCAGGTGTTCGAGCGTCGCGTATTCATGACGCCGCGCATTCGCGATGGCGAAGGCGCGGTGCAGGCTCTGCTCGAGGTTCTTGGAAAGAATCGACATCAGTCCTTTTCCATCGTGCACTGGAGCGGATGCTGGTTGCGGCGGGCGTAGTCCATCACCTGGTTGACCTTGGTTTCGGCCACCTCGAACGGAAACACGCCGCAGACACCGACGCCGTGGTTGTGAACGTGCAGCATGATGCGGGTCGCTTCCTCCGCACCCTTGCTGAAGAAGCGCTGCAGAACGTCGATCACGAACTCCATCGGCGTGTAATCGTCGTTCAGCAGCAAAACCTTGTACATCGACGGCTTTCGGGTCGCCGCCTTCGGTCGGGTCGCGACCTCCGTCACCGTCCCGAAGCCGGGACGGTCGTCATCGGATCTGCGTTCGCCGCTCATGCCCATTCCGTCGTGTTCGGCCATTCCGTCGCAATCGATCAGGTTCCTGGCACCCTTCCTCGGAATGAGGATATTGGATTCGCCCCGGGCAGGAAAAGACCTTGAAAACAGTGATGCGTCGCCCTATCGCCGCACGCGGGGCCGAGAAATTTTCAAGGGGCCGTCCGGGTGTCGCTTCCCTGCAACGACAAGACCCGCAACCGGGCAGGCCGGTTGCGGGTCAGGACGACGGCGCCCCAGGCCCCGCGGGGCCTGGCGCCGGATCTTTGCAGGCTGTGATGCGGTCAGACCCGCGGCCGGGCGGACGGCGGAGTAAACGCGTTCTGCCACTGCCGGTTCAGCGGGCCGAGTGCCGCGCCCGCCAGACGAATGCCGACCTCGGACATCTTGGCCGCGTGCTCGACATAAAGATCGACCAGCCCGCGGGCATAGCGCTCCTGCACCGCCGCCATCTCTTCGAAAGACTGCGCGGAAAAGGCCTCGCGGGCGGTGCTGACGCCGAAATCGATCCGGGCCTGGGTGAAGGCGATGATGCCGTCGGTGGCGTCGCTCAGCGCCTTGGCGGTCTCGTTCGAGGCCTCCATCAGATCCTCGACCGCCCGCTCACGAAGCCGGTTGGCCTCCTCAAGCATCGCGGTGCCGTCGGCCATGCCGTCGGGCGAGACCGACTTCTTCACCCCGTCGAACACCTCCATGGCGGCCTTGGCCGACCGTTCGGCAATGGCGCTGGCGGTGCGCACCGCCTCGGCGGCGATGTCGGCTGCGGTGGTGGCGGCGGCCATCGCCGCCATCTCTTCCATCAGCTCGGCACCGCTCTTCATCGCGGGGACGGCCGGGGTTGCAGGTGCCGGGGTGGCCGGGGTCGGGGTCGCGGCAGCGGCCTCGGTCACGGCCGGTGCTGCCTCTGCCGCCGCCTCGGTGGTGGCCTTCACGGTCCGGGCCGCGGTGTCGGTTGCCGCCTGCACGGTTTCCGTCACGGTCTCAGCCGCAGCCGTGGTCGCCTCGGCGGCAGTCTCGGCCGCGGTTTCGGCGGGTGCCGCCTTGGCAGGGGCTGCCTTGGTTGCGGCGACCTTGGGCGTGGCGGTACCGGTCGCGTCGGACGCGGTGCCGCGGGTGGTCCGGCCACGGGTGCCGGTGCCGGGAGTCTTGCGGGTGGTCATGCGTCTCTCTCCGTTCGGTTCCGCGTGGAGCGGGCTGCCGATCCTGGGCGGCGAAGCGCGGGTCCCTGTGTCCGATCGGCCCCGGGCAAACGGCCGGGGCGGTGGGGCTGCGGAACAATGAAACCGGACAGCGAGGCCGGGACATGCAGTCGCCCTGGCCATGCTGCGCTGCAACATAACTTAACGCCTTCATACCACTCAGGTCAAGCCGGTGCGGTTCTCGCGGTGCAGCCGTCAGCGGCCGTAATCGACCCCGGCGAGGCCGTTTTCCACCACGGTCAGGGTGAAGGGCGAATGCCCGTCGACCATACCGCCGTCCCGCGACCGCATCGGCGGGTTGGTCACCGTCGGCCGCGGTTCCCTGGGCGGCACCGGGTTGCCGTCCACAGAGAACAGGATCTGGGGATGAAAAGCCTGGAACGCCGGGTCCGGATATTCGGCCGCCCAGAAACCGAACCGGCCGTCCACGCAGCGCGCCACCGTCCAGTAGAAACCCAGCGAATGCAGCCGTTCCCCCGCCGGGGCCGGCGCGAAGGCACCGCCTGCGGCAAACCGGTCCAGGATCGCGGCGGTCTGTGCGGCATCCAGACGCACCCGCGCCTCCACCGGCGCCCAGGGCGCCCCCAGCTGCGGCACCCGGATCCGCGTCAGATCCGCCTGCTGCCAGACATTGGTGGTGAGTTCAGACCCCGAGATGCGGGCCCGACCGTCGCGGAGGACGACCAGATCATAGGTGCGGACCTGTTCGGGGAAGACGGCATTATAGACCAGCCGATAGCGGTCCGGCGCCCCGATCATGCAGCTGCGCGCCAGTTCGCCGCCGCCGACATAGTCGAACCAGGTGAAGCTGCGGGTGATGGGATCGCCCGCGGGCCCGGTGGCTGCACAACCGGAGGTGACAAGCGCCACCACCACCGCCGCGAACCAGGCGAACCGCCGGGGCCGCATGTCGCGGCGGGCGGCGGGCTTCGGGGGCATCTTTCCTGACATGCGCGCTCCTTCGGTCACACCCTGGGCGAGGAAACAGAATTAAGCCCATACACAACAAGAATTTTCAGGTTGCCGCAACCACCCGGGCATGGCTAGGATGCGAGTCCACGGATTAACAGCCGTTCATCTGCCGCATCATGCCGGATTGCACCCTTCCGCCGACGGAACGGGTCCGGATGCGGCCGATGCGGACGGGTTGCGCGCGGATGTTCCACCATTTGCGTGAAACCTGCGGTCGTGCCTTCGTGCAGACCGGCCGGCCCACGGGAGGCCGGGAGGTCTGCCCCAGGGGACAAGGTCGGGATCCGGGACGCGGAGATCAATGGTTCCAGCCCGGCCGGGATGCACGGTCCGGGCGAAAACGACGGGGACGGACGCTATGACATTCGGTCGCAACAGCCGGCTGCGGATTGCCCTGCCCGACGGATGCGCCCGGCCTGGCGCCGCCGCCCGCGGGTTCGCAGCCCTGCCCGCACGCACGCTCGTCCGGCTGATGATGGTGCTGCTGGTGGCGCTGATCGCCGGCACCGGCTTCGCCCGCACGGCTGCCGCCGGCTATGCCGCATTGATCGTGGAGGCCGAAACCGGCCGCGTGCTCTATGCGAAGAATGCCGACGTGCGCAACTACCCGGCGTCGCTCACCAAGATGATGACGCTGTACATGACCTTCGAGGCGCTGAAGGCAAAGCGGCTGACCATGGATCAGGCGCTGCCGGTTTCGGCCCGTGCCGCCGGCATGGCGCCCACCAAGCTGGGCCTGCGCGCCGGGCAGACCATCAGGGTCGAAGATGCGATCTACGGCCTGATCACCAAATCGGCCAATGACGCGGCCGTGGTGCTGGCCGAGGCGTTGGGCGGCAGTGAAATCGCCTTCGCGCGGATGATGACCGCCAAGGCCCGCAAGCTGGGCATGGACAAGACCACCTTCCAGAACGCCAACGGCCTGCCCAACCGGCATCAGTTCTCCACCGCCCGCGACATGGCGACGCTGGCCGTGCATCTGATGAACGACTTCCCGCGGGAATACGCGATGTTCTCGACCAGGTCGTACAGCTACAAGGGCCAGGCCCTGCGCAACCACAACCGGATGCTCAGCTCCTACACCGGCACCGACGGGATCAAGACCGGCTACACCCGCGCTTCGGGCTTCAACATCGTGGTCTCGGCGGTGCGCGATGATCACCGGCTGATCGGCGTGATCTTCGGCGGCTCCAGCGCCGCCTCCCGCGATCAGGCGGTGGCCGGGCTGCTGGACAAGGCCTTCGTCCGCCTGGCCGCGGAAAGCCCGGCCGAGCGTCAGCGCGCCATCGCCCAGGCCCGGGCCCGTGGCGAGTTGCAGATCGCGAAGCTGGAGCGTGACCTCGACGATATCGGCGGAGCCTCGGTCAAGGTCGCCTCGATCAGCGATGCCCAGGTGAAGGCGGCCGAGCGCGAGATGACCGGCGAGGCCGCGATCGCCGCCGTCGATGAGGACGATGCCGAATTCGGCAATGATGCCGCCCCCCAGGCGACCGTCCAGACCGCGGCGCTCGAAGTCCCAGCGGCGGCCCCGGTTGCCGCAGCGCCGGTCGCAGCAGCTCCGGTTACGGCGGTGGCCGCAGCTCCCGCACCGCAGCCGGTCGCCCAGGGCGACACCCAGTATGCCGCCATCGCCCCCAAGCCGCGGGTCTTCGACACCCAGGGCCGCTGGGGCATCCAGTTCGGCGCCTTCGGCCGGGTCGATGCCGCCCAGGGGCTGGTGACCCGCGCCCAGGATCTGCTGCCGGCCGATCTGCGGGGCGGCGCCCAGACCGCGGTGGAGCCGCACGCGATCGGCGGCCGCTATATCTACCGCGCCCGCATGATGGGTTTCGAGGGCGAGCGCCCGGCTCGCCAGGCCTGCGCCCTGCTCGACAAGCGCGGCATCGCCTGCATCCTGGTGCCGCCGATCACGGCGCTGTCCGCCGCCGGCTGATCCGTCTGCATCGCGATATCAAAAGGCGCCCGGCTTCCGGCCGGGCGCCTTTTTTGTAGAGCATGCACGGCGGGGCGAGGGATGGCTCCCGCCCCTTGACCGGCGCTGCGGCCGACGCCACCCTTGACCCTCCCTTCACGCAAACCGGTTCCCCGGGGCGCCGGCCGACAGGATGCACACCCGCATGAAAACCTATCTGATCGTCATGGCCCCGGTGCTGCTCGGCATCCTGTTGCTCGGGCTTTCGGTGGGCGCGGTCGACTGGTTGTCAGTGGTTGTGGTGGTGGCGATCATGACCGTGCTCTTCGCCTTCACCATGTGGTACAGGCCCCGACGCTGACATCCGATCACTGACCTGCGGGGCCCCCCGACCATGAACACCCCCTCCGCGACGCCGAGAGCCCCACGACCGGATGGGCGCGTGCTGGTCTTCGGCTCGGTCAATCAGGATCTGGTGCTCGCCTGCCGGCATCTGCCGACGGCGGGAGAGACGGTCGCCGCCCGCGACCCGCTGCATCTGCCGGGCGGCAAGGGCGGCAACCAGGCCTTCGCCGCCGCCCGTGCCGGTGCCCGCGTCTCTCTGATTGCCGCGGTCGGCGACGATGCAGCGGCCGATATTGCCCTGAGCGGCCTAGCCGCCGCCGGTTGCGACATTTCGGGCGTGATCCGCACCCACCGCCCCACGGGCCTCGCAATCGTCGCCGTGGGGCCGCGCCGGGCGGGAGATGATCGCACCGACAACCAGATCATCGTCTCCCCGGGCGCCAATGACGATCTGGACGATGCGGCGGTGGCCGATGCGCTGCTCGCAAACGCCGTGCTGGTCACCCAGAACGAAACGCCCGCGGCCAGCATCGGCCGCCTGCACGCCCGGGCGGCGGCATCGGGGACCGTGGTCGTCCACAATGCCGCCCCGGCCCGCGGGGCGGATGAACTGCCGCTGGCACCGATAACCCATCTGGTGGTCAACGAAACCGAATGGGCGGCCTTCGCCGGTGCGACGCTTGATCCCGACGCGCCCGATGCGACCCTGGCCGCCGCCATCCGGTCCGGCCGCAGCGCCGCCGGGCTGCGGCCGGATCAGCTGGTGGTGATGACGCTGGGGGCCGCCGGTGCGCTGGTCGCAGACGCCGCCGGCCTGATCCGCCAGCCATCGGCCCCGGTTCCCGTTGTGGACAGCACCGGGGCCGGCGATGCCTTCGTCGGCGCCTATGCCGCCGCCCTCGCCCGTGGCGCGGAAGCAGCCCGGGCCCTGGCCGAGGGGGTGTCGGCCGGCGGGCTCGCCTGTGCCGCCCTGGGCGCGCGCGCCGCCACCCCCGATGCCGCAGCGATCCGCAGGGCGGCGGCGGCCCTGCCGGCCGCACGCCGCATCCCACTCGCCCCGATCAGCTGATCATTCCGCCCGATAGGCCAGGCGGATCGCCCCCCAATGGCGGCCACGAACCGTGACCGGCACCGCCAGATCCTTCATCAGCGCAAACTGCCCGCCGCCCATGTCGCGACGATAGGTCTGCAGCAGAAAGCGTTTGGTGCTGCGTGCGGCGCGCAACCCCGTGCGGTCGTCGAACTTGCGGCGATTGCGGGCATTGGCCGCGTTCCAGATCGGATCGCGGCCCTGGGGCTTCGAGAACTTCGCGTTGTGGGTGGGCAGGTAGCCGTTGCGGTCCACAGCGGCACAGAACACGATCCCGGGATCGATCGTCAGAACCGGCTCTTGGATCCCGGGCAGAACCCGGTCGCACAGCTCGGTGAAGCGGGTGGTATACTGCACCGGATCCGATCCCTGGATCGGCCGATAGCTTTCGTCGAACAGGCCGGACATGTCGATCCGCCCGGCCGCAAGCGCCGCCTCGAAGGCTTCAGCCGCCTGTGCGGCCGCCCGGGTTGCGGCCGCGATGAACGGCGTGTCGACCGTCTCCGCCCCGGCCCCGGCCGTCAGCTCGATCAGGTTCTCGGACAGATCGAGCAGTTCCACCAGGCGCGCATCCGCCTCGTCGAGGCGGGTACGCGACTGGGCAACGCCGGTGTTCAGCTCCCGCATTTCGGCGCTGACCTGGTTACAGACCGTGGTGTTGGAGGCGGCCTGGCCGGCAATCCGCCCGACCTCGCCGCCGATCATGCCCACGGCATCGGCCAGCCCGTCGATGACGCCGCCGATCCGCCCGGTCCCCTCGCGCACATGCTCCGCCTTGCCCAGTGTCCGGCCGCTGGCATCGACCAGGGCCCGAACCTCCAGGCCCAGCTCGCCCAGGGTCTGGGAGATCTGGGCGGTGGCTTCCTGTGTGGATCGGGCAAGGCTTTTGACCTCTCCGGCCACGACGGCGAAGCCCCGGCCGGCCTCTCCCGCCCGCGCCGCCTCGATCGTGGCATTGAGCGCAAGCAGGTTGGTCTGTTTGGCGATGCCGTCGATCTGGCTCGAGACCTTGCCCACCCGGTCCAGCGCCTGGGCAAGCACATCCAGCCGGCGGGCGATATCGGCCACGCTGCCGGTCAGCTCGCGGATCTCGTCCAGCGTCTGTGCCGCTTCGGCGCGAGAGCTTGCGGCCTGCCGGGCCGCTTCTGCCGCCCGCTCGTCGGCGGTCCGGGCCGACTGGTCGATCGCCCGGTTGTCTTCGGCCATGCGGTCGACCAGGCCGGTCAGCCCGCCCAGACCGTCAGACTGGCCACGCAGGGCGCGGGCAACCTCGTCCACCTTGCCGACGATGTCGGCAATCCGCACCCCCAGCCCTCCGGCCCGGTCGGCCAGCCGGGCGATCGTATCGCTCATCGACAGGCCGTCACCATGGGCAGAGTGATCCTTCATGGTCATTGCGGTCATCTATCCTCCCCAGGATTCGGCGCCCCCATACGGCTTGATGCGCTTTGCACGCATTCTTTCCGACATGATGTCGCAACTATACCGTTCGTGCCAGTCTGCCGCTCCGGATGGCACGGGCTCCGGGACCAAGGTCGGGGGTGACAAGAGGCGCCGGGCTGCGGGGCGGGGGCTTGTGAAGGCGGTTGGGCAGGCATAGAACAAGGGGCGCGCCCCCTGCACCCGAGGGACGCCCGTCTCCCGCGGTCCCCTCCCCCCCTCTCATCATCCGGGCCGCTGCACGAAGGTTGGGATCTTGCCCGAATTCCTCGTCTCCGCCGACGGCCTCGGCGCGCTTCTGACCGTCATCATGATCGACGTCGTGATGTCGGGCGACAATGCGGTGATCATCGGCATGGCCGCAGCCGGCCTGCCGGCAGCCCTTCGCCGCAAGGCGATCATCTACGGCATCCTGGCGGCCACGGTTCTGCGCATCACCTTCGCCGCCGTGACCGTCGAACTGCTCGAAATCATCGGCCTGACGCTGGCCGGCGGCATTCTGCTGCTCTGGGTCGCCTGGAAAATGTGGCAGGAACTGCGCCAGGCCCGCAAGGCCGCAGCCGCCGAGGCGGCGGCCGCGGCATCCGCCCCAGGCAGTGCCCCTGCCGACGGCGTCGACGAACTGCCTGAAGAAAAGGCGGCGGCGCCCAAGACCATGCGTCAGGCACTGACTGCCATCATCATCGCCGACGTGTCGATGTCGCTCGACAACGTGCTGGCGGTGGCCGGCGCCGCGCGTCATCACATGGAGGTGCTGATCATCGGTCTGGTGCTGTCGATCGCGCTGATGGGCCTGGCGGCGAACTATGTGGCCAAGCTGCTGGAACGCCATCACTGGCTGGCCTATGTCGGTCTCGCCATCATCAGCTATGTGGCGCTCGACATGATCTGGCGCGGCAGCAACGAGGTGATGCACGCGGCCGGCGCCGGCTTCTGACCGCCGCCCTCCCCGCCGCCGACGCAAAGAAAAGGGCCGCCCCCAACCGGGAGCGGCCCTTTCCATGTCGGATCAGGCGGCGGATGAATCAGGCGGCGAGGGCCGCCGGCACCTCGACGCCGGTCGCCGTCAGCACCCGGGCCAGTTCGCCCTTCAGCACCGCCAGCCGGGCGTCATCGGCCGCCTCTGCACGGGCCACCAGCACCGCCTGGGTGTTGGAGGCGCGCAGCAGCCACCAGCCACCATCGACCTTCACCCGCACGCCGTCGGTCCGGTCGACCTGGGCGCCCTCGGCCGCCAGCGTCGCTGCAATATCGGCGACCACCTGGAACTTGCGGTCGTCGGCGCAGGGGATGCGGATCTCGGGCGTGTTGACCATGTCGGGCAGGCCGTCGCGGATGGCGGTGATGCTCTCGCCCGTGGTCGCCAGCTGGTCCAGCAGGCGGACGGCGGCATAGAGCGCGTCGTCATAGCCGTAATAGCCGTCGGCGAAGAAGACATGGCCGCTCATCTCGCCGGCGAGCGGGCTTGCCGTCTCCTTCATCTTGGTCTTGATCAGCGAATGGCCGGTCTTCCACATCACCGGCGTGCCGCCCAGGCGGGCGATCTCGTCGAACAGCGCCTGGCTCGCCTTCACATCGGCGATGATGGTGGCGCCGGGGATGCGGTCGATGATCGGGCGGGCCAGGATCATCAGCAGCTGATCACCCCAGAGGATCCGCCCCTTGCCGTCGACCACGCCGATGCGGTCGCCGTCGCCGTCGAAGGCGATGCCCAGATCCGCACCTTCCTCGGCGACCCTGGCGATCAGGTCGACCAGGGTGTGCGGCTCGGTCGGGTCGGGGTGATGGTTGGGGAAGGTGCCGTCGATATCGGCATAGAGCAGCACATGGCGGCCGGGAAGGTTGCGCGCCACCATGGTCAGCGCCTCACCCGCCGCACCATTGCCGGCATCCCAGACCACCACGGGTTCGCGGGCGACGGTCTTGAACAGCCCCTCCGTCAGCCGGGCGACATAAGCCGACAGCACGTCGGGCGCGTCGTTGTCGGCCCCCGTCGACGGCGCCGGCAGAAGCTCGCCTTCGGCGGCGATGCGGCCCATCTCGCGGATGTCCTCGCCGAAGAAGGGCTTGCCGAGCATGACCATCTTGAAGCCGTTCTGGTCCGGCGGGTTGTGCGAGCCGGTGACCATGATGCCGCCGTCCACACCGCGGGTCTGGGCGGCGTAATAGAGCATCGGGGTGGGACCAAGGCCCACGCGGATCACATCGACGCCGCCTTCGGTCAGCCCGCGCACCAGCGCCGCTTCCAGATCGGGCGAGCTCACCCGGCCATCGCGACCGACGGCGGCGGACGCGCCGCCGCGGGCCTTCAGCATATAGGCGAAGACCCGCCCGATGGCATAGGCGTCCTCGGTCCCCAGGGTCTCGCCGATGATGCCGCGGATGTCGTATTCGCGCAGCACGGTCGGATGGAAGCGGTGGACGAGCTTGGTCACGAACGGCCTCTCAGGGTCGGTTTTGAAGAACGGCTCGGGGGTAGAGAATGGCAGCGGCCACCGGTTCAGCCAAGCCCCGCGGCCGGGCGGCCGATCGAGCTGTAGGCGAAGCCGCGGGCGGCCATCTCTTCCGGCTTGTAGACGTTGCGCAGATCGACCATGACCGGGGTCTTCATCGCCGCCTTCACCCGATCAAGGTCGAGCGCCCGGAACTGGTTCCACTCGGTGACGAGCACCGCGACATCGGCGCCGGTGACGGCATCATAGGCATCCTCGGCCCAGACCACACGGTCGAGCAGGCGGCGGGCCTCGGCCATGCCTTCGGGATCATAGGCCCGGACGGTGGCGCCGGCGCGGATCAGCGCCGGTACGATGTCCAGGCTCGGCGCCTCGCGCATGTCGTCGGTGTTGGGCTTGAAGGTCAGGCCCAGCACGCCCACGGTCTTGCCGGCAAGGCTGCCACCGGCGGCGGCGATCACCCGGTCGGCCATGCGGCGCTTGCGGGCTTCGTTGGAGGCCACGACCTGCTCCACCAGCGAGAGCGGCGCGTTGTATTCCTGAGCCGACGAGACCAGGGCGCGGGTGTCCTTGGGGAAGCAGGATCCGCCGAAGCCCGGGCCGGCATGCAGGAATTTGCGACCGATGCGACCGTCCAGGCCGATGCCGCGGGCGATGTCCTGCACGTCGGCGCCAACCTTCTCGCACAGATCCGCCACTTCGTTGATGAAGGTGATCTTGGTGGCGAGGAAGGCGTTGGCGGCATATTTGATCAGCTCGGCGCTCTCGATCGTGGTGTGGACGATCGGCGTCTCCGCCAGGAAGAGCGGCCGGTAGAGTTCGGTCATCAACTCGCGCGCCTGCGCGGTTTCGGTACCGACCACCACGCGATCGGGGCGCATGAAGTCTTCGATCGCCGAGCCTTCCCGCAGGAATTCAGGGTTCGAGGCAACGTCGAAGGGAAGATCCGGGCGGGTTTCGGCCAGAAGCGCCTTCACCTTGGCACCGGTGCCGACCGGCACGGTGGACTTGGTGACCACCAGCCGGTAGCCGTCGGCGGCCATCGCCACCTGGCGCACGGCCTCGAAGACATAGCTGAGGTCGGCATGGCCGTCGCCGCGGCGGCTGGGCGTGCCGACCGCGATGAACACGACCTCGGCATCGCGCACGGCCTGGGCCAGATCGGTGGTGAAACCCAGATGGCCCGAGCGCACATTGCGGGCGACCAGATCGTCGAGGCCGGGCTCGTAAATCGGGATCTCGCCGCCGAGCAGCCGCTCGATCTTCGACCGGTCATTGTCGACACAGACGACCGAATGGCCGAATTCGGAGAAGCAGGTGCCCGACACAAGGCCGACATAGCCCGTGCCGATCATCGCGACGCGCATGGAAGCCAATTCCTTTGCCAGTGAGCGCGAACGGCGCGCAAAGCCCCCGATCCTGCCCCTTGAAGGACAGGATCGCGGGCCCTGCGCGCCGAACTATAGCCTTACTGGGCGGCGTCGCGGTAGGTCGAAAGGCGCTCGGCCAGGAAGTCCTTCACCTGGTCGCGCAGATCGACGCGGGCCAGCGAGAAGGCGATATTCGCCTGGATGAAGCCGGCCTTGTCGCCGCAATCGAAGCGCTCGCCATCGAAGCGCACCGCATGGAAGGGGTGGCTTTCGACCATGGCGCGGATCGCGTCGGTCAGCTGGATCTCGCCGCCCGAACCGCGCTCGTGGCGGCCCAGATGATCGAAGATCTCGGGCTGCAGGATGTAGCGGCCGATCACTGCGGTGCGCGAGGGCGCCTCGTCGGATTTCGGCTTCTCGACCATGCCGCGGGCGGTGACCAGGCGGCCATCATCCTCAGCGATGTCGATGATGCCGTAGCGCGAGGTGTGTTCAGGGGCGACATCCATCGCGGCCACGACATTGCCGCCCTTCTGCTCGTAGACCTCGACCATCTGGCTGAGGCACGGGCGGTCGGCAAGGACCAGGTCGTCGGCCAGCAGCACGGCGAAGGGCTCGTTACCGACCAGATGGCGGGCGCACCACACGGCATGGCCCAGGCCCATCGGCTCCTGCTGACGGGTATAGGACACGTTGCCGGCCTTCGGCAGCCAGCGGCGCAGCTGGGTCAGCTGGTCGTGCTTGCCGCGCTCCTGCAGCGTCCATTCCAGCTCGAACGACTGGTCGAAATGGTCTTCGATGGCGGTCTTGTTCCGGCCGGTGACGAAGATCAGCTCTTCGATGCCGGCGGCACGCGCCTCTTCCACGGCGTACTGGATCAGCGGCTTGTCGACGACCGGCAGCATTTCCTTGGGCATGGCCTTGGTGGCGGGAAGGAAACGCGTGCCCAGGCCACCGACGGGGAAGACGGCTTTGCGAACGGGCTTGGTGTTGCTCATGGACCTAATCGCTGGATCGAATTCTTGAGGCGTTCTTCGGAACGATCGTCCGACCGGTCACGTGTCATTCGATATCGCGGCCCATGCTGCCCACATGGTCCGCAGCGGATGCACGGCACTTCCTCGCCTCGGGCAGGCGTGCCGTCGATCCGCCGATCGACCCTACATATATTGCATCGCAACAGAACACGATGCGACGCCTATTTTGACCTGCCCCCAATTTGTCACCAGAGGCGGTCTCATGGCATCGATGGTCACATGTCTGACCGACGAACGGCACAATTTATAGCCTTGAACGGCCGCAGACGCAAATCGGACCCCTTTGACCGAAGGGGCGACCGCATTCGGATCACGCGCGTGAACGGGCGCCCAGAAGGCGATCGCGGGCCGCATTTACCCGCGCTGCAAGAGCTGCACTGCCCCCATGATCGGGGTGCACCCGGGCCATCATCCGCCGCCACGCGGCGGTGATCTCGGCGGCCCCGACACCGGCCTCCACCCCCAGGATGGCGCGCGCCTCGGCCTCGGACATCTCGTCCGCACCGGCGGGATCCGTTCCGGCACCGCCGCTGCCCGCAGACGGGTCGGACCAGCCCGGCCCATAGGTCCGCTCCCCCCAGTTTTCCAGCAGGCGGGCGCCGTCCGGATCCTCCACCCGCAACCGCCGCAGCAGCGCGATCAGCGTCTCGACGCTCAGCTCCTCAAGGCCCTGCCCGCGCTCCGGTCCGTCCAGGACCACGCCCGACATGGCGCCGGTATCTGTGTCCAGCGTCATGCGCAGGCTGCGGGTCTCGATCGTGCGCGGGCGGCTGCGGGCCGTGCCGGCCGTCCCGAGCCCCGCCCCGCCGAGCCCCGCCCCACCCTGGGGCCGGGCCCGGCGAAACAGGTGCCAGACGGGCACAAGCCCGAGGGCCGTGCGCGCCAGCCGCATCACCACCGGCAGGGCCGCCGCCGCCACGGCGGCAACGGCCGGCCATTTGCCGGTCACGGCAAGCAGAACGGCAGCAACCGCCGCCAGCACCACCAGCCCCCACAGGCCGATACGCTTCAGCACGGCCCGATCCACCCGCCCCAGACGTCCGCCCAGGGTCAGCACGGCAATCAGGCTGACGAAACCGGCAAGCAGGGCCCAGATCACCACCTCACCCCCATAACGCTCACCTCTCGCCCATGCGCCCGATCAGCAGGCTGAGCGCCTTGGGATCGGCCCGGCCGGGCCGATCCAGGGCCGCTGGCCCCCGGGTTGCGACCGCAGCGACGGCGCCCAGCAGGGCCCGCAGCCGGTCGGGGGCGGCGGGATCGAAGGGCAGCAGGGCCCCGCCGGTGATCCGGGCGATCCGTCCGAAGGCTGCGGCGACCTCGGGATGAGCCCCTTCCTGAAACATGAAGGCCCGCACCCCCAGCATGGCCAGATCCGCCGCCCCCGCCTCCAGCGGCGCCATCGGTTCCTCCAGCGCATCGCCGACGAAGATCAGCCCGTGGACCGGGGCGGCCCGTGCCTCGGCCACGGCATGGGACAGGACGCGGGCCAGCTGGGTCCGCCCGGCCCGGCAGTCGATCCGCGACATCACGCGCGCCAGGGCCAGGGCATCGCCGGCCCAGCGGCTGGCGCGGCATTCGTCGAACCCACGGTAATAGACCAGCTGGACCGCAAGCCCGCCATCGCCGGCCACGCGGAACATCTCCCCCTGCAGCCCCTGGGCAAGATCCCAGCCGGGCTGCCGGCTCTGAGTCGCGTCCATCGCCAGGATCAGGCGCGCGGCGGCCCCACCATGGGTTGTCGGTCGGGGGGCGGCCGGCCGGGCCGGCACGCTTCGGCGCGCCTCGGCCAGAAAGCCCTCGACCTCGGCAGAGCTGGCCGGCGGGCGCGCGGGGCGGCCGGGGCGAAGGTCACGGGTCATGCCGGTCTCCCACAGGTCAGACGGCGCATGAAGCGGATCTTCACACACTCGTTTCCTACATGGGGGTTTGCGGCGTGGTGGAAAGGGGGGCCGCTCAGAGGATCAGATCGCGGCCGTCCAGCATCGGCAGGCGCAGGGCCTCGATCAGGCCGCGCACCTCGTGCCGGGCGGCGATATGCGACATCGACAGCGAGATGTTCGCATCCACGTCGCGCAGGTCGAGCATGGTGAGCCCGCGCAGGAACAGCTCGCGATAGATCACCCGATCGCCGAACCCCGGCGCGACGCGGAAGCCCACCCGCCGCGACAGCTGCTCCACCACCCGGCTCATATCGCGCTGGTTGCGGCTTTCGGTCGACGACAGGCGGTTGCGCATCACCACCCAGTCGATGGTGCCGCGATCGCGAATCGCCCGGGTCTTCTTCTCGTTCCAGACCATCTCGGCATAGACGCTGGGGCCCAGCACCTTCAGCGTCTCGGGATCGACGCGGGCCAGCACGTCCAGATCGATGAAGCTGTCGTTGATCGGGGTGATCAGCGTGTCGGCGAAGGAATGGGCCAGGCGGGCGAGAAAATGGTCACTGCCGGGGCTGTCGATGATGACGACGTCGTTGTCGCGGGCAAGCCGTGCAAGCGCGCCCACGAAGGCCTCGCGCTCATCCGCCTCCATCTCCGCCCGGCTCGGCTTGTCGGAGCGCGGGATGACCGCGCTTTCCGGCACCGGCATCCAGGCCTGCTGTTCGCGGGCAAAGGCGGCACGGTTCTCGATATAGCGGCTGATGGTGCGCTGACGGCTGTCGATATCGATCACGCCGACCTTCTGGCCAAGCTTCATCAGCCCCACCGCCAGATGCATCGCCGTGGTCGACTTGCCCGAGCCACCCTTCTCGTTGCCCAGCACGATGATATGCGCAGGGATCTGACCGCCCATGCCTCGCTTCCCCTCAGCCCGCGCGAACCCGGTCCTTCCGGCCGCCTCCGCCCCGTCCGGACGTCATCATGACCTGAAACGCCCCGCCCCAGAAGAGGCCGCCGCACGATAGCCGGGTGAGACGGCGGGTCAAGCACCCGTTGCCCGGGGGCCTCAGGAAAATCCCTGGCGGGACAGAGGAATATGCCCGTCCCGGCGCCTGGAACCGACGGTAAAGGACGCCGGAAAAAGAAACGGCCGGCGGATCCTGAGATCCGGCCGGCCGTAAAGTCGACAGTGTGGAGAGGTAACCGAAGAGCCTAAGCAGAAGATGGATGAAGAGGCACCAAAACTTCGAGAGGCGATCCGGGTTGAGGGTCGAGCGGAAAGCACTCACCCCCGCTTCAAGCACTCCGTCCGTGCCCTCAACCCGGCCAGTCCTGCCTTTCGGAAGGACATTCAGTCTCGTGAAGCCGTCCCTTCGAGGTGATTAGACCAATTTTACTTCCATCGGTCAAATCTTTTTTTCGCCCTCTTGGTTTCGATACCAGTTCGTCTTCATAAGACCAGCAGGCGACACATCGAATACTGATGACGCGCTGTGCATCACCAGGATCCGACCGGGGCGCTCCCCGCCCCGTCACCTGCGTCCACAGGATTATTAGCAATGCCCGTGCCAAACCTCCCAAGCCGCGGAATCGCAGGGGTTTGGAGGCCACATGCCGCCCCTCGCTCAGCTGTCGGCCGGGTTTCTGCACATTTTTAAGGCGGCATCCCCGTATCCGGGGATGCAGCGCCCATTGATTGTGCAATGCACCCTCGCAACAGCGAAGGGGCGCCGCCCTCGCAGGCGACGCCCCTTCCGATGCAGACGGACGGATCAGAGGAACTTGCGGCCCCGGGTCCAGTCGTCCGGCACGTCGAGGCCCAGTTCACGCAGCTGCGGCACGATATGGGCGCAGTAGCGCTGGCGGGCTTCCTCGTTGGTGTACTTGCGCAGGCCCCACTTCACGTAGAGCTTCGAGCGCTCGCTCTCGGAGCGGCCGAAAAGGTCGAGCATGGTCGACCACCACACCCCCTCCAGTTCGGCCTGCACCAGGGCGCGACCTTCGGGCGTGGCGCAGAACTGCTTCACGATGCGGCGGCCCTGGGCGACGTGGTTGTACTCGTCCATGACGATCGAGACGCACATGTCGGCGATCGGCTTGTACGAGGACTGGGCCATTTCCTCGATCATCGCGAGCACGGCGCCCTCGCCGATCATCGAGAACAGGCCACGCTGCACCCAGTTGTCGATCTTGCGCACCGCATCGGTGCGGTAGTGCTGCCGCTCCTGGAAGTGCTGATCCATCATGTAGTAGACGTCGATGCCCAGATCCTTGAGCACCTCGGCACCGCGGATGAAGTGGTCGACCTCTTCGGCGGCGCGCTCGCAGCACATCTTGCGCTCATACGGATCCGGCGCCATCGGATAGAGCAGCTGGGTGTAGTCGTCGGCGCCGGTCAGCTCGCCCTCGGTATGGGCGCGAAGCTGATGGATGACCAGATCCTGGTATTCCTTGGGCATCTTGTAGAACTGCTCGGGCCCCTCGACGACCAGGGGGGCTTCGGCGGCGCTCGCAACGGACTCGTTCATGTCCTGTCTCCGGATTTGCCTGTGATTGAAAACATGGCCACAGTAATCCCCTGAGGCCGATTGGCTGGCGGTGCATGGCCGCCGGCTCGTTGGATCAGATCCGGGCGACCAGCCCTGTGGCGGTCGCACCGATCCGGCCCTGATCATCGACGACCGTCACCTCGACCGTGAACAGGTCGCCCTGCCGGCCGACCACCCGCCCCCGTCCCTCGAAAGGGCCGGGCCCGAGTGGTTCCGCCAGCTTGATGGCGCTTTCGAGCGTGGCGCATCGCGCCCCGCCGGCCGCCAGAATGGCGGGCACGGCCAGGGCGCAATCGGCCAGCCCCATGATCATGACCACGTTGATCACCGCCCCCGCCGGCCCCTGCTCGACATGCTCGGGGCCCGGATCCGCCACCCGCGCGACCACTGCCCCATCGGGGCCTGCGGTCACACGGATGCCGGAATGGACCAGCACATCGAGCGCGTTCAGGCGGCCGAGCACGGCATCCAGGGTTCCCCCCTCCGGACCCGTGGCCAGATCTGCAGCCGTCATACCCTCCCCTCCCTGCAAGGTGCGTCCCGCAGGATGGCGATCAGTGTCCGACACCCTGGAACTGAGCAGAGACGGGGACCGCCGGTGCATGCGGCACACGCGCCGGCACATCACCGTTGTCCTCGACCTCTTCCATCGGCCCGGCCCGCTCCGCCTTCATCGCCTGATGGGCGGCGGCATAGGGGTTGAAGGGCGTCCAGATGAACTGATTCCAGTAGCCCTCGGCAATGCCGATCCAGGTCTCCAGCATCTCGCGGCTGTCCAGGAAGCGGTCCATGCTGACCATCAGCCAGGAATTCACCGCCTGGCTGTCGCGGCAGCCGTCGCAATGGCCCGAGGTGCAGCAGAACTTCACCGTCTTCAGGTCCGCCGCCCAGGTGTTGAAGAAGGGCAGCACCGGGTTGCCGTTCTCCAGCCGTTCGGCGTGATCCGGATGATCGATGCTGATCGACGGGCAGACGTCGTAACCGAAATCGGCGCCCCAATGGGTCCGGCCGGTGATCATCGCCTCGATGTAGTAGGGATGGCTCAGCACCACATCCGGATAGAGCGCCTTGACCCTCAGCGCCTCGGCCAGCAGGGCATCCTGATGGGCCTGGGCAGTGGGATCGTCGGTGCCGTATTTGCTGTAGAAGTTGAACGACAGACGGTTGCCGTTCGCCGCGATGCGCCGGACGGTCTCCTCGATGTATTCGATGCCGTCCTCGGTCAGCGCATAGACGAAGTTCGCCCGCGGATCCTGGTGGTAGTTCTCGAGCACCGTCTCGAACAGCCCGGTGAACTGCCGGCCGCTCGGCTTGATCGCGCGCAGCTCGTCGTCGAGCTTGCCGCCGCCGAACAGGGTCAGCATCACGTTCACGTCTTCGAACCCGTCCCAGGGCAGACGCCTGAGACCGTTCGACGAGACCGTCACATAGCGCAGGTGCTTCACGAACAGCCGCAGACGATCCGGGAACAGCGTCGGCTCACCGCCGATGACCAGCGCGGCGTTCACCCGCCGACGCTTCGTCTCATCGATGAGGAAACTCTCCAGCGTCGCCAGATCCTTGACCTCGCGGGTCGCGGTGTCGTGGCCGTATTCGAAGAACCAGCAGCCCTTGCAGCGGATATTGCAGGCATTGGTCAGATGGTATTCGGTGACCCTGACGTTCCGGGCATGGGTCAGGATGCGGTTGAGGCGGGCCCCGAGGACGGGGTCGTCCGCCGTCAGTGCCTGGACGCGCGCCACACGCTCACGCGACCGGGCCTTTCGCAGCTCGGATTTCATCGTCGTCCCCCTTATCTCCGCCGTCGCCGGCAATGGCCGTGCCGGCCGTACCGATGCAGCGGTTCATGTCGCCCCGATCAAAAAGGGTCGGGTGGCCCCGCGCGGGTTGGGTCCGGTATCGGCCCGCTGTCGCTTTCATTGAGGGCGTCTACATCCCTGGCGTGTATTAGAGCAACTTCCAGGATGTATTCTCAACACAAAAAGCGATCGGATTTCGCATCATGAACGCAGAAGGGGAGTTGTATCCACGCACAGGCCACACCGTTTCGCATCGCGCAACCCAGCCATTCTGGAAATCCAGCGCGGGAAATACTCTATAACCCTTTGTTTTTCATATAAAAAAGACGAGGCGCCGCATGCTGGGGCGGGCCTCGTCCGACAGTCCACTACATGGACTTTCTACATGCCTATGAATTCAATTATCACGCATAGGCATGACAATCGATCGCCTGCTAACGCATGCGTCTTCAAGCCGGAATCCGAGGATCCACGGGCACTTCCCGCACGGGTGTGAGCACCGTTTCCATCCAGGCGGCATGGGTCAGCAATGCTGCCTCATCCGCCGGCCGGCCGACAAGTTGCAGACCGAAGGGCAGATCGCCAGCCATGCGCCCCGCCGGCAGCGACATCGCCGGCGTGCCGGTCAACGTGATCGCGAAGGTCAGCGCCAGCCACGAGACATAGGTCTCGAACCGATGGCCCTCGATTTCCTCCAGCGCCCGGATGGTGTGCGGGAAGGGCGGGGTCAGCACGGTCGGCGTCAGCACCAGATCGACGCGGGAAAGTTCGTCGATCAGATCCAGCGTCATCTTCGCCCGCGCCCGCTCGGCCCGGCCGAGGGTTGCGGCATCCAGCCCCAGCCCGTGTTCGATGTTCCAGACCAGATCCGGCTTCAGCCGGTCGCGATGGGCCTGCAGCATATCCTCGTGCAGGGTGGCCATCAGCCCGGCGCGCAGGGCCTTGAAGGCGCTCTCGGCCTCGGCGAAGCTGGTCTCCAGCGGCACGATCTCGACGCCTTCGGCCGCCAGACGGTCGACGGCGCGGCCGAAGGCGGCGCGCACGTCCGCCGCCACCGGCACGATCCCCAGATCCACCGAAACCGCCACCCGCCGCGGCTTGCGCGGCGCGGTCGCCGCCGCTTCGAACAACCCCGCCTCCGCCTCGCGTGACAGGGGATCGCGCGGATGAAGGCCGGCCATGGCATCGAGCATCAGCCCCAGATCGGCCACGTCGCGCGCCATCGGCCCCTCGACCGACAGCGTCGAGAAGGGCGAGACCGAGGGGCCGTGGGGCACGCGGCCCGGGGTTGGGCGCAGACCCACAACGCCGGTAAAAGCGGCAGGAATGCGCAGCGAGCCGCCCAGATCCGACCCCTGCGCCAGCCAGGCCGTGCCGCTGGCCAGCGCCACCGCCGAGCCGCCCGACGAGCCGCCGGGGGTCAGGCTGGTGTTCCACGGATTGGTGGTGGTGCCGAAGACCTCGTTGAAGGTCTGGGCGCCGGCGCCGAATTCGGGCGTGTTGGTCTTGGCGTAGATGATGCCGCCACGCTCTTCCAGCCGGGCGGCGACATTGTCGGACCGGGCCGGCACATTGTCGGCGAAGAGCGGCGAGCCATAGGTGGTGCGGATGCCGGCGGTCGCGGTCAGGTCCTTGATCGCCACCGGCAGACCGTGCAGCCGGCCGGGCTGGCGGCGGCGGTCGGTCGTCGGCATCCAGTGCCGGGCGGCGGCGCGGGCCTGATCGAAGGCGCGGGTGACCACGGCATTGACGGCACCATCCACCGCCTCGACCCGTCGCTCCAGCGCATCCAGCAGGTCGTTCGGGGTCACCTCGCCGCGCGCCAGCCGCGCGACCAGATCGCGGGCGGTCGCCCTGATCAGCTCGTCCATGGGGATTTCCTCGGGCATCGGTTGCAGATCCCGGCCTCTGGCGGGCCGGGTATCGGGCTTGTCAGTCAAGACAGGCTGGTCGAGATCGCAAGGCCGGATTTGAGCGTCAGCGTCACCGGCGTGCGCTCGGCGATGTCGGCCAGGCGCGCGCGCTGATCATCGTCGAGCGGGCCATCCAGCGTCAGCACCCGCTCGATCCGGCCGGTGCCGTTCTCGACCAGATAATGCAGCGCGACCTTCGCCTCGCCGAGCGGCCACTGTTTTCGCTCGGCATACATCTTAAGCGTGATCGCGGTGCAGGCGCCCAGGCTCGCCAGCAGCAGGTCATAGGGCGCCGGGCCGGCATCAGCGCCGCCCAGTTTCTGCGGTTCGTCGGCGACGAGTTGATGATTGCCGGTCCGGATCGAGACGGCATAGCGTGCGGCACCGATTGCCGCCTCTGCTCTGGCCATGGGTCGGGGTCTCCTGCACGTCGGTCGGTGCCCCCATCAGACCCCCACATGCGCCCGGCTGCAAGCCGGACGGAGGGCGCGCGCCGGCGCCCCTCCCCCGGGTGCCTCCGGTGGGTCCGGCTCAACCGGCGTAGTCGGGCTCGCTCTGCGCCAGGATCCGCTTCACGCTTTCCAGATGCAGCCGGGCGCTTTCGGCATCCTCGCTGCGCATCTGGGCGGCGGTCATGGCCGCCACATCCGCCGGCACCGGGATCAGCGGCCGTCCGGTCTGCAGCGCCCGGATCTGCACCTCGGCGGCACGTTCCAGATAATAGAGATCGTCCCAGGCCTCGGCGATCGAGGGGGCGGTGACCATCACGCCATGGCTGCGCATGAACAGGATGTCGGCATCGCCCATCGCCGCGGCGATCCGGTCGCCTTCGGCCGCATCCAGCGCCAGGCCGTTATAGACCGGGTCGACCGCGGTCCGGCCGAGGAATTTGAGCGCGGTCTGCCCGGCATGAGAGAGCGGCTCGCCCTCGATCATGGTCAGGGCCGTGGCATTGGGCATATGGGTGTGGAAGGCGGCCCGCGCGCCGGGCTTCTTCATGTGCAGCCGGGCATGAATATAGAACGCCGTCGCCTCGGGCCGGCCCTCGCCCTCGATCACATTGCCGTGGAAATCGCAGACCAGCAGGCTGGACGCGGTCACCTCGGCGAAGGCCAGACCATAGGGGTTGACCAGGAACAGATCGTCCCGCCCCGGGACCAGCGCCGAGAAATGGTTGCAGATCCCTTCGGCGAAGCCCAGACGCGCAGCCATGCGCAGGCTGGCGGCCAGATCGATACGCGCCTGGGCCAGCGCCGCCCGGTCGATGGAGGAATTGCGCAGCACCGCGGGTGCTTCGCCGGTGGCGGTCAGTTCATGGGCCATGATCGGGCAGCACTCCGCAAAGGGGCTTGGCGGGTATCAGGACGAGGCCTTCATGGCCTGGGCAGCGGTGTCCGAGATCCGCTGCACCATGGCATAGAAGCCGTTGCGGCGGTTGGGGCTCAGATGCCGGTCCAGGCCGATGCGATTGAAGATGTCGTTGATGTCGGTGGCGATGATCCGGTCGGCGGTCTCGCCGGAATAGGCGGTCATCAGCACCGCGATCAGCCCCCGGACGATCTGGCTGTCGCTGTCGGCGCGATAGCGGATCACCGGCGGATTGCCCGGCTCCACCTCGCTCAACAGCCAGACCTGGCTCATACAGCCTTCGACCTTGCTCTCGGGCGTGCGTTCCGCCTCGGGCAGATCCGGCAGTTTGCGGCCCAGATCGATCAGATAGGCGTAGCGCTCTTCCCAGTCGTCGAACAGGGAGAAGTTCTCGATCAGCTCTTCCGTCGCGGCATTGGCCATGGGGCACAGGTCTCCGGACCGGTCTCGGGTGAGGTGCGGTGGGCAACATATCGAGCCGGGCGGGAGAAGCGCAAGACAGCGGTCGCCCCTGTCACGAATTCGGCTCGAACATCTCCCCCCCGACGCCATATCCATCTTCATCTTCTTCATCAACAAGACCAGCCCGACAGCGGAGCCCGGCAGGAGGACGACGTGAACGAGATGAACCCCCAGGGCGGCAAATGCCCCGTCATGCATGGTGGCAACACCACCGCCGACAGCTCGGTAACGGCCTGGTGGCCGAAATCGCTGAAGCTGGAGATCCTGTCCCAGCATGACAGCAAGACCAACCCGCTCGGCCGCGGCTACAGCTATCGCGCGGCGCTGAAGACGCTCGATTTCGAGGCGCTGAAGCAGGATATGCGGGCGCTGATGACCGACAGCCAGCCCTGGTGGCCAGCCGATTGGGGCCATTACGGCGGGCTGATGATCCGCCTGTCCTGGCATGCCGCCGGCAGCTATCGCATCTCCGACGGCCGCGGCGGTGGCGGCACCGGCAATCAGCGCTTCGCGCCGCTGAACAGCTGGCCGGACAATGTCAGCCTCGACAAGGCGCGGCGCCTGCTCTGGCCGATCAAGAAGAAATACGGCAACAGGGTCAGTTGGGCCGATCTGATCGTGCTGGCCGGCACCATCGCCTACGAGACCATGGGGCTCAAGACCTTCGGCTTCGCCTTCGGCCGCGAGGACATCTGGCATCCGGAACTCGATGTCTATTGGGGCCCCGAGACCACCTGGCTCGGGCGGGAGCGTTATGCGAGCGATGCCGAAACCTCGCTGGAAAACCCGCTCGCCGCGGTGCAGATGGGGCTGATCTATGTGAACCCGGAAGGTGTCGCCGGCCAGCCCGACCCGCTGAAGACCGCCCAGGCGATCCGCGAGACCTTCGCCCGCATGGCGATGAACGACGAGGAGACCGTGGCGCTGACCGCCGGCGGCCATACCGTCGGCAAGACCCACGGCAATGGCGATGCCGGCCTGCTCGGCCCCGAGCCCGAGGGCGCGCCGGTCGAGGCGCAGGGCCTGGGCTGGGCCAACCCCACCGGCCGCGGCATGGGCCGCGACACGATCACCAGCGGCATCGAGGGCGCCTGGACCACCCATCCGACCCGCTGGGACAACGGCTATTTCCACATGCTGTTCAACCACGACTGGGAGCTGCGCAAGAGCCCGGCCGGCGCCTGGCAGTGGGAGCCGGTCGAGATCCGCGAGGAGGACAAGCCGGTCGATGTCGAGGACCCCTCGATCCGCTGCATGCCGATCATGACCGATGCCGACATGGCGATGATCAAAGACCCGGCCTATCGCGCGATTTCCGAGAAGTTCCACGCCGATCAGGCGTATTTCTCCGAGGTCTTCGCCCGCGCCTGGTTCAAGCTCACCCATCGCGACATGGGCCCCAAAATCCGCTATGTCGGCCCCGACGTGCCGGCGGAAGACCTGATCTGGCAGGACCCGGTGCCGGCCGGCCCGACCGGTTGGGATGTCGACGCGGTGAAGGCGAAGATCGCCGCCGCCGGGCTTTCGGTCGCAGACATGGTCAGCACCGCCTGGGACAGCGCCCGCACCTATCGCGGCTCCGACATGCGCGGCGGCGCCAATGGCGCGCGCATCCGGCTTGCCCCGCAGAAGGATTGGGAGGGCAACGAGCCGGCCCGCCTCGCCCGGGTGCTGAGCGTGCTGGGCCCGATCGCGGCGGAAAGCGGCGCCAGCCTCGCCGATGTCATCGTGCTCGCCGGCAATCTCGGCATCGAACAGGCGGCCAAGGCGGCCGGGTTCGACATCACCGTCCCCTTCCACCCCGGCCGCGGCGACGCCACCGACGAGATGACCGACGCCGACAGCTTCGCCCCGCTGGAGCCGATCCACGACGGCTACCGCAACTGGCTGAAGGCCGACTACGCCGTCAGCCCGGCCGAGCTGATGCTCGACCGCACCCAGCTCATGGGCCTGACCGCCCCTGAAATGACCGTGCTGGTCGGCGGCCTGCGCGTGCTCGGCACCAATCACGGCGGCACGAAACACGGCGTCTTCACCAGCCGCGAGGGCGTGCTCTCCACCGACTTCTTCGTCACCCTGACCGACATGTCCCTGACCTGGACGCCTGCCGGCGGCGGCCTCTACGACCTCCGCGACCGCGCCACCGGCACCACCAGATGGACCGCTACCGAACTGGACCTGACCTTCGGCTCAAACTCGATCCTGCGGGCCTATGCGGAACTCTATGCGCAGGACGACGCGCAGGAAAAATTCGTCACGGATTTCGTGGCGGCCTGGGGGAAGGTGATGGACGCGGATCGGTTTGATCTGGTGTGAAGTATAGATGACGTGGCTGCAGGACTTTCCTGCAGCCATTCTCTTTTCATGATTAAATATAAAATTAAATTATCACCATTTTCATGTATTTTTATTACACCTATTCCATAAAATGAAAGTAGCAAAAATCATGGAATGTCCATGAACAGAGCTTGCCACCGTTAAACCGTAGTCTTGGCCGTAGCGTGTTGTCGACATGATGGCCACCGTCCCGAACCCATTGGCCCCCATCAACACGATATCGACATGCCAAGCATGTTTCTTAGAGCCCGTCCGGAATGTTATTGAATCCGGTGAATCTGTTGTGATTCGATGCCGCCCCAAAGGAAATGGGAGCGGACAGAATGTGGACGACGGAAACCCGCCGTGTTTATGAGCGGCCGGGGTTGAGATATCCGAGCGACCTGACGGATGAAGAATGGGCGCTGGTCGAACCGCTGATCCCGCCCGCGAAGCGCGGCGGTCGACAGCGCACGGTCGATGTCCGCGAAGTTCTCAACGGTGTGTTCTATGTGCTGATGACCGGCTGCCAATGGCGGGCCCTGCCCAAGGATCTGCCGCCGCGGAGCACGGTGCATGAATATCTGGGTCTGTGGGAATGGGATGGCACGCTGGCGCGGATCCACCATGCCCTGTTCGTG
>NZ_NYWI01000061.1:0-62404 GCF_002684955.1 Tistrella sp. | reverse complement strand
TCGTCGCCGTCTACGCCGTCGCCAAGGCTCGAAAACCCTTCGTGCCAAAGCTCGCCGACTGAAAAAAGCGCTTGCTCAGCGTGACGGTATCTCATGCCACCACCACCCGCCGACGGAGCATCCACATGCTGCGCATGGTGCAGATCACCTCGTCATTCTGGTTGAAGGTCTTGTAGAGCAGTTTGACGATACCGCGGTCCGGCTTCGACCGGCTGGGGATCACCTCGGTCACCTCCAGCTCCAGACGGATGGTATCGCCGGGACGCATCGGCTTCAGCCAGCGGACCTCGTCGAGGCCGGGCGAGCCCATCGACGCGGTCGAGACGATCTGCGCCTCCAGCACCAGCCTGAAGCCGAGCGCGAGGGTATGGAAGCCGCTGGCGATGATCCCGCCATAGATGCTGGCGGCAGCCGCTTCGCGATCGACATGGAAGGGCTGGTTGTCGAACTGGCTGGCGAAGGCGATGATCTCGTCTTCGGTGACGCTGCGCGCGGGCGTGCGGAAGACCTGCCCGGCGGCGAAATCCTCGAAATGGAGATCTTTAACGGGCGGGGTGGCGGCGATGTCTGCGGACATGGGATCGGGCTACCTTGCTGCGGGTCTCTTCCTGCGGACCTTTGAAACGAACGTTTGATCCGCAGGAGTATGCCCGTTTCCGGCGGCCCCGTCAGCCTTCGCCGTTCTCCGCCGCCCCGCCGGTCGCCTCAAGGAACTCGTCCTCGGTCCAGACCTCGATGCCCTTCTCGCGCGCCTTGGTGAGCTTGGAGCCCGCCGCCGCCCCGGCAACCAGGATGCTGGTGGCCGACGAGACCGAGCTTGCCACCGTGGCGCCGTGCTGCTCGGCCCGGCGCTTGGCGGACTCGCGGGTCAGCTTTTCGAGCTTGCCGGTGAAGACCAGGGTCTTGCCCGACAGGCTGCCCGAGACCTGCGCCGGTATGTCGGCCTCGATCACCTCCACCTCGGCGATCAGCGCCTCCAGCACCTCGCGGTTATGCGCCTCGGCCATGAAATCGGTCAGCGCCTCGGCGACCACCGGGCCGATGCCGGCGATGGCGTCCAGATCGGCCCGGGCCGGGCTTTCCGGGTCGGCAGCGGCTTCGAGCCCGGCGCGCCAGGCATCGAAGGTGAGGTAGTTGCGCGCCAGCAGCTTCGCCGTGTTCTGTCCGACATGGCGGATGCCCAGGGCGAAGATGAAGCGGTCGAGCGGCAGCCGGCGCCGTGCCTCGATCGCCGCCAGCAGGTTGTCGACCGATTTGCGGCCCCAGCCGGCCCGCTTCGTGAGGTCGATCTCGCCGGTTTCCTGGCGCTGCGGCAGGGTGTAGATGTCGACCGGGCTGCGGATCAGCCCGTCCTCGAAGAAGGCTTCGACCTCCTTGCGGCCCAGCCCCTCGATATCGGTGGCATCGCGGGAGACGAAGTGCTTCAGCCGCTCCACCGCCTGGGCCGGGCAGATCAGCCCGCCGGTGCAGCGCCGCACCGCCTCTCCCGGCTCGCGCACCGCATGCGAACCGCAGGCGGGGCAGATGGTCGGCGCCTCGAAGGGCCGGGTGTCGTTCGGCCGTTCGGCGACCACCACCTCGACCACCTGCGGGATGACGTCGCCGGCACGCTGCACCACCACCAGATCGCCGATCCGGATGTCCTTGCGCGCGATCTCGTCCTCGTTGTGCAGGGTTGCGCGCGAGACGACCACGCCGCCCACCGTCACCGGCTCCAGATGCGCGACGGGGGTGAGCGCCCCCGTGCGACCGACCTGGATCTCGATGCCCAGCAGGCGGGTCTTCGCCTGTTCCGCCGGGAATTTATGCGCGATCGCCCAGCGCGGCGCCCGTGCCACCTGGCCCAGCAGCGCCTGCCAGTCCAGCCGGTCGATCTTGTAGACCACGCCGTCGATGTCGTAATCGAGCGCATGGCGCCCGTCGCCGATCTCGCGATAGCGCTCCAGCAGCTCGTCCGCCCCCCGGCACAGCCGGCGCAGCGGGTTGACGGTGAAGCCGAACTGCTCAAGCCGGTCGAGCGCCCCCCACTGGGTTGCGGCCAGCGGCGCCGAGACCTCGCCCCAGGCATAGGCGAAGAATTTCAGCGGCCGCTTGCGGGTGATCTCGGGGTCCAGCTGGCGCAGCGATCCGGCGGCGGCGTTGCGCGGGTTGGCGAACAGCGCCTCGCCCGCCTCGGCCCGGCGCTCGTTCAGGGCCGCGAAATCGGCCTTGCCCATATAGACCTCGCCCCGCACCTCCACCAGATCGGGCGCGTCGTCCGGCAGGGTGTCGGGCACATCGTCGATGGTCAGCATGTTGCGGGTGACATCCTCGCCCTCGGTGCCGTCACCGCGGGTCGCCGCCACCACCAGCCGGCGGTTCTCGTAGCGCAGGCTGGCCGACAGCCCGTCGATCTTGGGCTCCGCCACCACCGCAAGCTGGTCGTCTTCCCTGAGATTCAGGCCCTTGCGCGCCCGGGCCAGGAACTCGACCACATCCTCGTCCTCGAAGGCATTGGCAAGGGAGAGCATCGGACGGGCATGGCGGACCTTGGCGAAGCCCTCCGCCGGGGCCGCGCCCACCGTGCGGGTCGGGCTGTCCGCCGTCTGGAGTTCCGGGTAAAGCGTCTCCAGCCTGATCAAATCGGCGCGCAGCCGGTCGTAATCGGCATCGCTGATCTCGGGCGCCGCGTCCTTGTAATAGCGCTGATCGTGAAAGCGGATGCGCTGGACCAGGACCTTGTGGTTCTGACGCGCCTCTTCGAGCGTGGGCTGCATCACGGGCTCGTTGCGGTCGGTCATGGCCGGAAGGCTCCCTCAAGGACGCGGTAGCGAAGGATGGGGGCGCGAGATGTACGACGAGCCGGCGCCGGGGGCAAGCCCGGCGGTCCGCCGCTCAGCTGCGCACGGCCAGGCTCATCAGCCGGTCGGCGGCGGCCCGCGCCTCGGCGGTGAGTTCGGCGCCGGACAACATGCGGGCGACCTCTTCGCGCCGCTCGGCCGCGGTCAGGGCCCGCACCTCGGTGAGCGTGGTCTCGCCTTCGACCCGCTTTGCAACCCGCAGATGCAAGTCACCACGTGCCGCGACCTGCGGGTTGTGGGTGACGACCAGAACCTGGGCATGGCCGCCCAGGCGCTGCAGCCGCTCGCCCACCGCATCGGCGACCGCACCGCCGATGCCGCTGTCGACCTCGTCGAAGACCAGGGTGCCGGCGCTGGCGGTGCGGGCCAGAACCACCTTCAGCGCCAGCATCAGCCGCGACAGCTCGCCGCCGGATGCCACCCGGGCAAGCGGGCCCGCCGGCGCGCCCGGATTGGTGCGGACCATGAACTGGCAGCGCTCGATGCCCTCCGGACCCCAGGCGTCTTCCGGCAGCGGATCGAAAGCAACCGCGATCTCCACCCGGCCCATGCGCAGCGGCCCGAGTTCGGCGGCGATCGCCTTGATCAGTTCGTCCGCTGCCGCCTTGCGGGCCCGGCTCAACCCCTCGGCCGCCTTGCGATAAACCGCGCGCGCCTCAGCGGCAGCGGCGGTCAGTTTCGCCGCAACCGTGCCGCCGCCATCGATCAGCTCCAGCCGGGCGCGCAGCTTCCGGGCAAGCTCGGGCAGGTCTTCGGTCGTCACCTGATGGCGGCGGGCGGCCGCCCGCAGAGCATAGAGCCGGTCCTCCACCACCTCCAGGCTGTCCTCGCCCAGATCGAGGTCGGCAAGCAGCCGCTCGACCCCGGCCACCCCTTCGCCGATCTCGATCGAGGCGCGCTCCAGCCCGGCCCGCAGCTGGCGGACCCGCTCGTCGGTTTCGGCATCGGGCAGGCGCTGCAGGGCGCGATCGGCGTCCAGCAGCCGTACCTCGAGCGTCGGCTCGCCGTTCAGCGCATCCAGCGCCGCGTTCAGCGCTGCCACGATCCGATCGGCATTCTGCAACCGCTGGCGGCGGTGGACCAGATCCTCCTCCTCCCCCGGCTGCGGCTTCAGCTTGTCGAGATCGGCGAGGCTGGTGCGGAGATGATCCTCTTCGCGCCGCACGGCCTCGGCCTCGGCTTCGGCGCGGTCGCGGGCGGCGTCGGCGGCCTGCATCTCGCGGAAGCGGCGCGCCACCTGGGCCTTCAGCGCCTCGTGGCCGCCGAACTGGTCCAGCACCTCGCGATGGGTGCGCGGGTCCAGCAGGCCGTGCTGATCGTGCTGGCCGTGGATTTCGACCAGAACCTCGCCCAGCTGGCGCAGCAGACCCACGCCGACCGCCCGGTCGTTCACCCAGGCGCGGCTGCGCCCATCGGGGGTGACGGTGCGCCGCAGGATCAGCGGCAGCACGGCCGGTATCTCCTGCTCGGCCAGCATGGCCAGCGCCGGATGATCCTCCGCCACCTCGAACACGGCGGTGACCGAGGCCTGGGCGGCACCGGCGCGCACCAGCCCGCTGTCGCCCCGCGCCCCCAGCGCCAGACCCAGCGCGTCGAGCAGGATCGACTTGCCGGCACCGGTCTCGCCGGTGAGGACGGCAAGGCCGGGGCCGAGGTCGAGATCGAGCCGGTCGATCAGAACCACGTCGCGGATCGAGAGACTGGCGAGCATCCGGTCTTCCGTGACGATTGCGAAGGAAACAGCGGGTCGGGTGGGTGGCGGAACGAAAAGGCGGGCGGGTGCCGGATCAGAAGACCGATCTGAAGGCCCGGCTGATCCAAGAGCCCTTGTCTTCCACCGGCTGAAGATTGCGGCCGGTGAGCAGGGCATAGCTGTCTTCGTACCAGTCGCTGCCGGGATAGTTGTAGCCCAGCACCGCAGCGGCCGTCTGGGCCTCGCGCTCGATGCCCAGCGACAGATAGGCCTCGACCAGGCGGTGCAGGGCCTCGGGCACATGGGTGGTGGTCTGATAACGCTCGATCACCGTGCGGAAGCGGTTGATCGCCGCGATATACAGGCCGCGGGTCAGATAGTAGCGGCCGATCTCCATCTCCTTGCCGGCCAGGTGGTCGCGGGCAAGGTCGATCTTCAGCCGGGCGTCGGGGGCATAGGCGCTGTCGGGGAAGCGGCGCACCACCTCCTGGAAGGCCTCCAGCGACTTGCGGGTCATCTCCTGGTCGCGACCGACATCCGAGATCCGCTCGTAATGGCAGAGCCCGACCAGATAATAGGCATAGGCGACATTGGGATTGCCGGGATGCAGGTCGATGAAGCGCTGCGCGGTGGCGATCGCATCCTCGTACTGATTGGCCTGATAATAGGAATAGGCCGCCATCAGCTGCGCCTCGGTGGCCCAGGTCGAATAGGGGTGCTGGCGTTCGACCTCGTCGAAGCTCTGGGCGGCCTTGCGATACTCGCCCTGATCCAGTTCGTTCGCCGCCTGGGCGTAGATCTGCTCCACCGGCCGCTCGACATAGGCGGGACGGTCGTCATCGTCGCTCGAGCATGCGGCAAGCGCCGCCACGCACGCCGCCAGAAGGCCGGCCCGCAGGATCCTGTAGGTCCGGGTCACGGCTGTCACCGTCCGCATCGCGATCGCCCGTTCCGTTGCGACTGCCTTCGCCATCCGTTCCCCGTCATGCTGCTCGGTGTCATGTCACGTCTTTGCCGGCCGTGGCCGGGCGGCCGCTACTATATCACTCCTGATCCGCACGAACAGAGCCGTGGCGCCCCTGCTGCATATCCTTGTGGCCGGCGGTCGCAGACGGATGACATGTGAGGGATCGGCCTCATGCACGGGGTCCCGCACCGCGTCCGGCCCCCCTGTTGAGCCCGCGCGCGATCCGTGGACGGGAACGATGGTGTGAACGGTCGTCGCATGACGATGGTGCAACAGGCGCGACGTCAATGCCTTCCGGCAATGTACACCCCCAGGCGGCACCGCGCTGCCGCGGGCGGCGGCGGGTGGTTTCAAGTCCCGGACCGCCCCTCTTTCGCGCAAGCGGCGACATGAAACCGTCATTTCCAGTCGGGCAGCAGAACTCAGAAGAAACGCCATGTTCACATGCCCAGAAAAGGCGCCGGCTGAAGAGTTTACCCTTCCTTCACCACACCAAGGATATCCGAGAACACTCGATGATAACCTCTGGACGTTTCGATATATTCCCTTACGCCGGGCCTCCACCTCCCCATTACACTGCTGCGTTTTGCAAATCACCACAAAGGATGAGGACAGGCAGGGCCCTTCGCATTTCCAGGGCAACCGACGGTGTTATCAGATTAAGGCAGTTTCTAGCGAAAAAGCCATAAACGATTGTTTTGGTGCCCGCTATGTCTCTTAGCCTGCGGAGAATGATTACTCGAAGTTCTGTTTGACAAAGTTGTTCATGAGACCGCAAATATGAGCAACAAAAACATGCATAGAGACGCCTGCGCTATGGGGGAACTGGCTAGACGTGTCGATAATTTCGTCGGGGAGCGGATCCGCCTGCGGCGGACGCTGCTTGGCATGACCCAGGAACACCTGGCGGCGGCTCTCGATATTTCGTACCAGCAGGTGCAGAAATACGAAACCGGACTCAATCGTGTGAGTGCGGGCCGCCTTTACGAAATCTCGACCAAACTCGGAGTACCGGTCGCCTTCTTCTTCGACGGTCTGGAGGAGATAGCCGACAGCATCGATCCGGACGCGCCCAAGGAACATGGCGGCAAGAACCGCTCGACCATTGAACTCGTCCGGTATTTCACCGACATCACCGATCAGACCCTGCGGACGGCCATCATCCGTCTGATAAAGGCCCTGGCCGAGGGGAATGGTCATCGGGGCGAAGCCTCCGACGATCTGGACGTGGCCGATCTGCTGGACGACGACCGGAAGCATTGAGCGCCGGTCCGCCGGCTGCATACACCCGATCTGACGCCAAAGGCCCGCATCGTGAAATACGATGCGGGCCTTTGGTCGTTCCGGCTGCTGCTGCGGCCTTGGGGCTGCCCTGCCTCAGGCGGCCTCCACCGCGCGGGCGGTGTCGACCTCGTGGCAGCTGGTGTAGCGCCAGGCGGTCGGGTCGGCAAAAAGCGCATGCAGCAGGGCGTTGTTCACGCCATGGCCCGGAGCCATGCCTTCGAACCGCGCCAGCAGGGGCGCACCGGCAAGGTAGAGGTCGCCCACGGCGTCCAGCGCCTTGTGGCGCACGAATTCGTCGGCGTAGCGCAGGCCTTCAGGGTTCAGCACCCGATCGCCTTCGACCACCACCGCATTGTCGAGCGAGCCGCCGCGGCCGAGACCGGCTGCGCGCATCTGCTCCACCTCGTGGGCGAAGCCGAAGGTGCGGGCCGCCGCCAGCTCCGACGAGAAGCCCCGGGCGGTGAGGTCGATCACGATCCGCTCGCGCCCGATCACCGGGTTGGCGAAATCGATGATGACGTCCAGGGTCCAGCGATCGGCCGGCAGCAGGCGCACCACCGAATTGCCCTGCACCAGCTCCACCGGCTTCAGCACCTCGATGAAGCGCCGGGCAGCCGGCTGCTCGATCATGCCGGCCCGCTCGATCACCTGAATGAAGGGACGCGAGCTGCCGTCCATCACCGGCACTTCCGGGCCGTCGATGTCGATGATCAGATTGTCGATGCCCATGGCGGCCAGCGCCGCCATCAGATGCTCCACCGTCGACACCGTCGCCGCCGGCTGATCGCCGGTGGCGGGCACGCCCAGCATGCTGCACAGCCGGGTGTTCACGATCGTGTCGTGGCGGGCAGGCACCACCACGCCGCCCATATCGGTGCGGCGAAAGATGATGCCGGTATCTGCGGCGGCCGGGCGCAGCACCATTTCCACCGGCGCACCACTGTGAAGGCCCACGCCGCTGCACCGCATCGGCACGGCCAGCGTCCGCTGGCGCACCACGCCCTGCGGCGCGGTGGTGCGGAGGAAATCGGCGCTGTCGCGGATGTCGTTCAGGTACACGGGTTTTGCTCCGTTGCGGTCACGTCCGGATCGGGTGCGATCCGTCAGTGAACAGGTAGCAAGCCCGGCGTACAGGCTCAAATCACTCTTTGTTACCGATTGTAACAACACCCCTGCATGAAAGCGCCGGCCCTGCATGAAAGCGGCCCCTGCATGAAAACGCCGGCCCGTGCCGCAAGGGCACGAGCCGGCGCCCGCCTGCGCGATGCCGAGCGACCGGACGCGCAAGAGCGTTCGCAACCACCCGCCCCGCCGGCGGAGGCTGCCGGGGGCGGGGCCGGGGGTGGTGCGTTCATGTCGGAGGGACCGGCTGCACGCATGATTGAGCGCGTGCAGCCCCGGGGTCCCCTGGGTGTTCCGCGGCGTCGCCGCAGCCGTCAGTTCGCCTGACGGCGCAGGAAGGCCGGAATTTCCAGCAGGTCGTTCTCCTCGTCGGCCGGCTGCTGACGCGAGGTGGCACCGCCATCGACATGGTCGAGGCGCGGCGCACGCCGCGGCTCTTCCGCCGCCGGACGGGCGGTCGCCTCGCTCTCGCGGCGATGGGCGCCGGTCATGCGCTGCAGGAACGAGAACTTGCGCGGCGCCGCCTCGGTCGCCGGGCGGTCATCGACCACCGCCCGCGCGGGCTGCTGCTCCACCGCGCGCGGTGCCGGCTCCAGCGCCAGCGGCTCTTCGGCCGCTTCGATGCGGGTGGGCTGACGCTCGGGCGCACGCACCGGCTCGGGCGCGATGAAGCTGCCGTCCTCGACCTCGCCGCGGGGCATCTGCGGCTGGGCGCTGCGGCCACCCTCGCTGCGGGCGGTGGTGACCACCGGCGCCGGGCTCTCGACCACGGTCCGGCGGGTACCGCCCGACGCCGCCATCTGCGGCGCCTGCTGCATGGCGGCCGCCTGCTGGTTCTCGTTGCGGGCCTGCGACTGGCCGCGGGCGGCGGCTTCCGCCTCCTGCTCGCGACGGGCGCGCTGGCGGGCGACCTCTTCGGCGTCGATGCCGGTGGCGACCACCGACACGCGCACCGTGCCTTCCAGGCTGGGATCGAAGGTCGAACCGAAGATGATGTGCGCCTCGGGATCGACTTCCTCGCGGATGCGGTTGGCGGCCTCGTCGACCTCGTACAGGGTCATGTCGCCGCCGCCGGTGATGTTG
This sequence comes from Tistrella sp., assembly GCF_002684955.1. Taxonomy (NCBI): domain Bacteria; kingdom Pseudomonadati; phylum Pseudomonadota; class Alphaproteobacteria; order Geminicoccales; family Geminicoccaceae; genus Tistrella; species Tistrella sp. Next base: position 53,415 of record NZ_NYWI01000061.1, on the reverse strand, counting down.
ATCAGCACGCCGCGCGCACCCTTCATCGACACGTCGTCGAGCAGCGGGTTCGAGATCGCGGCCTCGGCGGCCTCGATCGCGCGGTTGTCGCCACCGGCCTCGCCGGTGCCCATCATCGCCTTGCCCATCTCGCTCATCACGGTCCGGATGTCGGCGAAGTCCAGGTTGATCAGGCCGGGCATGACCATCAGGTCGGTCACGCCGCGCACGCCGGCATAAAGCACGTCGTCGGCCATCTTGAAGGCGTCGGCGAAGGTCGTGCGCTCGTTGGCGACCCGGAACAGGTTCTGGTTCGGGATCACGATCAGGGTGTCGACATACTTCTGCAGCTCGTCGATGCCCGAATCGGCCAGCCGCATGCGGCGGGTGCCCTCGAAGTGGAAGGGCTTGGTGACCACGCCGACGGTCAGGATGCCCTTCTCACGCGCGATCTGGGCGATGACCGGTGCCGCACCGGTGCCGGTGCCGCCGCCCATGCCGGCGGTGACGAACACCATGTGGCTGCCGTCCAGATATTCGGAGATTTCCTCCATCGTCTCCTGGGCGGCGGCGCGGCCGACCTCGGGACGCGCACCCGCGCCCAGGCCGTGGGTGATCATCTGGCCAAGCTGGATGCGGCGTTCGGCCTGGCTCTGGTTCAGCGCCTGCGCATCGGTGTTGCAGACGATGAACTCCACGCCTTCCAGCTGTGCGTTGATCATGTTGTTGACGGCGTTGCCGCCGGCGCCGCCCACACCGACCACGGTGATCCGCGGGGTCAGCTGCATGCTGTCGGGGATGCTGAGATTAAGGGACATGACGTGTTGCCTCCTGGTCGCTCGGACTTGGATCCGCCCCCGCCGCGATCGCCGACACGGGAGCGGGAAACTTCGGGTCTTCAGAAATTCGACTTCAGCCAGCGGCCCAGCCGGCCGAAGGTGCCGCGGCCAGCATCGGGCCCGGCATCGCGCTCGCCCACCTCGCCCCAATCCGCCACGGCATGGGCGATGAGGCCGGTGACGACCGAGAAGCCGGCGCCGCCGGACTGTTCCAGCTCTCCCGAGGCCGCGATCGGCCGGCCCAGCCGGACCTGACGGCCCAGCACCCGGCCCGCCAGTTCGCGCAGCCCCTGAAGCTGCGACGCCCCACCGGTCAGCACCACGCGCTTGGCACCCACCTCGGCAAGGCCGCTCTTCTCAAGGCGCTCGCGGATCAGCTCCAGCGTCTCCTCCACCCGGGGGCGGACGATGTTCACCAGCAGCGAGCGCGGGACGTTCTGCACGCCGTCGGGTTCACCCACCCGCGGCAGCTCGATCAGTTCGCGGGCATCCGACGGGGTCGCGATCGCCGATCCGTACAGCGTCTTCATCCGCTCGGCATGGACCAGCGGCGTCTCCAGCACCTGGGCGATGTCGCGGGTGACGTGCAGCCCGCCGACGCCGAAACCGTCGACATGGATCAGGCTGCCGTTGAAGAACACCGCCATGGTGGTGGTGCCGCCGCCCATGTCGACCACGGTGGTGCCCATATTGCGCTCGTCCTCCACCAGGCAGGCGAGGCCGGCGGCGAAGGGCGAGGCGACCACCGCCTCGATCTCCAGATGGCAGCGGGCGATGCACAGCTCCAGATTGCGCCACGGGCTCGACTGGGCGGTCACGACATGCATGCTCACCCCCAGCCGCTCGCCATACATGCCGCGCGGATCGCGGATCCCTCCGGCATCGTCGATCGAATGATCGACCGGCAGGGCATGCATCACGGCCCGGTCGTCGCCCAGGAACATGCGCCGGCCTTCGGCATAGATCCGGCGGATATCGGCATCGGCCACCGCATGGCCGGCGATTTCGACCTCCAGATCGATCAGATGGCTGGACATCACGGTCGAGGGCAGCGCCACCACCACCCGCTCGATGGTTTCACCCGCCATCTGTTCGGCCGCATGGACCGCCGCCAGGATCGAGGCCTCGGCCTGGACCATGTCAACGATCATCCCGGCGCGCAGGCCGCGCGCCGCCTGATGGCCGATGCCGCGGACGCGCCAGCGGCCATGGCCGTCACCCTCGGCGATGAAGCACACCACTTTGGTGGTGCCGATGTCGAGTGCCGCAATCAGGCCGCCGCGCCCCTTCGCCATGTTTTCCCACCTTCCCGCTTGCGCGATGCACACTGAGTGGCCCCTGGGGCCGTTCGCAGTCGTCGTTATCGTTGCCGTCGTCGTCTTCGCCGTCGGGCATCCGCCCCGGGGTCAGGCATCGAGCCCGGGGCCGGTCGCGGCCGCGCCCGGCGGCCGCTTGACCTCGGGCTTCATCCGTTCGGTCAGCGCCGCCGCATCGGTCAGACGGACGGCGAACTGGCCGGCGATCCTGAGATCGACCGAGGTGATCGCCTTTTCGAGGATGCCGTGATCGCGCTCCCCCTCGGCCAGCCGCTTCCAGGCCTCGACGGCCCCACGGGCCGGCAGGCGCACCACCACGCCGTCCTTCAGATGCACGTCCCAGCGCCGGCCGCCGACCCGGACCCCCGCCACGAAGCGGTCGGCCAGATCGGGGGCGGTCTCGACCAGGTCCAGCAGCTGCGCCACCAGCTGCGGGGCATCGTCGCCCACCACCACCGGCAGATAGGCGAAGCGGCCGACATCCACGCCTTCGATCAGCGCGCCCTTGCGGTCGACCAGGATGTGGCCGTCGCCGACCTGCCAGAGGGCGGCGGCCTGACGCTCGCGGATGCGGACGTAAAGCGTGTCCGGCCAGCGCCGTTCTATCGAGGCGCGCTCCACCCAGGGCAGCTGTTCCAGCCTGAGGCGCATCTGGTCCAGGTCCAGCGCCAGCATCGGCGTGCCCTGGTCAACAGCCATTGCCCCAAGTACCTGTCCGGGCTTCGTTTCGTACCGCCCTTCCAGATAGATTTCCTTCACGGCCAGCCCCAGATGGCCGGCCTGAACCACCGCAAAGTCATGGACGCCGTCGGCAGCCGCCCCGGCGGTGCCGGACGACCACAGCCACCAGCCGGCGCCGCCGACCAGCGCCAGCACCCCTAGCCTGCGCCCCCAGATGGCCGCGGGCCGCAGCCATTTCGGCCGGCGCCGGCGACGGCGCAAGGCTTCCGCCAGGGCGGCGGCTTCCTCCGCCCCTTCGAAGCCATGGGTCGTGACCCGCTTGACGCGGATGTCTTCGGTGCTCAGGCGTCGCATGCGGCGTGCTCCACCATCCATCTGACCAAAGGCCCGAACGCGATCCCCGCGGCGGCGGCCTGCTCGGGCACCAGCGACAGCGGGGTCATGCCCGGCTGGGGGTTCACCTCCAGCAGGATCAGCCCCTCGGTGCCGGGTCTGGTATCGTCCCAGCGCAGATCCGCGCGGCTGACACCGCGGCAGCCGAGCGCCCGATGGGCCGCCTCGGCGATCTCTTTCGCCCGCACGGCCAGTTCCTCGGGCACGGGCGCCGGCACCAGATGCACGGCGCGGCCGTCGGTGTACTTGGCCTCGTAGTCGTAGAAGTTCTGCACCGGCCGGATCTCGGTCAGCCCCAGCGCCCTGCCGCCCATCACGCCGACCGTCAGCTCGCGGCCGGGGATGTAGCGTTCCACCAGCACCACCGGCCCGTGGGTCCAGCTGCGGTTGCCGAGCGGGGTCTCGCTTTCGTCGCGCACGATCCGCACGCCGACGCTCGACCCCTCCTGGGCGGGCTTCAGCACATAGGGCACCGCCATCGGATGCTCGCGGCCGATCTCGTCGATATGCATCACCCGATCCTCGGCCACCGGCAGGCCGGCGGCGGCGTAGAGCCGCTTGGCGACCGGCTTGTCCATGGCGATGGCGGATGCCAGCAGGCCGGAATGGGTATAGGGCAGCCGCATCAGGTTCATCACGCCCTGCACGCAGCCATCCTCGCCGAAGCGGCCATGCAGGGCGTTGAACACCACATCCGGACGGATCTCGGCCAGCTTCGCGCCAAGATCGGCACCGGCATCGATCTCGGTCACCCGATAGCCCTCGCCGCGCAGCGCCTCGGCACAGGCACGGCCGCTGGTCAGCGAAACCTCGCGTTCCGCCGACATGCCGCCCATCAGTACCGCCACATGCTGCGTGGTCATGCCTTGCTCCCGCTCTCGTCCGTGGTTGCCCCCGGCACCGCACCGGCCGGACGGCCGATGCGGCGGATTTCCCAGGTCAGTTCAATGCCCGAAGCGGCCCGCACCCGCGCACGCACCTCTTCGCCCAGGGCCTCGATCTCGGCGGCCGTGGCACCGCCGGTGTTGATCAGGAAGTTGCAGTGCCGGTCCGACACCTGGGCCGCGCCGATCTTCAGGCCCCGGCAGCCGGCCCGGTCGATCAGCTCCCAGGCCCTGGCCCCTTCCGGGTTGCGGAAGGTGCTGCCGCCGGTCCGGGACCGGACCGGCTGGCTTTCCTCGCGCTGCGCCCGGATCTCGTCCATCCGCGCGCGGATCGCCGCCGGATCGCCCGGCCGGCCACGCAGACGGGCGCCGGTGAAGATCCAGTCCGCCGGTGCCGCCGCGTGGCGATAGCCGAGGCCCAGCGCCCCGGCCGGCACCTCGTGGATGCGCCCGGCCCGGTCGACCGCGGTGGCAGAGACCAGGACATCGGCGATCTCGGCACCATAGGCCCCGGCATTCATCCGCAGCGCGCCGCCGATGGTGCCCGGAATGCCCGACAGGAATTCAAGCCCGGCAAGCCCCGCCCGCTGGGCGATCTCGGCCACGTTCACGTCCAGCGCCCCGGCACCGGCGATCACCTCGGTGCCGTCGACCTCCATGTCGACGAAGCCGCGGCCCAGCCGGACCACGACCCCGGCCACACCGCCATCGCGCACCAGCAGGTTGGAGCCGACACCGATCACGGTGACCGGCACATCGCCTGGCAATGCCGCCAGGAAATCGGCCAGATCCTGCACGCCGGCCGGCTTGAACAGCGCCTCGGCCGGCCCGCCGACCCGGAACCAGGTCACCCGGTCCAGCATCGCGCCATGGCTGATCCGCCCGCGCACCGCCGGCAGGCGACCGGCCAGCGGCAGGGCGGCGGCACCGCCCTCCCCGTCGGCGGCGGCATGCCGGATGGTCTGCGTCAGGGCGGCATCGGTCATCACGCGCCGGCCTCCCCGTCGGCCGCGGCCAGCTCGCGCGGCAGTTTTTCGGCCCAGGCGGTGATGTTGCCGGCGCCCAGGCACACGACCATGTCGCCGCCCGACACCAGCGGCTTCACCACGGCGGCCAGCGTCTCCGGCCCGTCCAGCGCCACCACATGGCGATGGCCGCGGGCGCGCAGCCCCTCGATCAGGGCGTCGCGGTCGATGCCCTCGATCGGGGTCTCGCCCGCCGCATAGACATCGGCCACCACCACGGTGTCGGCGTCGTTGAAGCAGGTGCAGAATTCCTCGAACAGGCTCATCAGCCGGCTGTAGCGGTGCGGCTGGACCACCGCCACCACCTTGTGGTCCTGGGCGACGCCGCGGGCGGCGCGCAGCACCGCCGCGATCTCCACCGGGTGGTGGCCGTAATCGTCGATCACCCGCACGCCGTTCGCCTCGCCGGTGACGGTGAAGCGGCGCTTCACCCCGGCGAAACCGGCCAGCGCCTTGCGCACCGCCTCGTCGGGAATGCCCAGCTCGTCGGCGACGGCGATCGCCGACAGCGCGTTCTGGACATTGTGCGGGCCATGCATGGCCAGATGCAGATCGGGGATCCGCCGTTCCGACCCCGCCCGCCGGTCGCGGATCACCGCGGTGAAGCGGGCACCGTCGACGTCGTGGCGCACGTCCACCGCCCGGATATCGGCCTGCGGGTTGAAGCCGTAGGTCACGATCCGGCGGTCCTGGATCTGGCCGATCAGGGCCTGAACCTCGGCATGGTCGCTGCACAGCACCGCCAGACCGTAGAACGGGATGTTCTCGACGAAGGTCCGGAAGGCCTCGCGCACCGCGGCGAAGCTGCGGTAGTGGTCCAGATGCTCGGGGTCGATATTGGTGACGATGGCGATCGTCGCCGGCAGCTTCAGGAAGCTGCCGTCGCTTTCATCCGCCTCCACCACCATCCACTCGCCCTCGCCCGGGCGGGCATTGGTGCCATAGGCGTTGATGATGCCGCCATTGATCACGGTGGGGTCGATATCGCCGGCATCCAGCACCGCCGCCACCAGAGAGGTGGTGGTGGTCTTGCCATGGGTGCCGCCCACCGCCACCGCGGATTTGAGCCGCATCAGCTCTGCCAGCATCTCGGCGCGACGCACCACCGGCAGGAAGCGCCGGCGCGCCTCGACCAGTTCCGGATTGTCCTGGCGGATCGCCGAGGAGACGACGACCACCGCGGCATTGGCGATGTTCTCGGCCGCATGGCCGATGGCGACGCGCACGCCCTTCGCGCGCAGTCGGCGGACATTCGCGTTCTCTGCGATGTCGCTGCCCTGCACGTCGTAGCCGAGGCCCTGGAGGATCTCGGCGATGCCCGACATGCCGATGCCGCCGATGCCGACGAAATGCAGCGTGCCGATGGTGAGCGGAATGCGCCTCATGCGGTCTCCTCGCGCCCGCCGAACGGCAGCGCGCCGCCCGTCGGGGTCTGGTTGGTCGCGGCGGCCCGAAGGCCACCCTCGGTATCGGCCGGCAGCGCCCGGCCTTCGGCCAGGGCCTCGACCAGATCGGCAAGCCTGGATGCGGCATCGGCCCGGCCGACGCCCAGCGCCGCCTCTGCCATGCGCGCCAGCCGGGCGGGGTCTTCCGCCAGATCGGCGATCGCCCGGGCCAGCGCCTCGGGCGTCGCCGCAGGCTGGGCCATGGCGATCGCGGCACCGGCATCGACCAGCGCGCGGGCATTGGCGGTCTGGTGGTCGTCGATCGCCCCCGGCAGCGGCACCAGCAGCGACGGCCGGCCGGCGGCCGCCAGTTCGGCGACGGTGGAGGCACCGGACCGCGCCACCACCAGATGGGCCGCGGCCAGCCGCGCCGGCATGTCGGCGAAGAAGGGCGCCAGTTCGACCCCGGCGAAGCCCTGGCCGGCCAGCGCCGCCTCGGCGCCGGCCATGTCCTCGGGCCGGACCTGGATCACCAGCCGGGTGCGGGCCTTCAGCGCCGCCGGCAGCAGGGCGGCTGCCCTGGGCAGGGTGGTGCCCAGGAAACGCGCGCCCTGGCTGCCGCCGGTCGAGAACAGTACGAAGTCCGCCCCCGCCGCCGGGGCGGCATAGGGCATGTCGGCGACCGCCGCCACCTCGGCCCGGACGGGGTTGCCGGTCACCCGCACCCGCGGGCGCGCCGCATCCGGCACCGCCCTGGTGTCCGCCACCGACAGCGCCAGCAGCCGCGCCTTACGGCCGAGCAGACGGTTGGCCTGGCCCAGCACCGCATTCTGTTCATGCAGGCCCACCGGCAGCCCGGCGAGCAGCGCCGCCAGCGTCGCCGGCAGGGCGGCGTAAGATCCGAAACCGATCACGGCGGCCGGCGCCAGACGGCGCATCAGGCCGCGGGCCCTGGCCACACCGCGCAGCAGTTCGACGGCGCCCTTGATCCGGCGCCCCATCCCCATGCCCGAAACACCGCCCGCGGGCAACGCATGCACATCCACGCCCTCGGGCATGCGGACATGGGCGACGCCGCGGGCGTCGGTCGCGAAATCGACCGTCCAGCCGCGCCGGATCAGCTCGGCCGCAAGCGCCCGGGCCGGGAAGACATGGCCGCCGGTGCCGCCGGTGGTGACGACGATGCGGCCGCGGGTCGGGAGGGTGCGGAGAGCGGTCATCGCGTGCCCTCCAGATAGCGGCGGCGGGTCAGCGCCAGCATCATGCCGAGCCCGGCCGCGGTCGCGACCAGCGACGAGCCGCCATAAGAGATCAGCGGCAGGGTCATGCCGGTGGTCGGCATCAGATGCACCGCGACGCCCATATTGATGAAGGCCTGCAGACCGAAGCTGCCGAGCAGGCCCGAGACCGCCAGCACCACGAACAGGTCGCGTTCCTGCATCATCCGCATATAGCCGCGCAGGATGATGCCGCCGAAGGCCGCGATCATCAGCAGGCAGGCCAGCGCACCGAATTCCTCGGCGGTGACCGCGAAGATGAAGTCGGTATGGGCGTCGGGCAGCACCGCCTTGACCAGGCCCTCGCCCGGGCCACGGCCGATCAGCCCGCCATTCTGGATCGCCGAAAGCGAGGTCATGATCTGGTAGTTGTCGCCGCTCGACGGATCGAGGAAGCGGTCGATGCGGCTCGCCACGTGGTCGAGCATCAGATAGCCGCCGACCAGGCCGGCCAGGCCGCCGCCGACCACCAGCGCCACCAGGATCCAGGGCAGGCCGGCGACGAAAACCTGGATCGACCAGGTGCCGAGCACCAGCATGGTCATGCCGAAATCGGGCTGGGCGACGATGAAGCCGACCACCGCCACCAGCATGGCGACCGTGACCAGATAGCCGGTCAGATTGCGCCGCACCCGCGCATCGGCCAGGGCCCAGGCGGTGACGATGCAGAAGAAGGGCCGCACGAATTCCGAAGGCTGCAGGGCGATCGGGCCGGCACCGATCCACTGGCGCGCGCCCTTGATCTCGGTGCCGACCACCGGCACCAGGGCCAGCAGCAGCAGGAACAGGCCGAAGCCGATCGCCCCCGCCGACTTCACCTGATCGGGGTTGAGCAGCGACAGGCCGATCATCACCAGCACCGCCGGGATCACGAACAGCGCCTGGCGGATGACGAAATGATAGGTCGGCGCGCCGATGCGGTTGGCGACGGCGGGCGAGGCCGCCATGGTCAGCACGATGCCGGCCAGCACCAGCAGCAGGATCAGCAGCAGGGCGACCCGGTCGACGGTCCACCACCAGCGGGCGACGAGGCTGGTATCGGTACGGGCGAAAGCGATCATGACCGTCCCTCCAGCCGGGCGGCGACCGCGGCACGGAACACGTCGCCGCGATGCTCGAAACTCTTGAACTGGTCGAAGGAGGCACAGGCCGGCGACAGCAGCAGCGCCGTGCCCTCCCCCGCTTGCGGGTCTGCGGCGATATCGGCCAGCGCCTGATCCAGCGCCGCCTCCAGCGTGCCGCTGACCGTCCACCGCACCTCGTCACCGAGCGTGCGCGAGAAGCCCTCGGCGGCCTCGCCGATCAGATAGGCATGGGCGACGCGGTCGAACCACGGCCGGAGCGATGCGATGCCGCCCGCCTTGGCGACCCCGCCCGCAATCCAGTAGATCCGCCGGAAGGCATCCAGCGCCGGGCGGGTGGCCTCGGCATTGGTCGCCTTGCTGTCGTTGACGATCGCAACCGGGCCGACATGGCCCACCGTCTCCAGCCGATGGGCCAGGCCCGGATAGCTGCGGATGCCGGCGGCGATGTCGTCGGGGGCAAGGCCGAGCGCCCGGGCGGCGGCATAGGCGGCGGCGGCATTCTGGCCGTTATGGCGGCCGCGCAGCGTGTCGATACCAGCCAGGCTCATCACCGGCCGGGCGCCGCCGTTCAGGTCGTCGATCAGCCGGAAATCCTCGTCGACCCAGACACCGCCGGCCACCGGACGGGTGGCGGCGATCGGGATCACCCGCAGCCGGCCTTCGGCGGCCAGCGCATCGAAGACCTCGATCGACGGGCCGTCGTCGCAGCCGATCACCGCGGTGGCGCCGGCCCGCTGCTGGTCGAACAGCCGGCGCTTGGCCGCGACATAGCCGGCGAAATCGCCGTGACGGTCGATATGATCGGGGCTGAGGTTCAGCAGCACGCCGACATCGGCCGCAAACCGGCTGGTCAGGTCCAGCTGGTAGGACGACAGCTCCAGCACGTAAAGCTCACCCGCGCCCAGCGCCGGCAGGGCCAGCGGCGCGATGCCCAGATTGCCGCCGACCGCCGCACGCGCCGGTGCGCCCTCGGCGGTGCTGCCGGCGATCCGGCCGATGATATGGCCCAGAAGCGCGGTCGTGGTCGACTTGCCGTTGGTGCCGGTGATGGCGGCATAGCGCGCCTCGCCGCAGGCGGCGAACAGCAGGTCGACATCGCCGGTGATGGCGACATGGGCGGCCCGCGCCCGGCGCACGGTCTCGTGCGGGCGGGGGAAATGCAGCGGCAGGCCGGGGGCGGCCACCAGCAGGTCGACCGTCTTCCAGTCGATGGCATCCGGCGCCAGCACCTCGGCCCCGGCCTCGGCGCCGGCCATGCGGGCCGGCTGGTTGTCGTCCCAGGCGATGACCCGGGCACCGCCGGCCTTCAGCGCGCGGATGGTGGCGAGCCCCGACCGCGCAAGCCCCGCCACGACCACGCACCGCCCCGCAACGCCGGGCACGACCGGGGTCGGCAGCGTGGCATCGGGGATGAGAGCAGAGATCTGGTTCGGGCTCATGGGACGGGCTCGCCTCTTCAGCGCAGCTTGAGGGTGGACAGGCCGATCAGGGCCAGGACGAAGGCGATGATCCAGAAGCGGATCACGATGGTGCTCTCGGCCCAGCCCTTCTTCTCGAAGTGATGGTGCAACGGCGCCATGCGGAAGACGCGCTTGCCGGTCAGCTTGAACGAGGCGACCTGGACCATCACCGAGACGGTCTCCAACACGAACAGCCCGCCGATCACCGCCAGCACCAGTTCATGCTTGGTCACCACGCTGATCGCCCCCAGCGCACCACCCAGCGACAGCGAGCCGGTATCGCCCATGAACACCATGGCCGGCGGGGCGTTGAACCACAGGAAGCCCAGACCGGCGCCCACCAGGGCACCGCAGAGCACCGTCAGCTCACCCGTGCCGGGCACGTAGTGGACCTGCAGGTATTCGGCATAGATCGCGTTGCCCACCAGATAGGCGATGAAGGCGAAGCTCGACGCCGCGATCATCACCGGCACGATGGCCAGGCCGTCGAGCCCGTCGGTGAGGTTCACCGCATTGCTCGACCCGATCATCACGAACACCGCGAAAGGCACGTACAGCAGGCCCAGATCCAGCAGCACGTTCTTCACGAACGGGATGGCAAGACCCGAGGCCTGGTCGTCGAGAGCGATGTACTGCACCCAGACCGCGGCGGCGACGCCGATCAGGGTCTGAAGCAGCAGCTTCATCTTTCCGGGCAGGCCCTTGGGGTTGCGCCGGACGACCTTCAGATAGTCGTCGGCGAAGCCGATCAGGCCGAAGCCCAGCGTCACCATCAGCACGATCCAGACATAGGCGCTGGTCAGGTCCGCCCAGAGCAGGGTGGAGAGGCCGGCACCGGTCAGGATCAGCACGCCGCCCATGGTGGGGGTGCCGCGCTTTTCGATCAGATGCCGCTCGGGGCCGTCGCTGCGGATCGGCTGACCCTCGCGCTGCTTGCGACGCAGCCAGCGGATCAGACTGGGGCCGAGCACGAAGCTGATGAGCAGCGCCGTGATCAAAGCGCCGCCCGTCCGGAACGTCAGGTACCGGAAGACGTTCAGGAAGCTCAGATCGCTCGAAAGCGGATAGAGCAGATTGAAAAGCATGCGTGCTCCAAAACCGTGTCGGCCACCGGCAGCCCTGCCGGTGCCGCGGCCCGTTAACCCTTGTCCGTATCCGTGTCCGCAGGCCGGGCGCCCGCAGCCTTCAGGGCCGCGATCACCCGTTCCATGCGCATGCCGCGCGACCCTTTGACCAGCACCACATCCCCCGGAGCGACGCCCCGGACGACGGCAGGTGCCAGATCTTCCGACGTGCCGGCATGGCCGCCCCGACGATCGGGATCGAGCCCGTCGTGGAGATGCATCATGGCCGGCCCGGCGGTGTAGACGACCGCCACCCCCGCGTCAACGAGGGGAGCTGTGAGTTCTCGATGAAGACGCTCGGCGTGATCGCCCAGCTCCAGCATGTCGCCCAGAACCGCCACCAGCCGGCCGCCTTCGGCCCGGGCCAGATCGGCCCCGAGCGCGATCGCCGCCCGCATCGATTCCGGGTTGGCGTTGTAAGTTTCGTCGATGACCAGCAGCCCGCCGCCGGCTGTCGGGATGCGGATCTGGGTGCCGCGGCCTTCGGGCGCTTCCAGCGCCGCCAGCGCCGCCGCCCCCGGGCCCGGCTCCAGCCCCAGCCCGTGCAGCACGCCCAGCACCGCCAGCGCGTTTTCCACCCAATGGGCGCCGGGCACGCCGATCACGAAATCCACCGGCCGGCCGGCCACCTCGGCCGCGACCGCCGTGCCGCCACCCGCCGGCGTCGCCTTGATCAGGCGGATCATGGCGCGTTGGGCACCATGGCGGCTGGCGGCGAAATCGACGATGCGGGTCGCGGGATGGCCCAGCAGCACCGCCGCGGCCAGCCGGTCGAAATGCCGGTTGTCGCGGTTCAGCACCGCCACGCCGTCGGCTTCCAGCCCGTTGAAGATCTCGGCCTTGGCGTCGGCGATCTCTTCCTCGTTGCGGAAATTGCCGAGATGCGCCGGCGCCACCTTGGTGACCAGCGCCACATGCGGCCGGGCAAGGCGCGAGAGCGCGTCGATCTCGCCCGCATGGTTCATGCCCAGCTCCAGCACCGCATAATCGGCATCGGCCGGCATCCGCGCCAGCGACAGCGGCACGCCCCAATGATTGTTGAAGCTGCGCAGGCTTTGATGGACCACCCCATAGGCGCCGAGCGCGCGGGCAATGGCGCCGCGGGTGCCGGTCTTGCCGACACTGCCGGTCACCGCGACCACCCGGCCGCCGAACCGCGCGCGGGCAGCCGCACCCAGCGCCTGCAGGGCGGCCATGGTGTCGCCCACCCGGATCAGTTTTGCGGCCGCATCGGCGGGCAGACCTTCGGGCACCCGGTGGACCAGGGCTGCGGCCGCGCCATTGACCAGCGCCGCCGACAGATAGTCGTGGCCGTCATTGGTGTCGCCCAGAAGCGCCACGAACAGATCGCCGGGCCGCACCTCGCGGCTGTCGATCGCGACACCCGAGATGGCGGCATCGGCACCCGAAACGGAACCGCCGGTTGCTGTGGCGACCGCCGCGATCGTCCAGAGAGGCCGGTTGCCGGTCATGCCGCCCCTCCCCCGATCACCATACCGCCATGGGACCGAAGCGCCGCGCGCGCAACCTCGCGGTCGTCGAAGGGCAGCACCCGGTCGCCGATCTTCTGGCCGGTCTCGTGGCCCTTGCCGGCGATCACCAGCACGTCGCCGGCCCCCAGGCCGGCAATCGCGGCATCGATCGCCGCCGCCCGGTCGCCGATCTCGACCAGGCCGGGACCGGCCGCCAGGATCTCGGCGCGGATCGCGGCCGGGTCCTCGCTGCGCGGATTGTCGTCGGTGACGATGGCATGGTCTGCCTCGCGGAGCGCGATCCGGCCCATCGCCGGGCGCTTGGTGCGGTCGCGATCGCCGCCGCAGCCGAACACCGTCACCACCCGGTCATGGGCATGGGGGCGCACCGCCTTCAGCACCGTCTCCAGCGCATCGGGGGTGTGGGCGTAATCGACCAGAACCGGCGCGCCGGCGGCACTGGTGCCGACCTGCTCCATCCGGCCCGGCACCGCCTTCAGATAGGGCAGCGCCGCCACCACCGCTTCGGGGGATGCGCCGCAGCCGATGGCGAGCCCCATGGCGGCCAGCACGTTGTGCGCCTGGAAGCTGCCGGTCAGGCCCAGGCCGAATTCATGGCGCTGGCCGCGATATTCGATCGCCACATGCAGCCCGCCGCCGGCCATCGGCTCCACCGAAACCAGGCGCAGAACACGGGCCTTGCGGCCGTAATCGATCACCGCCAGCGGCCGCTTCAGCGCCGCGCGGACAAAATGGTCGTAATGGCTGCTGTCGGCATTGATCACCGCATAGCCGGCCGGCGCCGCGATCTCGGCGAACAGCTTCAGCTTGGCGTCGCGATAGGCCTCGATCGTGCCGTGATAGTCCAGATGGTCGTGGGTCAGGTTGGTGAAGGCGACCGCGACCGGCGCGATCCCGTCCAGCCGATGCTGATCCAGTCCGTGGCTGGAGGCTTCCATCGCCAGATGCCCCACCCCGGCCCGCGCCGCCTGATCCAGCAGGCGATGCAGGGCCACCGGGTCGACCGTGGTCAGCCCCGGCGCCGCCAGATCGCCCGGCCCGTCATATCCCAGCGTGCCGAGACTGGCGGCGGCCAGTCCCAGCCGCACCCAGATCTGACGGGTGAAGGCCACCACGGAGCTTTTGCCGTTGGTGCCGGTCGCCGCCGCGATCACGCCCGGACGCTTGGGATAGAAGCGGCTGGCCATGCGGGCGAGCGCGCCACGCACCTCTCCGGTCTCGACCAGCGCCACACCGGCCGGCACCACCGTACCCGTGGGGGCGAGCACCGCCACGGCCCCCGCCGCCACGGCTTCGGGAATGAAGTCACGCCCGTCGCGCACCGTGCCCGGGATGGCGGCGAAGAGCATGCCCGGCCGCACGGCGCGGCTGTCGGAGGTGATGCCCGTGATCCGGGTATCACCGCCGATCGCGGTCGCATCGCGGTCGATCAGCTCAATAAGCCGCATTCGTCACCTCGGTATCCGACTGGGGGAGATCGGCGGCGACGGAGGCTTCGTCTTCGTCACCGACCAGGGCATAGCGCAGATCGTCTTTGCGGTCCTGCGGCAGCACCGGCATGGGATTGGGGCTGCCATCGATCGACATCGGCCGCACGCCCAGGATCGGCGCGATCCGGCGGATCAGCTCTCCTGCGGTCGGGGCGGCGTTCCAGCCCGAGGTCGCATAGCCATAGGTCTTGGGCGTGGGCTTGGGCTCGTCGAGCGTGACCAGCACCACATAGCGTGGATCCTGCATGGGGAAACCGCCCAGGAACGAGGTCAGCAGCGCCTTGCGCCGATAGCCGCCGGCGCCGGCCTTCTCGGCCGTGCCCGTCTTGCCGCCCACCAGGTAGCCCGGCACCTGCGCCTTCCTTGCGGTACCCTCCTGGACGACGCCGACCATCATCTTGCGCACCAGGGCGGTGACCTGCTCGTTGATGATCTGCTCGCGCACCACACGCTCGCCCGGCTGATGTTTGATCAGCGTCGCCGGCACCTTGTAGCCGCCATTCATCAGCGCGGCCATCCCGCCCACGGCCTGAAGCGGGCTGACCGCGGCACCATGGCCGAAGCCGATGGTCATGACGTTGACCTCGCGCCACGGATGGGGCGCCTGGGGCAGGCCCACCTCCGGCAGCTCGATCCGGGCCGGGGTCAGGAAGCCGAAGCGGCGCATATAGTCCTGCTGCCGGGTGGCGCCCACCGCCAGCGCCATCTTGGCGGCGCCGATATTGGACGAATAGAGCATGATCTCGGGCACGCTCAGCCAGCGCCGCTGGGGATGGGAGTCGCGGATGGTGAAGCGGCCGATCTTGATCGGGTCGGTGGCATCGAAGCCGCCATCGATCTTGACCACGCCCGCATCCAGCGCCTCCGCCGCGGTGAAGGCCTTGAAGATCGAGCCCATTTCATAGACGCCAAGCGTCGCCCGGTTGAACATCGCCGGGTCTTCGGGATTGACCGGCGCATTCGGGTCGAAATCGGGCAGCGAGACCATGGCCAGGATCTCGCCGTTGTGTGCATCCATCACGATGCCGGTCGCACCGATCGTCTGGAATTCCTGCATCGCATCGCGCAGCACGTCGCGCAGCACCTGCTGAACGCGGATATCGAGCGAGGTGACCAGCGGCCCGCGGCCGGTTTCGGCGCGTTCCCGCAGCGTGCGGTCCAGCCCCTGTTCCAGCCCGCCGCGGCCGGTGTTGTCGATATTGGTGAAGCCGATGACATGAGAGGTCAGCCGCCCCTGGGGATAGATCCGGCGCTGCTCGCGCTGGAAATAGAGCCCGGGGATGCCGAGGGCGTTGATCTCGTATTGCTGTTCGGGCTTCAGACCGCGCTGGATCCAGACGAAACGCCGGTCGCCCGACAGCTGGGCGATCAGATCGGTCTGGTTCAGATGCGGCAGCACCGTGCGCAGCTTGACCGCCGCCTCCACCGGATCCAGCACCAGCTTGGGATCGGCATAAAGCGAGGCGGTGATGAGGTTGGAGGCCAGCAGCACCCCGTTGCGGTCGGTGATGTCGGCGCGGTCCAGCACCAGCTGCGGCGGCGGCGCGCCACGGGCGACCCGGGGCTCGCCGCCTTCATGCAGCACGCCCACCGCGATCAGCTTGATCGAGAGCGCGATGAAGGCGAGCGCGAAGAAGGCCGCGGTGAACAGCACCCGGTTGCGGCCGGTCTCAAGCGCCTGCTTCACATTGCCGTCGAGCTTGACCGCCCGGGCGACGCCAAGCCGCACCCGGCGGGCGCGCGGCAGCGGCACGCGCGGCTTGCGCGGCGCCTCGGGCGCCGTGTTCTCGGGGTGGCCGCGATCGTCGCGGCGGGGACCGAAGCGGTCGTCGCGGGTCATCGCGCCCCCCCTGTCAGCACCACGCCGCCCTGATCGAGAACACTGTCCACGGCCGCATCGATGGAGGATCGCGGCGCCGGCTGTGCCGCGGCCACGGTCGTATCGCGCGGCGCCGGCACATGGTCGACCAGCGGCCACGAGGCCGGCGGCGTGCCGGGCTTGGATTTCGGCCGGGGCTCGGTCTCGGAGCGCGGCAGCGGCAGAGAGGCCAGGCTCACCAGCTGGCGCCCCTCGAGCGGCTTGATCTCCAGATATTCACCCGCCAGCCGCTCCAGCCGCTCGGGATTGTTCAGATAGGCCCATTCGGCCTTGAGCACATGGATCGCCTCCTGCTCGCGCAGCAGCTCGGCATTGCGCGCGACATAGGCATCCTCCAGGCTCGCGACCCGGTACTTCACCCAGAACAGACCGGCCGCGATCGCGGCGGTGCAGCCCAGAAGCAGGACGGTGCCGGGACGGATCATCGGGCAGGCTCCCTGAACAGGCCCTGGGCATCGGCGGGGGCATCCCAGGCGGCGGCATCGGTGCGCCGGGCGGCACGCAGCTTGGCGGAGCGGGCCCGCGGATTGGCGGCGGTCTCGGCCTCGCCCGCCACGATCGGCCGGGTGCCGGCAATGGCGAAGCTGGGGGCCGTGCGGTCACGATCGGCCACGATCGCGACATGGCGCGACGGGTTGGCGCCGCGGCCGGCCCGCGCGGTCAGGAACCGCTTCACCAGCCGGTCTTCCAGGCTGTGGAAGGTGACCGCCGCCAGACGGCCGCCGGGCTTCAGCCGGCGCTCGGCCGCCACCAGCCCGCGCAGGATCTCGCCCAGCTCGTCGTTCACATGGATGCGGATGGCCTGGAAGCTGCGGGTCGCGGGGTCGATCTGGTCGCGGCCGCGCGGCGGCAGGGCGGAACGCACCGCCTCGGACAGCGCCGCCGTGGTCTCGAACGGCCGGCCGCGGGTGATCGCCCGCGCCACCCGGCGCGAAGCCCGCTCCTCGCCATAGATCCAGATCACGTCGGCGATCTCGCGCTCTTCGGCGGTGTTCACGAAATCGGCGGCGCTCATGCCCGCCCGCTCCATGCGCATGTCGAGCGGCCCGTCATGGCGGAAGGAAAAGCCGCGCTCCGCCTGATCCAGCTGCATGGACGACACGCCGAAATCGAAGGCGACCACGTCGACCATCGGCTCGCCTGCGGCATCGAGCAGCGCCTCCATGTCGCCGAACCGGCCCTGCAGAAAGCGGAAGCGGCCGCCGCTTTCGGCCTCCAGCGCCCGGCCGGCCTCCGCCGCGGTCGGGTCGCGGTCGATGCCGTAGACCCGGGCGGCGCCGGCCGCCAGATAGCCGCGGGAATAGCCGCCGGCCCCGAAGGTCGCATCGACCACCACCGCGCCCTCGACGGGGGCGGAGGCGGCCAGCACCTCGGGCAGCAGCACGGAAACATGGGGAGCGGTGGTCGCGGACATGGACATGATCATGCGCCCTCCCCGCCATCGGAGGAGTCGGCCGCGGCCGATGCGGGAGCGGGGGCAGGCCGGGTGATCGCAGGCGCGCGCGTGGGATCGAGCCGCAGCCGGCCGCGATTGGCCAGCGCCAGCTCGCGCGCCGCCGCCTGATGCTCGGCGAAACGCTCCGGCTGCCACAGCTCGAAGGTACGGCCCTTGCCCACGAAGATCACCTTGTCTTCCAGCCCCGCGATCTCCATCGGCCGCTTCGACAGCACCACACGGCCTTCGGTATCGAAGGGCAGCTGCTGGCATTCGGCGAGGATGGCGGTCGCGAAGGCGTCACGCTCTTCCGAGAACGGATCGAACGTCTCGATACTTTCCGACAATTGAAGGATACGATCGTAGCCAGAGGCTTCGACCGCCGGATTGATGAACGACGGATAGGCGACGATACCCTTGAACTCCTGGTTGCCAAGAGCAGCACGGAACTGAGGGGGCACCGACACGCGAGCCTTCTTGTCGATCGGCTTTTCGAATGTCGACAGGAACAGCGCCACCCGGCGAACTCCTCGAGACCACTCTGCTCCGGAGGGACCGGAGCCCTGCTGGCGTTGCCCTCCATGGCTGGCCGGTCCGATCGCCTGGGGCGATCTTTCAGGCCAGGCCCCGAAATCTGGACCAGGACTTTCCGAAGCGGACCCCTCTGCCCTGGCGCCCGTTTCCGCCCGCCGCTCTGGAGCGGATTGGGAGGAGGTGGGCAAACCTGGGAATTTTTGGATCCTTGAGCCGAAGGTATCGAATGGCCCTTAGGGGGTCAAGCGGACATTCCGCTGGAAGTCCTTGAAAATTCTTCGATGAAACAGATGCTTGGCAAATGCTGCGCACATATATCAGGAACAGGGCCCAGGGCCTTGAAATCACGGGACAGTGTTCGATCAACCGTGAACAAAACGTGAACTTATGAATCCTTGCAGGATGCAACAGTGGCAGCGTCGCCCAGCATAGAGCGGGAGAGCACCCTCTCCCAGATTTTCCCAAAAATGATTCAGCCGTCCCATCCCTGCCCAAGGCCGGGACCGGCAGCCGCATGTGCGCGCCTGCGTGCGCACATATGGGAGAGGATGGGATAAGGGGGTCAGACGGCCTGTAAGCCGGGTTCTGTCCACACCCCGAAGGGGCGCTGGATGACCATTCCTCTGGGACGCCCGTCGCCGGACGCCTCTCGCGACCAACCCGAACCGCCAGGCCGGAAACAGGCCCTGCCGCAACCGAAGGTTTCGATCCGGCACGCGGTTCCTATTCGGTCTTGCTCCCGGTGGGGTTTACCATGCCGCCCCCGTTGCCGGGGGCGCGGTGCGCTCTTACCGCACCCTTTCACCCTTGCCCGGCACGCACAGGCAACCCGAAGGTTTCATGTCCGCCGGCCGGGCGGTCTGCTCTCTGTGGCACTTTCCCTGGGGTCGCCCCCGCCGGGCGTTACCCGGCACCGTGTTTCCGTGGAGCCCGGACTTTCCTCCCCGCCATCCGCCCGAAGGCGCCGGCAGGGCGGCCATCCGGCCGTCTGAACCCGGCGCCACCATGCAGCAGCGCCCCCGGCCGGTCAAGAACAGGCTGCTCAGTCTGCGCGCGGATCCCGGGCGAACAGCTGCTCCACCGCGAAGATCATCTGGGCGGTATCGGGCCCGCAGATGCCGCCGGCCAGCCCCAGGAAGCGCGACTGGAAGGCGTGGACCACCGATCGGGTGACGAGATCATAGATGCCGTCGACCTGGATCCGGTAGCCGATCGCCGCCAGCGCCCGCTGGATGTCGGTGACGGCCTGGCCGGTATCGCCTTCGCCAAGCGTCAGGCCCATCTCCCCCGGCACCGGCCGGTTGGCCGGCATCAGCGCCAGCCCTTTCGCCGCCAGCCGGTACCAGTCGAACCGCTCGCCCGGATCGTATTTGCGGGAGGGTGCGATGTCGGAATGCCCCACCACCCGGGCCGGCGCGATGTCGTGGCGGGCCAGAATGCCGCCCAGCAGCGCCTCCACCGCCTGCATCTGCGGCTCCGGAAAGTCGCGATAGCCCCATTCATGGCCGGGATTGACGATTTCGATGCCGATCGAGACGTCGTTCAGCCGCTCGCGCCCGCGCCACCACGATACGCCGGCATGCCAGGCGCGGCGGTCTTCCGGCACCATGCGGGTGATGCGGCCGTCTTCTTCCACCACCCAATGGGCGCTGACCCGCGAGGCCGGGTCGGCCAGCCAGTCGATGGCGACCTCGGCCGTGGGCATGCCGGTATAGTGCAGCACCACCATGTCGGGCCGCGCCCCGTCGGGCCGCGCATCGTGATTGGGCGAAGGCCGGTCGGCCAGCGGGAAGCGGGCGAGTTCGGGAAAATGGTCGGCGATTTGGGCAGACATGGGACGGAACCCCCGATCGGGATCAGCGCAGCCGCCTGAGCGGCCCTGGCAGACGACGAAGCTGGACCACGGCAACCCCTGAGACGATGAACACCCCGCCCAGCATCTCCATAAGCCCCATGGTCTCGCCCATCAGCAGCACGCCGGCCAGCACGCCGCAGACCGGCCCCAGCAGCATGTAGATCGTGACCTGGCCCACGGAATAGCGGCCGAGCAGGAAATACCAGGCGCCATAGGCGATCAGCGAGGCGCCGCCTAGGATATAGGCCAGCGCCACCACCGTCGCCCAGTCCAGATTGGCCAGCGCATCCCGCTGCCCGTCTTCGAACAGGAAGGACAGGATCAGCAGCGGCCCGACACAGAACGGGCCGAGCCAGGCATTCAGCATCTGCGGCGACAGCGCGCCATGCCGGCCCAGCTGCTTGATCTGGACATTGGCATAGGCCCAGAGCCCGCCGGCCATCAGCCCCACCGCCAGCCCGTCGAGCCGGGTCAGCACCTTGGGATCGCCCGCCACCAGCGCCACGCCGATCATGCCCAGCGCCAGACCCGCGATGTGGCGCTTCGTCAGCCTCTCTCCCAACACCGCCCAGGCGCAGACGGCGGCGAAGGGCACCTCGATCTGGATCGCGACCGACATGGTCGAGGCATCGACACCCAGCGACAGCGCCACGAACATCAGCCCGAAATGCCCGACGCCGAGCGTCAGACCGATGCCCGCCAGCAAAGGCAGCTGGCTGCGCCGCGGCCAGGGCAGGAAGGGCGCCAGAATCAGGAACAGCACGCCGAAGCGCAGCGCCACCAGAAACAGCGGCGGCACGGTCGCGGTCGCGATCTTGACCGCGACGAAATTGCCGCCCCAGATCGCCACCACCAGCAGCGCCAGCAACACATGGCCGGGCGTCATCGGCGTGATGGCCGGTGCCGGAACAGACATCGTGCGGCTCACGGCCGGGCCTTCGCGGCGGCGATGGCCTCGCGCTTCTCTTCCAGTTCCAGCCAGCGTTCCTCGGCCGCGTCCAGCTCGGCGCGCGCGGCGGCGGTGCGTTCGGCAGCCGCCTGGGCGGCGGCGGGATCGCGGGCATAGAGGCCGGGATCGGCCATCGTCTCGGCCAGTTTCGCGATCTCGGCTTCCAGTTTCTCCATGGTCTTCGGCAGCAGGTCCAGCTCTCGCGCTTCCTTGAAGGTCAGCTTCTGCGGCGCCTGGACGCGGGGCTTCTCCTGGGGTTTCGCCTCGGCCCTGCGGGCCGCCGCCTCCACCCGTCCGGCCTCGCGCGCCGCCTCGGCGGCCTTGTGGCGCTGGGTGTCGGCATCACTCCAGCCGCCGGCATATTCGGTGATCACGCCATCGCCATCGACCGCAATCACCGAGGTCGCCAGCCGGTCGAGGAAGGCACGGTCATGGCTGATCAGCAGCACCGTGCCGTCATACTGGTCGAGCACGTCTTCCAGCAGCTCCAGCGTGTCGAGGTCGAGATCGTTGGTCGGCTCGTCCATGACCAGCAGGTTGCAGGGCTTCAGGAACAGCTTGGCCAGCAGCAGGCGGTTGCGCTCACCGCCCGACAGCGCCTTGACCTTCTGCCGGGCCTGGCCCTCGTCGAACAGGAAGTCGCGCAGATAGGCCACCACATGGCGCGGCTGGCCGCGCACCACCACCTGGTCGCCGCCGCCATCGGCCAGCGTGTCCCAGAGCGTCGCCTCGGGATCGAGTGCGGCGCGGTGCTGGTCGAAATAGGCGATCTCCAGATTGGTGCCGAGCCGCACCTCGCCCTGATCGGGCTGAAGCTCACCGATCAGCATCTTGACCAGCGTGGTCTTGCCGGCGCCGTTGCGGCCGATGATGCCCACCCGGGCGCCGCGCATGATCCGGGTCGAAAACCCGTCGGCCACCGTGATCGGCCCCGAGGGCGTATCGAAATGCTTGACCAGGTTCTCGGCCTCGATCACCAGCCGGCCGCTGGTATCGGCGGTGGCGACCGCGATGCCGGCACGGGCGCGGGTGCGCTCGATATCCTGGCGTTCGGTCGCAAGCGTTGCACGCAGTTCGTGCACGGCGCGGGCGCGGCGCTCGTTGCGCTTGCGCCGGGCGGTCAACCCTTCGTTCAGCCACAGGGTCTCGCGGGCCAGTTTGTCGGCCATCTTTGCCAGACGCTGATCCTCTTCGGCGCGCAGATCCTCGATCTGGGTCTCGAAGGCCTGATAGCCCATGTCGTAGCGGGTCAGCCGGCGCCGGTAGAGCCAGGCGACCGATCCGGCCACCCGCTCCAGGAAGGCGCGGTCATGGCTGATCACCACCAGCCCGCCGCGGAAGCGCTGCAGCTCGCCTTCCAGCCATTCGATGGTCGGCAGGTCCATATGGTTGGTCGGCTCGTCCAGCATCAGCAGCTCGGGCTCGATCGCCAGCGCCCGCGCCAGCGCCGCCCGGCGCCGGGTGCCGCCCGACAGCTCGCTCATCTGCCGTTCGGGATCCAGCGACAACGGCACCGCCACCTGATCGACCCGGTAATGCCGGTCGCCCTGCCCCGCCTCGACCAGCCCCTCTTCTATATAGGCCCGCACGGTGGTGCCGGCGGGGGTCTGCGGATCCTGGGCCATATAGGCGGCGCGCAGGCCCGGCCGCCGGGCGATCTCGCCGCCATCGGGCTCGATCAGCCCGCCCATGATCCGGAGCATGGTCGACTTGCCGGCACCGTTGCGCCCGACCAGCGCGATCCGGTCGCCGGCCGAGACGGCGATGGTCGCCTCCTCGATCAGGTCGCCGCCACCACCCAGGGTGACGCGGATGCCGGTGAGGGAGATGAGCGGTGCGGACATGGGATGACGGGCTTCCGGGCAAAAGACGGTGATCGCGGCATGGCCGCTGGAGATGCGTGGCGAGGCGGCCGCAGGATGCGACGGACGCCCCGCCGGTTCAAGGCCCGCCTGCGCATGGCGCGCCTGCAACACCGTACCATCACCCGAAAGATCTGCTGGAAGGACGCCGGCTCAGAAGCGATGGAGCGGGCCGCCATGTCGGCTGGACCAGACGGCCCTGCCATCGGGCTCGTACAGACAGAGATTGCCGTCATCCTGCATGACCAGCGTGCGTCCCGGTCGGTTCAGGTCGATGGCGGGGTCGTGAAGCGCCATGATCGGGGCCGCCTGATCGTCATAGATCACCAGATTGCCGTCATCCTGGACAGCCAGTGCGCCCGGCCTGCGGGTATTGGACCAGCTCCCCGAGGCCCATTCGACCTCCTGCCGGATGGGCTTGTCCCGCCGGTACACCACCGCATGGCAATCCTCCTGGAAGACGAAATCGTAGTCGCCATCGGGAGAACACAGGCTCTCACCCGGCAGCAGCGCCTGACCGGCGACCAGACGATCGGATCGCCCGAAACGGTACCAGCCGGCACCCGGATCGGCCTTGAACAGATCTGCACCATATTGCTGCCGTGTGATCAGATTCCGCCCCACGATCCAGGAGTAGTCCGTATTGGTATGGAACATGGCCCGTCGGCTGAACGAGGCATCGGTGATGAACAGGCTGATGGTGGATCCGCCGGTGACGTTCGCCCAGCCCGTCGGTCCCAGATAGGAGAGCGGGTTCCAAAGCCCGGTGTCCAGGACCCTGACCGACTGTTTGGGGGCGATCCTGAGGGCGTTTTCGTCGAAGAAGGTCTTCACCGTCGCGATCTCCGCCGCCGCCTTGGTGCGACGTTCTCGCTCCTGGATCGTCAGATTGGTGCCCTTGACCCATTTATAGGCCTGGCTGCCGGCGGAGGCCACCTCGCGCAGCGGGGCCGAGACCCGCCAGATGGTCTGCAGCAACGAGACCAGCCTTTGCAGCCGGCTCAGATTGTTGACGGCAGTGGCGGCCGTCGCCGCACCGGCACCGGCGCCGAGCCCGGCTGTCGCCACGGTGATCAGCACCCCCATCGCAACGCCGCTCAGGATTTCGCCGAAGACGTAATCCTTGTTGGGCGACACGATCACGTATATCGGCTCGTCCAGCGTGTTGGTGATGTGGATCGCATGCGCCATGACACCTCCTTCTCCGGAAAATACATAGAGAATCCCGCGGCCTCCGCCACAGATTTCCGGAAGTTTACGGCACGTCACGTGAGAGTGCGAGATAGTATCATTCTATTGAATTGTTCGCGTGGCGTTACCGCGCCCCGCGCAGCCTCAGGATTCTGTCATAGGCCTCGTTGATCGCCGCGATCTTGCGGGTGGCGATCTGGATCATCTCTTCGGGCAGGCCTTCGGCCACCAGGCGATCGGGGTGGTGTTCGCGGGCGAGGCGGCGATAGGCGGCCTTCACCTCGTCCATCGGGGCGTCACGCGAAATGCCCAGAATGGCATAGGGGTCGGCATCGCCTCCGGGTTCGATGCCGCGCATGGCCAGCAGCCGGTCGAGCACGGCGCGGTCCAGGCCGAACAGCCGGGCGACCTCGGCCAGGAAGCGGCGTTCCGCCTCGCCCACCTGGCCGTCGGCGCGGGCGATTTCCAGCAGGGCGTCGAGCAGTTCTTCCAGCACCGCCGGGCGGTCGTGGAACAGGGCCGCGATCTGACGGGCATAGGGCTCGAAGCCCTCGGCATCCTTTTTCGCCTCGTCGAAGATCTGCGCGACCCGGCCGACCTCGTGCTCCGGCACCGTGAAGACCCGGCGGAAGGCGGCGATCTCGTCGCGGGTGACCTGGCCGTCGGCCTTGGCCATCTTGGCGCCCAGCACGATCACCGCGATCGCGAAGGCCTGTTCGCGATGGGCGCGGTCCAGCGGCAGGGCCGTGGCTTCGCCGGCCTCGTTATAGCGATCCACCGCGTGCCCCATGACGGCACCGACCAGCGCGCCGATCGGGCCACCCATGGCGAAACCCGCCGCCCCACCGACGACCTTGCCCCAGAAACTCATCTGCGCCGGACCCCCGCGCCCTCTGCTGCGGCCACAGCGCGGCCCTGCTGCCGCGTTGCACCATGGGGTGGAGCAAACACCAATCGGCCCGCGCGCGCAAGGACACCCTGGGCCCCGCCCGACGATCACCCGGCAGGGCGGGGGCCGATCGTTTCGCCAAAGGGTTTCGCCCGAAAAAGATGAGACATTTTGCCGACGATTTATTGACATTTTATCGCTGAGACGCGATCGTTTCCGGGACGGGCGCTGCCGGGGAGGCGGCGCCGTCGGGTCCGAACCGGCCGGGTGCCCCCGCGCATCACCAGAGCCGAACGGATCGGGGTTTTACGGCAACACATGACGCGCCGGCGGCCGCCGGCCGCGTGAGGGGAGACGAGCAGAGATGTTCAGGACGTGGATCGGTGCGGCGCTGGTCGCCGGCATGGTCGGTTTCGGTGGTGCCGCGGCACAGGCGGCGGAAGCCTGGGACATGCCGATGGCCTATCCCGACGGCAACTTCCACACCAAACTCGGCCGCGAATTCGCCGAGAAGGTGAAGGCCGACACCAATGGCGACGTGGTGATCACCGTCCATGGCGGCGGCTCGCTGTTCAAGGGCGACGAAATCAAGCGCGCGGTCCAGCGCGGCACCGCGCCGATCGGCGAGCGGCTGATCTCGGCCCTGTCGAATGAAGACCCGCTCTTCGCGCTGGATGCCGTGCCCTTCCTCGCCACCGATTACGATCAGGCCTGGAAGCTTTATCAGGTGTCCAAGCCGGCGCTGACCGAGCGTCTGGCGAAAGAGAACCTGCACTTCCTCTATGCCATCGCCTGGCCGCCGCAGGGCATCTACGCCAACAAGGCGATCGAGAGCGCGGCCGACATGAAGGGCCTGAAGTTCCGCACCTACAACGCCACCATGGCCCGCCTGGCCGAGCTGCTGCAGATGGTGCCGACCCAGATCGAGGCGGCGGAGCTGTCGCAGGCGCTGGCCACCGGCACGGTCGAGGCGATGATCACCTCGGGCGCCACCGGCGTGGACAGCCAGGTGTGGGAGCAGGTGAAGTACTTCTACGACGTGCAGGCCTGGCTGCCCAAGAACATGGTGTTCGTGAACAAGCGCGCCTGGGACAAGCTGGACCCGAAGGCGCAGGAGGCGATCACCAAGGCCGCCGCCGAGATCGAGGCCAAGGGCTGGAAGATGAGCGAAGAGCTGGCCCAGGGCTACCTCAAGACCCTGGCCGAGCACGGCATGACCGTGTCCAAGCCCTCTGCCGCACTGGCCTCGGACATGGCCGCCATCGGCGAGAAGATGACCGGCGAATGGGAAGCGGGTGCCGGCGATGCCGGCAAGAAGATCATCGCCGAGTATCGCGCGAAGTGATCCTGCCGCCTGCGTGACCGGATGGAGGTGCGGGGTGATCCCGCCCCCGCCTCCGCCCCGCCCGCTGCGGAAGACGGCCGCCTCCCCCCGCCGGCCCGTCCCCGACCCGACGCCCGACGCCCGACGCCCGACGACGGTGGAGGCCCCAATGGCCCTCTCACGACCGGCCCATTCCGGGCTGGCCCTCTCGCGACTGCTCGACCGGATCTACGATGCCGCAGGCGTGCTCGCCGGCGTTGCGATGATCGCGATCGTCCTTATCATCCTGGCGCAGGTGGGTGCCCGCCTCGCCGCCTACCCCTTGCGCGGCGGTGCGCAGTTCGCAGGTTACGCCATGGCCGCCGCCACTTTCCTGGCCCTGCCCCATGCCTTCCGGCGCCACGCCCATATCCGCATCACCATTCTGCTGCAGGCCCTGCCGGATCGCGCCCGCCTCGTCCTCGACGTGATGGGGCTGACGGTCGCGACCGTGATCGGTTTCTGGTTCGCCTGGTGGTCTTACGACCTCGCCTATATCTCGTGGGAAATCGACGAGATCTCGCAGGGCGACGTCGCGGTGGCGATGTGGATCCCGCAGATCGTCATGGTCGTGGGCGGCGCGCTCTTCGCCCTTTCCCTGCTGCACACACTGATCGAGACGCTCGTCACCGGCCGGCCCTTCGTTCCCGAAGGCGAGACCGGGCTGGACGCGGCCGCGGATCGCTGAGACGGGACCTCGACCGATGATGGACCAGACCTATCAGCTGATCGTGCTGCTCGTGGCCCTGCTCGCCCTGCTCGGCGGCGGCATCTGGGTGGGACTCTCGCTCATGGGCGTCGCCTATATCGCCATGGCGCTGTTCAGCCCGCGGCCGATCGGCGAGGCGATGGCGATCAATGTCTGGACGGCCTCGTCCGGCTGGACCCTGACCGCCCTGCCGCTTTTCGTGTGGATGGGCGAGATCCTGTTCCGCACCAAGCTGTCCGAGAACCTGTTCAAGGGCCTGAGCCCCTGGATGCGCCCGCTGCCCGGCCGGCTGCTGCATGTCAACATCCTGGGCTGCGCGCTGTTCGCGGCGATTTCCGGCTCGTCCGCCGCCACCACCGCCACCGTCGGCCGGATGGCGCTGCCCGAGATGAGGCGCCGCGGCTATCCTGAAAAGATGATGATCGGCACGCTGGCCGGCGGCGGCACGCTGGGCCTGCTGATCCCGCCCTCGATCATCCTGATCGTCTATGGCGTCGCGGCCGAAGTGTCGATCGCCAAGCTGTTCATGGCCGGTATCCTGCCCGGCATCGTGCTCGCCAGCCTGTTCATGGGCTATATCGTGGTCTGGTCGCTGCTCCACCCCGACCAGATCCCCGCCGATGACGAGGCGCCGGGCTGGAGCCAGAAGTTCCGGGCGCTCGGCGAACTGCTGCCGGTGGTGGGGCTGATCGCCTTCGTGCTGGGCTCGATCTATACCGGCATCGCAACCGCCACCGAGGCCGCGGCCTTCGGCGTGATCGGCTCCTTCGCCGTCGCCGCGATCGGCCGGGATCTCACCTGGGCCAATTTCTCGGCCAGCCTGATGGGTGCCGTGCGCACCTCGTGCATGATTTCGCTGATCCTGGCCGGCTCCGCCTTCCTGACGCTCGCCATGGGCTTCACCGGCATCCCGCGGGCGCTGGCCGATCTGATCGCGAGCCTCAACCTCTCGCCGCTTCAGCTGATCGTGGCGCTGGCGCTGTTCTATATCGTGCTCGGCTGCTTCCTCGACGGCATCTCGGCGGTGGTGCTGACCATGGCCGTGGTCATGCCGATGATCACCCAGGCCGGCATCGACCTGATCTGGTTCGGCGTCTTCATCGTGATCGTGGTGGAAACCGCCCAGATCACGCCCCCGGTCGGCTTCAACCTCTTCGTGCTCCAGGGTATGACCGGACGCAGCATCACCTATGTCGCCCGGGTCGCCGCACCCATGTTCGCGGTGATGGTGGTGATGCTGATCCTGATCACGCTGGTGCCTGAAATCGTCACCCTTCTGCCCGGCGGCATGGTGCGGGGCGCGGGCTGACGCCCGCCCCTTACCCCTGCCCCGGCACGACCTTCCGTCCTCAACCCACCCCCGCGCATCGGATCGAGTTTCAACGATGACCGCTTCCGCTCCCCTCACCCGCGACGCCTGGCAGTTCTGGATCGATCGCGGCGGCACCTTCACCGACGTGGTGGCCCGCGCCCCCGGGGGCACGGTGCACACGATGAAACTGCTGTCCGAAAACCCCGAGCGCTATGACGATGCGGCGCTGGCCGCGATCCGCGCCTTCCTGGAGGTCGAGGCCGGTGCCGCGATCCCGGCCGAGCGGATCGCCGCGGTCAAGATGGGCACCACCGTCGCCACCAATGCGCTGCTGGAACGCAAGGGCGAGCGCACGGCGCTGGTCATCACCCGCGGCTTCCGCGATGCGTTGCGCATCGGCTATCAGAACCGCCCCGACATCTTCGCCCGCGAGATCACCCGCCCCGAACTGCTGTACGAGCGCGTGGTCGAGGTGAACGAACGTGTCGCCGCCGACGGCCGGGTGCTGGAGGCGCTGGACGAGGCCGCGGCCGAGGCCGCCCTGCGCGAGGTTTACGAGACCGGCATCCGCGCGGTCGCGATCGTGCTGATGCACGGCTATCGCTGGCATGATCACGAGCTGGCGCTGAAGGCGCTGGCGGCGAAGGTCGGCTTCACCCAGATTTCGGTCAGCCACGAGGCGAGCCCGCTGATGAAGCTGGTCGGCCGCGGCGACACCACGGTGGTCGATGCCTATCTGACCCCGATCCTGCGCCGCTATGTCGACAAGGTGGCAGGCGCGCTGGGCGGCGCACCGCTGATGTTCATGCGCTCCAATGGCGGCCTCACCGATGCCGATCTGTTCCAGGGCAAGGACAGCATCCTGTCGGGCCCGGCGGGTGGCGTGGTCGGTGCGGTGCGCACCGCCGCCATGGCCGGCTTCGACAAGCTGATCGGCTTCGACATGGGCGGCACCTCGACCGACGTGATGCATTTCGCGGGCGAGTATGAACGCGCCTTCGACACCGTGGTCGCCGGGGTGCGCATGCGCGCGCCGATGATGCGCATCCACACGGTGGCGGCGGGCGGCGGCTCGATCCTGGGCTTCGACGGCGCCCGCTTCCGGGTCGGCCCCGACAGCGCCGGCGCCAATCCCGGCCCCGCCTGCTATCGCCGCGGCGGCCCGCTGGCGGTGACCGACTGCAATGTGATGGTCGGCAAGGTCCGTCCGGAATACTTCCCGAAGATCTTCGGCCCCGAGGGCGACCAGCCGCTGGATGCCGGGGCGGTGCGCGCTGCTTTCGAGGCACTGGCCGACCGGATCGAGACCGCGACCGGCGAGCGCCGCGCGCCCGAGGCGATCGCCGACGGCTTCCTGAAGATCGCGGTCGACAACATGGCCAATGCGATCAAGCAGATTTCGGTCCAGCGCGGCTATGACGTCTCGTCCTATGTGCTCGCCTGCTTCGGCGGCGCCGGCGGCCAGCATGCCTGCCTGGTGGCCGATGCGCTGGGCATGACCCGGGTCTTCGTCCATCCGCTGGCCGGCGTGCTTTCGGCCTATGGCATGGGCCTGGCCGACATCCGGGCGATGCGCGAGCGCGCGGTGGAGCAGGAAATCTCGGCCAGGACGATCGCCGGGCTCGACGCCCTGCTGGCCGATCTCGCCGCCGAGACCACGGCCGAGTTGACCGGCCAGTCGATGCCGGAAGAGCGGATCACCGTCGCCCGCCGGCTGCATGTGAAATATCGCGGCAGCGACAGCACCATCTCGGTTGATCATGGCAGCGCCGACGAGATCGTCGCGCGGTTCGAGGATGCCCATCGCCAGCGCTTCGGCTTCGTGATGTCGGGCAAGCCGCTGGTGGTCGAGGCGGTCGAGGTGGAGGCGATCGGCGCCACCGACCAGCCCGAGGATCCGGTGCTGCCCGCCGCCCCGACCGGCCACAAGCTGACCGCCATGGCCGCCACCCGCTTCTATTCCGACGGCGAGTGGCACGAGGCGCCGGTCTATGACCGCGAGGTCATGCAGCCGGGCGACCGGGTGCAGGGCCCGGCGATCGTGATCGAGGCGACCGCCACCACCGTGGTCGAACACGGCTGGGCGGCCGAGCTGAACGAGCGCGGCCATCTGATCCTGACCCGCGTCATCCCCCGGCCCAAGCGGGTCGCGATCGGCACCGATGCCGATCCGGTGATGCTGGAGATCTTCAACAATCTGTTCATGTCGATCGCCGAGCAGATGGGCGCCACGCTCGAAAACACGGCGCATTCGGTGAACATCAAGGAGCGGCTGGACTTCTCCTGCGCGATCTTCGAAAGCGACGGCGCGCTGGTCGCCAATGCCCCGCATATGCCGGTGCATCTCGGCTCGATGGGCGAAAGCGTGCGGGCGGTGATCCGCAAGCATGGCAGCGCCATGAAGCCGGGCGACGTGTTCGTGCTGAACGCGCCCTATAACGGCGGCACCCATCTGCCCGACATCACCGTCATCCCCCCGGTCTTCGCCGAGGATGCGGCGGCGGGCGACGAGCCGCTGTTCTTCGTGGCCTCGCGCGGCCACCACGCCGATATCGGCGGCAAGACCCCGGGCTCGATGCCCGCCGACAGCCGCCATATCGACGAGGAAGGCGTGCTGATCGACGGCATCCGCCTGGTCGATCAGGGCCGGCTGCTGGAAGCGGAGATGCGCGACCTGCTGTCGTCGGGCAGCTATCCCTCGCGCAATCCGGATCAGAACATGGCCGATCTCAAGGCCCAGATCGCGGCCTGCGAAAAGGGCGTGACCGAGATCCGCCGCATGGTCCGCCAGTTCGGTCTGGATGTCGTGAAGGCCTATACCATCCATGTCCGCAAGAATGCCGAAGAGGCGGTGCGGCGCGCGATCGCGAAGCTCGACGGCGGCAGCTTCGCCTATGAGATGGATGACGGCGCGGTGGTGAAGGTGACCATCACCATCGACCGCGAGGCCCGCGAGGCGGTGGTCGATTTCGAGGGCACCTCCGCCCAGCGCGACAACAACTTCAACGCCCCCTCTGCCGTCTGCCGGGCCGCTGTGCTCTACAGTTTCCGCACCCTGGTCGACGACAAGATCCCGATGAATGACGGCTGTCTTGAGCCGATCCGCCTGCGCATCCCCGAAGGCTCGATGCTGAACCCGCTCTACCCGGCGGCGGTGGTGGCCGGCAATGTCGAGACCTCGCAGGTCGTGACCGATGCGATCTATGGTGCGCTCGGCGTGCAGGCGGCCGCCCAGGGCACGATGAACAACCTCACCTTCGGCAATGCCCGCCACCAGTATTACGAGACCATCTGCGGCGGCTCGGGCGCCGGGCCGGATTACGACGGCACTGACGCCGTCCACACCCATATGACCAATTCGCGCCTGACCGATCCCGAGGTGCTGGAATGGCGCTTCCCGGTGGTGCTGGAAGCCTTCGAGATCCGCGCGGGTTCGGGCGGGGCCGGCCGGCATCACGGCGGCAACGGCGCCCGCCGCCGGCTGCGCTTCGAGGAAGAGATGACCGTCTCCCTGCTCTCGAACCGCCGCCGGGTGGCGCCTTTCGGCCTTGCGGGTGGCGCCGATGGCGCGCCGGGCCGCAACTGGGTGGAACGCACCGACGGCAGCCGCGAAGACTTCGGGGCCTGCGCCACGGTCGAGATGACGCCCGGCGACGTGTTCGTGATCGAAACGCCCGGCGGCGGCGGCTATGGTGAGCCGCCCCAGGACAGATGAGACCCTCCCCATGACGACATCCGGCTCCAGCAAGGCGGCCCCCCGGGCCGCCGCCCTCCCCGACCCCGCCCTTCCCGCCGCAGCGCGGCCGGGGGGCGGGCGCGGGATCGTGAACTCCGCCCATCTGGTCTCCGACAAGAGCCCCGAACTGTCGGAGTTCGAGTTCGGCCTGATCATCGCCGCCCACGGCTTCCAACGCTGGATGACCCGGTGTATGGGGGCAGCCGGTCTGCGCGATCTGGGCCAGCTCGACGTGCTGGTGCTGCACACCGTCAACCACCGCGCCCGGCTGAAGAAGCTGGCCGATATCTGCTTCGTGCTGAACATCGAAGACAGCCACACCGTCGCCTACAGCCTGAAGAAGCTGCAGAAGGCGGGGCTGGTCTCGGCTGCCCGCAAGGGCAAGGAAGCGCTCTATGCCACCACCCCCGCGGGCGAGCAGGCCTGCCTGACCTATCGCGAGGTGCGGGAGCGCTGCCTGATCGACTCGCTCCACTCCCTCGGCCTCTCCAACCAGGAGATCGGGGATCTGGCCCAGCGCCTGCGCGCCCTGTCGGGCCTCTACGATCAGGCGGCCCGGGCGGCGACGTCGCTCTGACCGGGCGGGACCACCGGCGGTATCGGCTGGTGGTCCCCATCTGCCGTATGACGAGGCATTCAGCCCGTCATCGTCACGACGGGCGCCTGGCTTCGACACTGATGATCTCGTCGCCCTGACGGGGATGACGTCCGTACTGATAGTCGCCTGACATCACCACATCCTCAAAACCCAGGCTGCGCAACGCCAGGGACATCTCTTCGACACCCCACCATCGCAGCTTGAACAGATCGAGCTCGGTCCTGATCAGGCTTCCGGCCCGCCACTGTTCGTAGCGAAGGTGCGCGAGGGTGGTCTGCGCGACGTAATCGACATCGACCTGCTGCTCGGTGAGTGTCAGCAGATCCCCCTCCTCCGTCGCCCAGCTGCGAAGGGAACCGGACGGCCCAAGAAAACTGCCGATCGGATCCAGGTCCAGCATGAGTGCGCCGCCGGAACGCAGGTGATCGTAGAACCGCTTCAACACGGCAGTCGCGGATGCCACATCGGTGACCAGCTGAAACGATCCTACCGGGATGATGATGGCGGCAAAGCGCTCGTCGTAGGAAAATTCTTCAAATGTCTGTCGGGTCAGCTGCGGGGAAAGATTGCGCCTCCGGCACGCGTCCCGGCAATAGCCAAGCATCTCTTCGGACGCATCGAAGCCTTCGATCGGGACTCCGCTGTCCAGCAGCGGCACGAAAATGCGGCCATTGCCGACGCCGGGCTCCAGGATCGGGCCATCGCACCGTTCAAGACGCTGCCGATAGTATTCCAGGTCGCCGAAGGACCGGCCGACGGGCTTGTCCAGATTGTAGACCCAGGACGCAAGTTGCCCGTACCGATTTTGCATATCATTCATCCTGCACCGCTTCATCCGGCGACGTTTTAACAAAGATCTCAAGAGAGCCAGAACAGAGGCGTCGGCGATCCGCAGCGGCCACAGACTTTCGCATCGCTTCGATGAAGGGCCGCGAAGCGGGTCAAACCGCTTCGCGATGCCTGGCTGCAGAAAGGCCGTACATCAGCGGGATGCGCGGCATCTCCTTCGGCTGGGCCATCCGTCGTCCACCGATATCGCGCATGCCCTCGAACCCTCGCCATCCGTTGGCGTAGGGAAACTCGGCCATCCTTTCAATCGCCAGCCCTGCACGCACGAGGGCGGAGACGACTTCGCCGATCCCCCAGTAGAACTCGTACGAACGATGCGGATTGCGAAAGTCGACAACCCCGGTGTCGTGGTCTCCCGCCATCAGCCCGCCATCGGACCCGGCCACATAATCACCAACACCACTTTCCTCGACCGGGGCATCATTGAAGTAGTCGTAATGCAGCTGCCACTGCTCGTTGAACACCAGGGCGAAGGGGTGGAACTCCATGAACACGAACCGGCCCCCCGGCTTAAGAACACCGGCAATACCCTGCGCCCAGAGGTCGAGATCCGACAACCAGCAGATCGTCCCGTAAGAAGAGAAGACGCGGTCGAACAGGCGGTGATCGCCTGCGGCCTTCCCGAACCACGTAAACAGGTCCTCGCGCTCGAAACGCGCGGGAATACCGCTCTCCTCCGACAGCCGGCGGGCGAATGCTATGGCCTCGTCCGATATGTCGACACCGGTTACATCAGCACCAAGCCGTGCAAGACTCAGGCTGTCCTGGCCGGCATTGCACTGCAGGTGGAGCAGACTGAGGCCGGCAATGTCACCGAGGAAGTCGATTTCCTCGGGAAACAACGTGGAACCGCCGCGGCGGAAGAACCCGGCCTGGTCACCCTTGTGACTGTTGTGCGCGACAGTCGCAGCGTTCCAGGAAAGACGGTTGGCCTCGTGCAGATCCTTGCGCATCCGCGTCTCTGACGCCTCCAAGAAGTGACCCATCCAGAAACTCTAGTGATCCGTTTATTTCCTGCTTTTCCGCCGCACATGACGCCTTATTATTCAATGATATTCAAGCATTGACTTCAGAATCTCAGGACATGGGCCGGCAGGCGATCCGCACCGGCCCCCTGTAATACCAGCCCTGCGCCCACCCGTCTTGACAGGCCCATCTCGTTCTGAGACGTAATGCCCCGGTACGTTCTCAAAACAAGATGATCCCGTCCGCTATGGATCTCGTCTCCCTCGACATCTTCCGCACCGTTGCCGAAGAGGGCAGCGTTACCGGCGCCGCCCGGCGGCTGGATCGGGTGCAGTCCAACGTCACCACGCGGCTGCGCCAGCTGGAAGCCGATCTGGGGGTGGCGCTGTTCAGCCGCGACGGTCGGCGCATGACGCTCACCCATGAAGGCCGGGTGCTGCTGGACTATGCCCATCGCCTGCAATCGCTGGTGGCAGAGGCCCGCGCGGCGCTGGTGCCGGGGACCGAGCGGCTACGGCTCGGCACCATGGAGAGCACGGCGGCGAGCCGGCTGCCCGGGCCGCTGGCACGGTTTCGCGCCGCCCGCCCCGATGCAATGATCGAACTGGTGACCGGGGCCACCGATGCGCTGGTCGAAGATGTGCTGGGCCACCGGCTGGATTGTGCGCTGGTCGCCCGGCCGCCGCTGCAGCTGGCGACCGACGACCCCCTGCCCCATCCGGAGCTGGCCGAACGCGCGGTGGTCACCGAAGAGCTGCTGGTGGTGGGACCTGGCGGCGCAGACGACGACCGGCCGCCCGCCGCGCTCGCGGTGCTGGAGCCCGGCTGCACCTATCGCCGGATCGCCGAAAGCCTGCTGGTCCGGCCGGCGGCCGCCCGGGGCCGGGTGGTGCGGGTGCAGCAGCTGAATTCCTATCACGCGGTCATGGCCTGCGTGGCGGCCGGCACCGCGTCGGGCGTGATGCCGCGGTCGGTCTTCGATCTGCTGAAGGCGCCAGAGGGCGTGCGGATCCAGAGCCTGGGGCCGGTGGAAACGGTGCTGGTCGCGCGGCGCGACTATCGCAGCGCCGGCTTCGAAACGCTGGCCGCCCTGCTGGCCGGGGTGGCCTGATGACCGCATCTCCACGCATGTCGTCATCATCCCGCCGCAGCCGTGGCCTGAAGCGCCGCCTGAAGGCGCGCCGGCGCCTGGCCGCGCGGATCTTCACCCCCATCCTGCCCGGCGCCACCGTCCGCGCGCGGGCGATCGGCGCCATGGGCGCGCTGACGGCGGTTGCCGTCACCAGCCTGGTCGCCCATTGGATCCTGGGGCCGGGCTGGCATCTGCCGGTGCTGGTCGCCCCGACCGGCGCCTCGGCGGTGCTGCTCTTCGTGCTGCCGTCCAGCCCGATGGCACAGCCCTGGCCGATCGTCGGCGGCACGGTCATCTCGGCCCTGGTCGGCATCGCCACCGCCCGGCTGGTGCCGGATGCGACGCTTGCCGCGGGGCTGGCGGTCGCCGCTGCCATCGGCATGATGTCGGTGCTGCGCTGCCTGCACCCGCCGGGCGGCGCGGTTGCCCTCTCGGCCGTGCTGGGCGGCCCCACGATCACCGAAACCGGCTTCGCCTATGCCTTCGTGCCGCTGGGGCTGAATGCACTGATCCTGGTGGCGACCGGCTTCCTGTTCCATCGCCTGTCGGGCCAGCACTGGCCGCTTCGCTCCACGCAATCGGCGACCCAGCCGGTCGGCGCGCGCCGCTTCACCCCGGAAGACATTGCCGGTGCGGTCGACGACATGGGCACGGCGGTCGACATCAGCCGCGAGGATCTG
The DNA here is from genome assembly GCF_002684955.1 of Tistrella sp. Lineage (NCBI taxonomy): Bacteria > Pseudomonadati > Pseudomonadota > Alphaproteobacteria > Geminicoccales > Geminicoccaceae > Tistrella > Tistrella sp. The sequence goes on along the minus strand of NZ_NYWI01000061.1, from coordinate 17,045 downwards.
GAAACCCTGATCCGCCGCATCGAGGCCCGCGCCGCCAGCCGCCTGGCCCGCGAAAGCCGCACCCGCCGCCACCATCATCGCCACCGCCCGTCCTGATAGACGAGGCGGCAATTCCTTGGAATCCCGGCCGATGACCGGCGGCAGCCGACCGGGCGCCGCCGTCGGGATCGGCTGTGCGGCTGCCCTCCCGCCAAATCTCTCCGTAGACTATCGTCTACTATTATGTACAATCATAAGGCGTGTGTTTATCTACCTGAAAGGGCTTTATGCAGGGGTTTAAGAACCGTGCGTGGAGACATGGCGCGAACCTCGGGCATGCACCTTGCTCTGTACAAAATCTGTCAACAGGCTGATCGAGGTCGTCATGGCGACGCTGAGCAAATTTGATTTCAAGGAATTACTGACCGGAATAAGTACCCGTGCCCGGAGACCGGAAGACATCCTGTCCGGTATCCGCGCCGCCGATCTTGAAGGCGTCATCTTCCCGCGCTTTGCCGACGAGGAGTACACGCCCTTCGCCTCGGGTGAGGCCATCCATGATGGCGATCATTCGGGGTATCTGGTGCTCCACCGGAGCACCGCACAGCAGATGTCCGAAGGTCCCGGCGACAGCGCCGACGCGCCCGATTACATCTACTCGGTCGCCGAAGGGGACATCGACGATTTCGCGGCGATCAAGGGCGCCGCGGGCTTTTTCACCAGCCATCCGGGCAAGACCACATTCTCTCCGGTGCAATCCGTATCGGAGGGAAAGTCGACGATCATCGCCGCGAATATCGACTATCACGAAAGCGATGAGCCCGTTGACCTTCATTTCCAGACGAAGAGTGGCGGTTCCCGCATCGTCAGAACCAGAAAGCGCTGGATCTCGACGGTCGATATCGACGGCCACGAAGCCCGGATCTATGAAGGCGACATGGTGGCGATGTCGGGATCACGGGGCCTGGTCTTCGCGGGCGCACGTGTGGTCGCACCGTCCCGGATCGATACCCTCTACACCCTGCTGACCGACGCCTACCTGGCGGCCGAGACCGAATTCGGACCGGCTTCTGCCTGGGAACGCATCTCCGACACGGCGTTCTTTGCCGCCCATCGCGAGGAGATCCGGGAGATCGTCGCCTCGGATGAATTCGCAGGCTTCCAGTCGCTCATCGGCTTCTGTCATGCCCAGTCGCCCTTGCGGGTCTATGTGAACGTCCACAAAACCGCCTGCGTGGTCCGGGCCCGGCTGCTCGCCTCGACGCTGACCTTCGACGGGACGGGCCTGTCGATCGATTGCAATGAGGCAGCCCTGGGGGTCGGCCTGCTGCGTGACGAAAGGATGTGGATCGATCCGTCGGATATCGACATCCTGCGTATTCTGTTCCTGGGCGACGACTGCACGACGAAAGAGCATTACGATCGCATCGTCCGCCAGTACGAGCGCCGGCACGGGGACCGCTACTACTCGATCTTCTCCGCCCGACCGGGCGGGATCTGCGTCGTCAGAACCCTTTGCATGCCGTTCAGCAAGTTCCTGCCCGACAATTTCGACATTGCGGATTTTGCGGCGCGGCACGGCCTCGATCCTGCCAAGACGCAAAGCGCCTTTCGCCGGCTGAGTGGAGAGCGGGAGGTCTATCACGGATGCCGCGGCATCCGCCTGTTCTCGATCCGTCCGGATCTGGCGCGTCTGTGGCTGCGGACCGTGCTGGGTGCGCTGGCCCGCGCTAATGCCGACGGTGCGGGGGTGAAGGTCCGGTTCCTCCTCGCCACGCTCACGCTTCCCGACGAGGCATCCCGCTTCATCATGACGCTCGAAGAGGTCGCATCTTCGATCTTCGGAAGCGTGAAGGCCGCCCCGATCGAAGGTGCGGCGACCATGCTGGAGACCGGTGGCGCCTTCATCTGCCTGGAAAGCATCCTCCGGCAACGCGGCCACGAGCTGGGCATGGTCGGCGGCCTGATCGGGTCGAACGACTTCACGACCGCCTGCCTCAACATGAATCGCAGTGATGCGCCGCGCCACCTGATCCCCGGCTATGTCGAACAGGGCTTTTTTGCATCCAGCCCGTTCACCCATGTCCAGGTGTCGGTGGTGGGGCGGGCGATGCATGAAGCGCTGCAGCGCTCCACCCGCCTTGCCCTGGAGGTGGACCAGCAGTTCATCTGGGGGCTTGCGGGCGAGTTGACCACCGACTGGCATTCCGTCCAGTGGCTGGCGCGGTTCCTCGCCCCGGCCGGCCTGACCTATCTGTCGACCAGCCCGGAGACCATCATCGCAGCACTGCTCGCCTCTGCCGCAACCCGGTATCAGCGGCCGGAGGTCAGTCGCGCCGCCTGAACGCAGCGCAGCGGCTCAGGTCCCGATCAGGCGATTTCAGCTGATCGGGACCTGTTCCCGCCTCCGGTGCCGGCGCAGCATCTTTGGCCGGTCAGGTGATCGACTTAACGTATTTCGTGCCATCGATCACGAGAAGCCAGGAAACCGCTTCCGTCGTGTCGTTGGCCATTTCATGGGTGCAATCGGCATCGAAGAAAAGACTATCGCCTGTTTTCATAGTGATCTTCCGGTCGTTCAGGTGGACGCTCAATTGGCCCGCCAGAACGAAGATGTATTCGTGAATCCCCTTCTTGTGCGGGGAGAAGGGGCCCGTGCGCCCGCCGGGCCCGAGTTCATTATGGACGACGTCGACCCCACGCCCTGGAAAAATGGGCGAAAGAGCACGGCGGACGAAGCCACGTGCGCTGTCGTGAAGGACAGGCTGCGCATCGGCGGGCAGATATATGATGCTGTTTATGTCGTCTTTGCTCAGCAGGTCTGAAATTCCCACCTCCAGGGCTTCGGCAAGCTTGCCGAGCGTCGTGGCCGAAACACCGCCGTCACCGCGCTCGATCTTCGAAATCATCGCCTTGCTGACCGAGGATGCCGCGGCGAGCGCCGACATCGACAGCCCGCGCAGCTGACGGATTGCTCTCAGATTCTTACCAATATCTTCAGCCGATTGCTGTGCCATCGCCTCTCCGCTGCGCTGCCTGCGCCTCTGCATGCCGGAACCGTCTCGCAACTCTACCAAAAATCCGCCGGCCCTCCCGGCCCGACGAATTAGTAGACATATGTCTACTATTCTAATACGGTTCAACCATTGAGGGATTGGAGGTGGGCGATGTTGCCAGATGAACCGCAAGGCCTCAGCCGAAGATCACTGCTGACCGGCGCCGGCGCGCTTGGTGTGGGCGTGGGTGTGGTGACAGCAGCGCCGGGCGCCGCCCTTGTCCGGCAGGCCGGTGCCAAAGAAGCCAGCCCCCCGGCAACGGCGCCCGGACAGGCTGCACAGCCCGACGCCGTCGCCGGATATCAGAGCCTCGGCATCGAAGAGGCGGCGATCGTGGAAGCGCTGGTCGCCCATATGTGGCCGGCCGATGATCTGTCGCCGGATGGTGTCGCCCTGGGCATCGCGGTCTTCATCGATCGCCAGCTGGCCGGCGCCTATGGCCAGGGCGATCGCCTGTATCTGAGCGGCCCGTTCAGGCAAGGGAAGCCGGAACACGGCTATCAGCTCGCCTGCACGCCGGAAGCCTACTTCAAGACCGGGCTGCGTCATCTTGCGGAGACATCCGCCCGGCGCCACGCAGCCCCCCCGGATCGCCTGACGCCGGATCAACTGGAGGCGCTTCTCCACGACATATCCGAGACGCCGCCCGAGCCCGGCGCTTTCGATCTGAAGGCGTGGTTCAACGAGCTGTTCTACCCGCTCTTCGTTCGCGGCGCCTTCGCCGACCCGATCTATGGCGGAAACCGCGACAAACAGGCCTGGCGGATGATCGGCTATCCCGGCCTGCCGGCCACCTACACCACCGACATGGTGACATGGCGCGGCCGCCGTCATCCGGCATCGGACACGCCCATGTCGATTCAGGATTTCTCCTGAGACCAGGAGCGCCGTTCAGGCGCCCGAGCCCCCCGAAATGGCTTCAGCGAGGCAGCAATGGCGACGCGACTGCCTGAAAAAGAGATCGTGGTGATCGGCGGCGGCCTGACGGCGGGTCTGGTCGCCCGCAGGCTGGTGCCGGCCGGTCGAGAGGTGCTCGTCCTGGAGCGCGGCCCGGACTGGTCGGGGTCGGCGGTCGGAGAGCTGCCCCATCAGCGGGACGAGTTGCGCTGGTCGACCTATCGCGGCATGACCCGCCGCGAAAACGTCGAGACCTATACCCTGCGACACAGCCCGGACGAGGAGGCGCTGCCGATGCGGCAGTTGCTGTCCTTCCTGCCCGGCTTCGGCGTGGGCGGGGCCGCGCAGCACTGGAACGGCCAGACCTGGCGCTTTTCCGAATCCGATTATGTCCTGAGACAGCATCTGACGGAGCGCTATGGCGCAAAATCCATTCCGGATGGGATGACGATCCAGGATTGGGGGCTGACCTACCGCGATCTCCAGCCCTATTACGAGGAATTCGAAGCGCTTTTCGGCATTGCCGGCAAGGCGGGCAATCTGAAGGGCGTCAGGCAGGCGGGCGGCAATCCCTTCGAGCCCTGGCGCGCCACGGACTATCCGCTTCCCCCGCTGGAGATGTCGGAGGCCTCGCAGATCTTCAAGGATGCGACCGGGCAGCTGGGCTATGAGGCGTTTCCGCTGCCGGCTGCCAATGCCAGCCGCCCATACCGGAATCCGGACGGGATGCAGCTGGGGCAATGCCAGTATTGCGGCCATTGCGAACGCTTCACCTGCGAAGCGAACGCGAAGGCCACGCCGGCCTCTCTGCTCTTTCCGCTCGTCCGGTCCCGCCCGAATTTCGAGCTGCGCGCCGGTGCGGAGGTCATCCGTCTCAACACGACCGCCGATGGGACGCGCCTTGAGAGCGTGAGCTATGTCGACGTGGCGACGGGACAGGAATTCATCCAGCCCGGCTCGCTCTTCGTTCTGTGCAGCTACACGCTGAGCAATGTCCGCCTGCTTCTTCTGTCGAAGATCGGCACGCCCTATGATCCGGCCACCCGCACCGGTACGGTCGGGAAGAATTATTGTTATCAGGTGACGTCCGGCCTGAACATGTTCTTCCCGGACAGATACATAAACCCCTTCATGGGGGCCGGGGCGCTGGGTTTCGTCATCGACGACTTCAACAACGACAATTTCGATCACACCGGCCTGGGGTTCCATGGCGGCGGCTACATCTCCGCAACCCAGACGAACGGCCGCCCGATCGATACGAGACGCCTGCCGCCCGGCACGCCCCGCTGGGGATCGGCGTGGAAGAAGGCGAATGCCGACTGGTATCTGCGGTCCATGAGCATTTCGCTGCACGGCTCCAACTACGCCAATGCCCGGAATTACATGGATCTGGACCCGGATTACAAAGATCAATGGGGCCGGCCGCTTCTGCGGATCACCTTCGATTTCGACGAAAACGATGCCCTTATGTGCCGGTTCGCCAATGGCAGGATGGAAGAGATTGCCGCCGCAGCCGGTGCGAAGATCATCAGCAAGCCGAATGTCCGCAAGAGCCCCTACGATACCCGCCAGTATCAGTCGACGCACAACACCGGCGGTACGATCATGGGTGCCGATCCCAACTCTTCCGTCGTCTCGCCTCATCTCCAGAGCTGGGATGTGGAGAACCTGTTCATCTCGGGGGCGAGCGTGTTCCCGCAGAATTCGGGCTACAACCCGACCGGGCCCGTGGGCGCGCTCGGCCTGAGACTGGCCGGGGATCTTCTGTCATATCTGTCTGATCCGAGGCGGCTCGGATGAAGAGGATCGGCCAGGTCGTCCTGGGTCTGGTGTCGGTTCTGGCCGCCACTGCCCCCGCCAGGGCCGATCCGGAACGGGGGCAGACGCTCTTCGCCGCATGCGCCGCCTGTCATGAGACGGGCCCCGCCAGCAGCCGGCGGGCCCCGAGCCTGAAGGGCATCATCGGGCGACCTGCCGGAAGCCTGACCGATTTCCGGTACAGCCGGGCGATGAGCCAGAGCGGAATCGTCTGGACCGACGAGACGATCCGCAAATTCATCCAGTCCCCTCAAGGCTTTATCCCGGGCAACAGGATGCCGTTCTCCGGAATACCATCCGAGGCCGACAGGGCGGACATCGTCGATTACCTGAAGAGTATTTCAGGCTAGAGCAGGCCCCGCTCAGGTGGGATCTACAGGCATCGTTGTTGGTGGCACAGGAGACTCCGGCATGCGTATCCTCATCCTTGGAGCCGGCGGAATCGGCGGCTATTTCGGCGGCCGGCTGGCCTCGTCCGGGGTCGACGTTCAGTTCCTGGTCAGGCCGTCGCGCGCGGAGGTTCTGGCGCGGAACGGGCTGGTGATCAAAAGCCCGCTGGGCGACCTGCGCATGCCCGTCAAAACGATGACGGCGGCGACGGAGCCGGTCGATGCGGTGCTGCTGGCCTGCAAGGCCTATGATCTGACCGAGGCGATGGAGGCGGTGGCGCCGGCCATCGGCCCCTCGACCCTGATCCTGCCGCTTCTGAACGGTGTCCGTCAACTTGATGTGCTCGATGCCCGCTTCGGCCGGAAACACGTGCTGGGCGGGCTGTGCCACATTGGTGCGACGGTGAACCCGGCCGGCGAGATCCTGCATCTCAACACGCTACAGCGCTTCGTCTTCGGCGCCAGGACGCCCGATCAGGCGGATGCGGCGGAGCGGCTGTTCACGGCGGTAAGGCCCGGCGGCTTCGAGCCGGTGCTGAGCCCCGCCATCACGCAGGAAATGTGGGAGAAGTTCACCTTCCTCGCCACCTATGCCGGCATGACGACCCTGATGCGCGCGCCGATCGGCGCCATCATGGCCGCGCAGGAGGGCGAGGCGATCATGCGCGAGATGCTGGACGAGTGCCTGGCGACGGCAGCCGCCGGCGGTTACCGCCCGCGCGAAGAGGCCATGACGCAGATGATCTCGTCCCTGACCGAGCGCGGTTCGCAGGGCACGGCGTCGATGTTCCGCGACATGGCGCGCAACGGCCGGACGGAGCACGAGCACGTGATCGGCGACATGCTCGCACGCGCCAGGACAGCCGGCGTGCCGGCGCCGCTGCTCCGCCTCAGCCTTGCGAATATGCAGGCCTACGAGGCGCAGCGTTCCGCCACGGCCGTCGGATGATGCCGGCACGTCCAACCGCCTGGCTCAACGGTCTGGTCGGCGTGGTCATCTTCAGCGGCTCGCTCCCCGCCACACGGCTCGCGCTTCAGGGGTTCGATCCGCTGTTCCTGACCTATGCACGCGCCACGATCGCCGCCATGGCGGGCGCCGTCGCACTTGTCCTGCTGAAACAGACGCGGCCGCAGAGGGGGGAAATCCCTGGTCTGGTCCTGGTCGCGGCCGGCGTCGTCATCGGTTTTCCGCTGCTGACCGCCCTGGCGCTCGAACACATCACCGCGGCACGCGGCCTGCTCTATATCGCCCTCTTGCCGGTGATGACGGCGCTTTTCGCGGTGCTGCGCGCGGGCGAGAGGCCACGCCCGCCCTTCTGGCTGTTCTCGCTTGCCGCCAGCCTGCTGGTCATGGCCTTCGCCGCATCGACCGGGCGCGTCGCCGGCACGCTGCCGGGGGATCTCATGATGCTCGCGGCCATCGTCCTCTGCGGGCTCGGCTATGCGGAAGGCGGCCGCCTCTCGCGGCGGCTCGGCGGCTGGCAGGTCATCAGCTGGGCCCTTCTGATGACGCTGCCGGTGATGCTGCCTCTCGCACTCTACGCCTGGCCGGAAGATCCGACGACGGTCGCCCCTCCGGCGGTTCTGGCGCTGTTTTATGTCGGCCTGTTCAGCATGCTGATCGGGTTCATCTTCTGGTATCGCGGCCTCGCCCAGGGCGGCATCGCCAGCGTCGGGCAGCTGCAATTCCTTCAGCCCTTTCTCGGGCTGGCCCTGGCCGCGGCAATCCTCGGCGAGCCGATCGGCTGGTCTCTTCTGGCCGTCATGATCCTGGTGATCGGCTGCGTCGCCGCCGCACGGCGTTTCGCCTGACCGGCCTCATCCCTGCGGGTGGTCATCCATCCGGTCCCTGGCCTTCAGCTTGTGACCGACCTCGACGATGGCATCCAGGGCCGGCAGCAGTTCGGTGCCGAGCGGTGTGAGGCTGTATTCCACCGAAGGCGGTGTCGTTGGCTGAATGGTGCGCGTGATCACGCCGCGGCCTTCCAGTTCCCGAAGCCGCTGCGACAACACTTTCGCCGAAATCGGCGGAATATCGAGGCGCAATTCATTGAAACGCCGCGGGCCTGCACGCAGGTGCCAGATCACGTTCGGTGCCCAGGCCCCGGCAATGACCGCCATGCATTCAGTCAGGGCGCAGGTCACTGGCGGGCGCGCACTTCGGTTCTTGCGGAGTTTCAGGCTCATCTGCATGACCAGGTTACTGCGGGGAAACCGGGATATTAAGTAACCAATGGAAACCTGCTTGGCAAGGGTAACCTGCCCCCATAGGGTCGGGTCGGTCCTGCAATCGGGCCTGCAACCAGGGAGGTTTCCATGCGGCTCTACTACAAACCCGGCGCGTGTTCGCTGTCGTCGCGGATCGTGCTTACCGAGATCGGTCTGGCCTTTGAGACCATTCGCGTCGATACCGAAACCGGCCAGACCGAGACCGGGAACGACTATCGGGCCATCAATCCCAAGGGCTATGTGCCGGCTCTTGAACTGGAGAACGGCGCCGTTCTCACCGAAAACCCGGCGATCCTTCAGTTTCTTGCCGACACATATCCCGAAACGGCCCTCACACCTGCCGCGGGCACTCTGGAACGTGCGCGTCTGCAGGAATGGCTCAACTTTACCGCCTCGGAGCTGCACAAGGCGTTCAGCCCCTATTTCAGAGGATATCCCCTGACGGCGGCGGAAAAGGAACAGGTTGAACAGCGTCTGGCACGACGCATCGCAGACGTGGAACGCGGCCTCGGCGATGGCCGGACCTACATGCTCGGCGATCGTTTCACCGTGGCCGATGCCTATCTGTTCGTCGTCCTGAACTGGTCGGGTTTCATCGGGCTCGATCTCGCCCGCTGGCCGGCCGTCGCAGCCTACAGGGCACGCATCGCCGCGCGGTCCTCCGTTCGCGAGGCCATGCGCCAGGAAGGACTGATCACCGGCGAGGCGGCAGAATGACCCGCGCCCTGAACGACATCGCCGACGTCATCCAGGACTATTTCGACGCGCTCTATTTCTGCGACGTCGACAAGCTTCAGCGCGTCTTTCACCCGAAGGCGATCTATGCAACCGCTGACGAGACGCCGCTGCTCTACCGCACCATGGACGAGTACATACCGGTGGTGGCTGCCCGCCAGTCGCCCGCCTCACGCAACGAGCCGCGGCGCGACCATATCGACGCTATCGATCTCGCCGGCGAAAACACCGCCGTCGTCCGGGTCCGCTGCTCGATCGGTCCGCGCGATTTCGTCGATTTCCTGACCCTGGTGCGCACCGAGGGTGAGTGGCGGATCATCGCCAAAGTCTTTCAGATCATCGAGCGTCAGTCATAAGGAGTGGCAGACATGCCGTATGTAAACATAAAGATCACGCGCGAGGGCGCGACGGCTGCGCAGAAGGCCGAACTCATCAAAGGCGTGACCAAGCTCCTCTCGGATGTGCTGGACAAGAACCCTGCGGTAACCTTCGTCGTCATCGACGAGGTCGAGATGGAGGATTGGGGCGTGGGCGGCCTCCCCGTCGCCGAGTACCGCAAGACTCTCGAAACGTGATCGGTACGTGCCGATGAGCGCCCCCAGCCGCCATTGCGGCGGCGGCCAAGGGCGCGGCAGCGCCCGCCCGGCGAGGGGCTAAAAACCAACTCTCGAACGGCGCCCCCACGGGGGCAGCCAATGGGGGCGCCGTCCGATGCTTCAGGCCGGAACCGCCACCGTCCCGGTCTGAAGCGTCTTGAGCGGCCGCGCCGGGTCGGCGAGCGCGGCCGGATCGAGGATCGGGGCCAGGGCGTCCGCCTGGGCCTGGATCAGGCCGCGGCCCTGGGCGAAATCGAGCGGGGCGTTGACGCAGTCGATCGCCACCACCCGGCCGTCGCGGAGATAGACGGCCGAGAAACTGCCGCTCTCGGGCCGGCCGCGCAGGATTTCGGTGTCATGGCCCGGCACGATGCCGATGGTCTGCAGCTTGATGTCGTATTGCGACGACCAGAAGCGCGGCACGGCATCGTAGGGCTGGTCGCCGCCGAGCATGGCGCCGGCCACCACGCGCGCCTGATCGACCGCGTTCTGCACGCATTCGAGCCGCACCCGGCGGCCACCGGCGAAACGATTGACATGGGCCGCACAGTCACCCAGCGCCCAGACATCGGGCAGGCCGGTCCGGCAGAGGCCGTCGACCGCCACGCCGCCCGCTGCTTCGGCCCCGGTGGTGGCGCCGGCGGCGGCGAGCGCCGAGACCTCGGGCACCAGGCCGATACCCACGATCACCAGATCCGCCGGCAGACAGTCGCCATCCGACAGGACCACGCCGGCGACCCGGCCGGCGGCATCACCGGTCAGCGCCTCGACGCCCACACCGGTGCGGATCTCGACACCGGCATCCCGGTGGCGCGCCTCGATGGCGGCGGCGATGCTGCGACCCGACACCCGGGCCAGAACGCGGTCGGCGGCTTCGACCACCGTCACCCGATGGCCCTGGCCGACCAGCGCCGCGGCGGCTTCCAGGCCGACATAGCCGGCGCCGACCACCACCACCCGCGGGCGGCCCGACAGATCGGCACGCAGCCGGTCGGCATCGGCCAGGCTGCGGATGGTGTGGATGCCCGAGAGATCCGCCCCCGGGCAGGTCAGCCGGCGGGCGGCCCCGCCCGTCGCCCAGGCAAGCCGGCCATAGCCGATCCGCCGGCCATCGGCGGTGAACAGCCGATGGCCGGCCGGGTCCAGATCGGTGATCCGGGTGCCGGGCACGCGGGTGATGTTGCGCTCCGCCCAGAAGCCGTCGGGCCGTAGCCGGATGTCGGCGGCAAGGGCGGCACCGGTCAGGTAATCCTTGGTCAGCGACGGCCGGTCGTAAGGGGCTTCGTGCTCAGCGCTGATCAGACCGATCGTGCCGGCGAAACCGCCCTGGCGGAGGCTGATGGCGAGCTGGGCCCCGGCATGGCCGGCGCCTGCGATGGCGATGTCGAATGTCCAGGTCATCGTCCTGCTCCCGGGGGGGAAACGGAAAGGCCGGCCGGGGGCTGCGTGCGGGGGTACGCAGCCCCCCGGCCGGCGGCAGCGGGATCGCGAACCGGTGCGCCTCAGGCGTCGAGCGGCTCGAAATCCTCGCGACCCGCCCCGCAATCGGGGCAGGACCAGTCCTCATCCAGGTCTTCGAGGCGGGTGCCGGGCGGAATGCCATGGGCCGGCGAGCCGGTCGCCTCGTCGTAGACATAGGTGCAGAGCAGGCACTTCCAGGCCTTGCCGGCGGTGGCGCCGGCTTCGGCCTCGATCTTGGCGGTCATGGGCACGGAAGAAATTCCCGAATTGTGTCGGAGGGGATGGGCAGCACCCGACGTCAAATCGCGATGCCCTGGGCCGCAAAGCTGTTGCGGCCGGCATCGGTCGAGAGAATGCCCACCTCGTGCGACAGGCCGACGATGCCGGTATAGTCCAGCCGCTCGCGAGCCGCGGCATTCAGCGGCCGGCAGTCGGCGATGATGGTGGCGGCACCCGGCACGCGCAGCTGCTCCAGCACCGACGACCAGATGTCGAGTTCGAGATCGGCGAACCATTCGATCGGCTTGGGCAGCACGCTGGCGAAGAAGGCCTGCTCCCGCGGGCTCAGTGCCGGGTAGAAGGTCTTGGTCATCAGGGTGAAGATCTTCGAATGCGCCAGCTCGTCATGCCGATGGGCGGCCACGGTCGCCATGTTCATCGGCTGAATCTCGGCGCAATCCGACAGCTGATGCAGATAGTCGCTGACGAAGATCTCGGACACGACCGAGGTCGCAAGATGCACCAGGATCTTCTGCCAGTCTTCCGACTGCAGAGACTTCTCGCGGTTCATCATCGTGACCAGGTTGAAGCTCGGGATCTTCAGATCCTCGAGCCCGCGCCGGGTGCGGGTCAGCCGGTTGGCATTGGCCACCAGCAGCAGGTGATAGGCCTCGTCGACCAGGGTTTCGCAGACGATCTGGCGGCTGGTTTCGTCGGTCAGACCGGGGATGCGGCCGTCCAGCGCGTCGTAGCACGAGGGCGAGACGATCGCGCTTTCGATGGCGACGGTCTTCTCGTTATAGATGATCCAGCCGGCAGACAGGATCTTCGACTTCAGCTCGGGCGCCAGCCGCTGGTAGAGCGGGTGGGCGTGGAAGGGCAGCAGCTCTTCCAGGAAATCCGGCCGGGCCGGATCGAAGGCAAGATCGACCGCATCGCGGCGCACCTTGGCGCGCTTGATCCAGCCGTCGCCGATGCGCTGCAGCAGCGCCTTGACTTCCGACTGTTCGTGCTGATGCGCGGCGTCAGTGCCGCCGGTGGCGATGGCGGGGGCGCTCATCGTCGTCATGACAGGGCTCTCCGAAAACATGTGCGAAGGGACAGGGTCACTGGTCCGCGCACCCGTGGCTCAAAGCGGGTGGCGGCATCCATCTCTCTCGGTCGATCTTCGAACGACGGCGTCTCGTCCGGCGGGGTCGCGCGGCGGGCCGCTCTCCTTGGTGCTGGCGCAGGTCCATGGCGGCCCGCGTCTCTTTTTTTGGCCTATGTCATTATTTGTAACGGCCTGTGCCATAAACTAGCGATCTGCCTTTACTCTGTCCAGCCCAAACACAACCATTAGTGAAAGAATCCTGAGAAATTTTCATGTCTGATTGGGATCGTTTTCTTTTCAACTCAGCTGCATAGGTCAGGTGATCTGGCTTAGTGCAACACGTCATGGTTGCGATTTCACATAACTGTCATGAAAAAAGCCGCCCGGTTGTCGCCGGGCGGCTCCAGTGGCGTCACGGGTGAGGCTCGATCCCCCGCAACGTGGGAGTGGACGACAGACGGGTCCTGAACAGACGGTATCAGGCCGCCGGCAGCGGGAAACGGGCGCAGAGGGCGTCGACTTCGGCGCGGACCGCGGCTGCGGTCGCGGCATCCAGCCCGCCATTGTCGCGCAGCGCCCCCAGAACCTGCAGGATCAGCCGGCCGACGGTTTCGAACTCGGCCGGCCCGAAGCCGCGGGTGGTGCAGGCCGGGCTGCCCAGACGAATGCCCGAGGTCACCATGGGCGTGGCGGTGTCGAAGGGCACGGCGTTCTTGTTGGCGGTCAGCCCCACTTCTTCCATCGCCTCGACCGCGGCTTTACCGGTCAGCGCGAAGGGCCTGAGATCGACCAGCACCAGATGGCAATCGGTGCCGCCGGTCACCAGCCGCAGGCCGCCTGCATCCAGCGTGCGGGCAAGCGCTGCGGCATTGCCGACGACGTCGTGGATATAGGCGCGATAATCCGGCTGCAGGGCCTCGTGGAAGGCGACGGCCTTGGCGGCGATGACATGCATCAGCGGCCCGCCCTGGACGCCGGGGAACACCGCCTTGTCGATGCGCCGCGCGATATCCGGGTCGTTGGTCAGGATGATACCGCCGCGCGGGCCACGCAGGGTCTTGTGGGTGGTGGAGGTCACCACATGGGCATGCGGCACCGGATCGGGATAGAGGCCGCAGGCGATCAGCCCGGCATAATGGGCGATATCGGCCATCAGCCAGGCGCCGACCTCGTCGGCGATCGCGCGGGCACGGGCGAAATCGATCGTCCGGGGATAGGCCGAGCCGCCCACGAAGATCAGCCGCGGCCGGGTCCGCCGGGCTTCCGCCGCCATCTGGTCCCAGTCGATGGTCTCGTCATCGGCGCGCACCTTGTAGGTGACCGCCTTGAACCAGCGCCCGGACAGGCTGACCGGCGAGCCATGGGTCAGATGCCCGCCGCAGGCGAGATCCAGCCCCATCACCGTATCGCCCGGCTCCAGCAGGGCAAACAGCACCGCCAGATTGGCATTGGCGCCGGAATGCGGCTGGACATTGGCATAGGCGGCGCCGAACAGCCGGCGAACCCGATCGATCGCCAGCGTCTCGGCACGGTCGACCGGATCGCAGCCGCCGTAATAGCGCCGGCCGGGATAGCCCTCGGCATATTTGTTGGTCAGCACCGACCCCTGGGCCTCGCGAACCGCGCGGCTGACCAGGTTTTCCGAGGCGATCAGCTCGATCTGGCTCTGCTGACGGCGTTCCTCGGCACGGATGGCGCGGGCGAGATCGGGATCGATCGCGGCAAGCGGCGCATCGCGATCGGGGACGGAAACAGGCGCAGTCTTCAGCATGGTGGCGATTTCCGAAGGCAGCGGTGGGGGGAAGGGACGGAAACATGAAGAAGGCACAGTCAGTCAACGCGCCCCGCACCAGCCACCCGGAGTGGCTGGTGCAAGCCGCCATTGCGGCGGCGGCCAAGGGCGTGGCAGCGCCCGCCCGGCGAGGGACTAACAGACTCCCGCTCCCGCACGGCCCCGTGCGGGAGCAAGCCGCCATTGAGGCGGCGGCCAAGGCCACGGTAGTGGCCGCCCGGCGAGGGGCTAACCGACTCGCCCGCCCGGCGAGGGGCTAACAGACTACCCGTCGAGATTGCGCAGCCAGGTCTCGAGGCAGGCTTCGGCGCGCGGCTTCAGGATCGGGCCCCAGTGCTCGTTATCGGCGCGCAGCCGCGGCACGTCGACGCCGGCAGCGCCAAGCTCGATGGTGTGGCCGATCAGCCAGCGCTCGAAGCCCTCGCCGCCCGCTTCCGGGTGGAACTGGGCGCCGAAGGCGTTGGCGCCGTAAGAGAAGGCCTGCACCGGGCAGATTTCCGTGGAGGCGAGCGCCTCCGCCCCCTCGGGCAGGTCGAAGCGATCCCCGTGCCAGTGCAGCACCGGCCCGCCTTCGAACACGTTCAGGCAGGACCGGCGGCCGGCTTCGGTCAGCGTCAGCTCCGAAAAGCCGATTTCCTTGGCCGGGCCCGGATAGACCTTCGCCCCCAGCACCCGCGCCATCAGCTGCGCCCCCAGGCAAACGCCGAAGATCGGCTTGCCGCTGGCCAGGCGCCGCTCGATCAGCTGCAGCTCTTCGGTGAGGAACGGATATTTCTCCTCCTCATAGGCACCGATCGGCCCGCCGAGCACCACGATCAGCCCGGTGGTCAGGGGATCCAGGGTCCAGAGCTCGTCCACACCGGCATCGTAGTAGTGGACCTTGTAGCCGGCGCGTTCCAGGACCGGCCCGAAGCAGCCCAGATCCTCGAAGGCGAGGTGGCGAATGGCGACGGCGGTCTTCAGCATCGTTGCCTCCGATTAATGACACATGCCAATATCTCATTTGGCATGTGCCGATATATCTAGCCTCTTCCTCGCCGCACTGCAACCACGACGTTCGCCCGAAATGCACGACCCGGGCAGCCTGGTTCCGCCTGCCGCGACACGCCACACCTGCCGGCCCTCTCCCGTGCTCTCTGTCGCGGGGGCCGGACCGGCTCGCCGATTGCCCCCGAAAGCGGATGACGCCATAAATGTCCGAGACACTCGGTCCGATCCGGACCCATGCCCCACTCACCGGAGTCCCTCACCCGATGCATTTCGTCACCGGCAGATCGGCGGCAGAGATCGCCGCCAGCGTCGAGCGGGCGATCCGCAGCGGCCAGGTCTCCCCCGGCGAGCAGCTGCCCTCGGTGCGCGACGTGGCCGAACGGCTGGGCGTCAATCGCAACACCGTGACCGCCGCCTACGCCCGTCTGCGTGAAGCCGGTCTCGTCACCGGAAACGGCCGCCAGGGGTCCCGCGTGGCCGCGCCGCCCTCGGTCGAGATTTACCGCAGCGAGATACCGGCCGATGTCCGCGACCTCGCCTCGGGCAATGTCGATGCGTCGCTGCTGCCCGATCTCGCCCCTTTCCTCGCCCGGCTCGACCTGCCGCCCGGTGGCTACGAGATGGTGGAGGACGATCCCGAACTGGTCGCCCATGCCCTGCGGGTGTTCCGCGCCGATGGTCTGCAGGCCGGCCGCATCGCCATCGTATCGGGCGCCATGGACGGGCTGGAACGGGCATTGCGCGCCCATCTGCGGCCGGGAGACCCGATCGCGATCGAGGATCCGGGCTATGTCTCGGCCCTGCTGCTGGTGCGTTCCCTGGGCCTCAGGCCCGTGCCGATGGCCCTGGACGAAGACGGCGTGCTGCCCGAAGCGCTGGATGCCGCCCTCGCCGCCGGGGTGCGCGCGGTGGTAACCACCCCCCGCGCCCAGAACCCGACCGGCGCCTGTCTCGGCGCCGAACGGGCCGCCCGGCTGCGCGCCCTGCTCGACCGCCATCCCGAGGTGCTGGTGATCGAGGATGATCACGCGAGCGCCGTCTCGGGCGTGCCGGCCCAGACCCTCGCCCCCGCCCGCATGGCCGCCCGCCCCTGGACGGTGATCCGCTCGGTGTCGAAATTCCTGGGCCCGGATCTGCGCCTTGCCATCGTCGCCGGCGACCCGATGACCATCGCCCGCATGCAGGACCAGCAGGCGCTGGGCCCGCGCTGGGTCAGCCATATCATCCAGCGCCTGGTGCTCAGGCTGTGGACGGCCCCCGGTACCGACCAGGTGATCGAACGGGCCGCCCGTTCCTACGGCGCCCGGCGCGAGGCCCTGGCCGCACGGCTGGCCGATCACGGCGTCATCGCCCTCGGCCGCTCGGGCCTGCATGTCTGGGTGCCGGTCCAGCGCGAGGCCGAGGTCGTCCAGGGCATGCTCGCCCGCGGCTGGTCCATCCAGGCCGGAGAAATCTTCCGCCTGCGCAGCGGCCCCGGCGTGCGCGTCGGCATCGCCGGCCTCCATCCGGGTGAAGAAGACACCGTCGCCCGGGCGCTGGCCGACAGCATGCGGCCGGGGCGGTTGCTGTATACGTAGGGGGAGGAGGGAGAGGGAGTCGGTTTTTGCCCCTCGCCGGGCGGGCGCTGCCGCGCCCTTGGCCGCCGCCGCAATGGCGGCTTGCTCCCGCACGGGGGCGTGCGGGAGAGGGAGTCTGTTTGGCCCTCGCCGGGCGGGCGCTGCCGCGCCCTTGGCCGCCGCCGCAATGGCGGCTTGCTCCCGCACGGGGGCGTGCGGGAGAGGGAGTCTGTTT
>NZ_NYWI01000060.1:0-141498 GCF_002684955.1 Tistrella sp. | reverse complement strand
CGTCGCCGTCTACGCCGTCGCCAAGGCTCGAAAACCCTTCGTGCCAAAGCTCGCCGACTGAAAAAAGCGCTTGCTCAGCGTGACGGTATCTCATGCCTCGGGCCCTCCGCGCCGCTCGCGCAGTTTTGCGACCACGCCTTCGATACCGCCCCAGAGACCGCCGCGCATGAAGATCACCACGCCGATCAGCGCGATGCCGAGCAGCATCAGCCAGCGCGGCCAGATGGCCGACAGCCAGTCGCCCAGCAGCACGATCGCGGTCGAGCCCAGCAGCGAGCCGAGCAGAGAGCCGGTGCCGCCGATGATGGTCATGATCAGGATGTTTTCCGACATCGGCAGCTCGATGTTCGAGAGCGGCGCGAAATGCAGGAGCATGGCGTAGAGCGCGCCGGCGATGCCGGTGATGGCGCCCGAAAGCGTGAAGGCCAGGATCTTGAACTGGCGGGTGTCGTAGCCGACCGCGGCCGCCCGGTCGGGGTTTTCGCGGATCGCGACCAGGGTGCTGCCGAAGGGCGAGCCGATGATCCGGCGCGCGGCCACGAACAGCAGCAGGAACAGGGCGGCGACGAAGATGTAGTACGAGACCGCCGGTTCCAGATCGGCGATGACCATCCCGCCCAGCGCCAGCGGCGGCCGCGGCACGTCCAGCAGGCCGTTATCGCCGCCGGTCCAGTCGGCGGCGGTATAGGCGATGAAATAGGCGAGCTGGGTGAAGGCCAGCGTCAGCATCACGAAATAGATGCCGGTCCGCCGGATCGCGAGCGCGCCGACCAGAGCGGCGGCAAGGGCACCGGCGATGGCGGCCACCACCAGCGCGATGATCAGCCCGGCGCCCAGATGGATCATCACCAGCGACGACAGATAGGCGCCGATGCCGAAGAAGATCGCCTGGCCGAAGGAGAGCAGGCCGGTATAGCCGAGCAGCAGATTGCAGGCGAGCGCCGCCATGGCGAAGATCACGATCTCGGTCGCGAGCGTCGCAGACGGCAGGATCAGCGGCAGGGCGATAAGGGCGGCGAGTGCCGCCAGCGTGATGCCGCCGAAGAGAGAGGAGGAGGTGCCGGACGAGGAGGTGCCGGAGGAGGGGGCGGGAGAGCGGGTCGTCTGCATGGCTCACGCCCTTCCGAACAGGCCATAGGGGCGGAGCAGGATGACCGCGGCCATGGCGCCGTAGATCATCAGGCTGGCACCCTGGGGCCAGATGCTGGTCATCAGGCTTTGCACCAGTCCGACCAGCAGCCCGCCGATCAGCGCGCCGCCGAACGAGCCCATGCCGCCGATCACCACGGTGACGAAGGCGATGCCGAGCACTTCGGTGCCCACGAAGGGATGGGCGCCGCGCAGGGGTGCGGAGAGCACGCCCGCAAGCCCGGCCAGCGCCACACCCAGCGCGAAGGTGGCCGAGAACAGCCGGTAGATGTTGGTGCCGAGCAGGGCCACCTGTTCCGGGTTCTCGCTGCCCGCGCGCACCTTGGCGCCGAAGGTGGTGCGTTCAAGCAGCAGCCAGAGGGCGAAGCCGACCAGGGCCGCGAAGGCGATCATGAACAGCCGGTATTCCGGATAGGCGAAATTGCCGAAGCGGACCACGCCCTTCAGCATCTCGGGCGGCGGCACCGACTTGCCGACCGGACCCCAGATCATGATCGCGCTTTCCTGGATGATCAGCGCGATGCCCAGCGTGATCAGGATCTGGAAGGTGTGCGGCAGGTGATAGACCCGGCGCACCAGCACCCGTTCGGTGACCCAGGCGATGGCGCCGGCGATCAGCGGGCCGGCGACCAGCGCCGCCCAGAAATTGCCGGTGGCGGCCACGACCGTGAAGCAGAGATAGGAGCCGACCAGGAAGAAGGCGCCATGGGCGAAGTTCACGAAGTTGAGCAGGCCGAAGATGATCGTGAGCCCCACGGAGGTGAGGAAATAGATCATCCCCAACCCCAGACCGTTCAGGATCTGGAAGAGGTAGACGTTGAGCATGGGTGACCGGTCTCCGACAGCTGGTGCCGTTCGGTTGGGTGTCGAGGGGGGAGGGGCGTGGAAGGTGGATCCCCGCCTTCGCGGGGATGACGGGTTTGTCTTTCGTCGAGAGGATCCGGCCTGGCGCGTGCCATAGCCCGCCGCTGCGGGATCGGCGGCGCACCTTTCTGAAAGAAGACGACTGTCATCCCCGCGGAGGCGGGGATCCACCTTCCTGCCGCCCTTTCGCGGGGATGGCGGGTTTGTCTTTCGTCGAGAGGATCCGGCCTGGCGCGTGCCATAGCCCGCCGCTGCGGGATCGGCGGCGCACCTTTCCGAAAGAAGACGACTGTCATCCCCGCGGAGGCGGGGATCCACCTTCCTGCCGCCCTGCCTGTCCGCCCCCATCCGCAGGGGCGGCCTGCCGGTCAGGCCATCTTGCAGGCGATCTTATCCCCCTCGGGGAACGACTTGCCCGACGAGATCAGCTCGGCCAGATCATCCTCGTCGGTCTTGGCGGAGGCGGGCTTGCCCTTCAGCAGGTAATAATCCTTGATCACCTGATGGTCGGCGGCGCGCACGGTTTCAGAACCGGTGGGGCCGTCGAAGGTCATGCCCGAAAGGGCGGCGCGGACCGCGGCGCCGTCGGCGGAGCCGGCCTTGGCGATGGCGTCCAGGATCACCTTCGTGCCGATATAATCGGCCGCCAGCGGATAGTTGGCGGTGATGCCATAGGCCTCGCGCACCCGGGCGACCAGCTTCCTGTTCATCGGGCTGTCGACCTGGTGCCAGTACTGGGCGCCCAGATACACACCCTCGATCACGTCCGAGCCCAGCTCCTGATACTGGTCGAGACCGGCCGACCAGGCGAGCAGGATGGTCATCTGGCTCTTCAGGCCGAAATTCACCGCCTGGCGCAGCGCGTTGGACGACTGGCCGCCGAAATTCAGGATCAGCAGCACATCGGGCGCCGCCCCCATGGCATTGGTCAGATAGCCCGAGAATTCCTGTTCCTGCAGCGAATGATAGCTGTTGCCGACATGCTCGATGCCCTTCTCTTCGAAGATGCGCTTGGCATTGGCCAGCAGCGCCTCGCCGAAGACGTATTGGGGCGTGATGGTGTACCAGCGCTTCGCGTTCGGCATCCGCTCGATCAGCGGCCGGACGGTCTGTTCGATGGCGCCGAAAGTCGGCACCGACCAGCGGAAGGTGCCGGCATTGCAGTCGGTGCCGGTCAGCTCGTCGGCACCGGCCGGGGTCATGAACACGCCGCCGGCCTTGTCGACCTCTTTGCCGACGGCGAGCGCCGAAGACGACAGCGTGCAGCCGTTGAAGAAGCGGGCGCCGTCCTGCTGGATGGCTTCCTGCACCTTGCGCACCGCCTTGCCGGCATTGCCTTCGGTATCGATCGCCTTATAGGCGACGGGGGCGCCCAGCAGCTCGCCGTAATCCTGGATGGCGAGCTTCGATCCCATATCGGCGAATTTGCCATAGCTGGCAAAGGCGCCCGACAGCGATTTGACGCCGTGGATGGTGACCGCATCGGCGGCGAATGCGCGCCTCTGGATGATGGCGGGGGCGGCGAGCAGCGTGCCGGCGGCAAGGCCGCCCTTCAGCAGCGTGCGGCGGGTGGTGGTGATCATCGTCATCGAGCCTCCATGTCACGTCCGGGGCGTGTGATCCGCCCCTCGGACCCTTTTCGATCGGAATACGGGGATTCCTCGGGTCATCCTCCGGTGCCGCCCGGTTCTGATTCTGACATGCCGCCACGCGCTCTCCCGGCGCGGGCTGCCGGTGCGGCAGCTGGTCGTCGTTTGAAAACCCGGCCGGGTTCAGCCCGATCCGGGTTCCAGCAGGAAGCGGCGCGCGACCTCGGCCTCGAGCGCATCGAGGTGATCTTCGGCGTCGCACATATGGTCCAGCATCAGCCGGCGGACCTCTGCCGCATCCTCGCGGCGGAAGGCCTCGATCAGCCGGCGGTGATAGTCGACATTGTTCAGGCCGAACTGCCGGCGTTCGGGCAGATAGACCTTTTTCAGCACGACCACGTCGCGCAGCAGCTCGTTCAGGAACCGGCCCAGAAAGCCGAAGATCGGGTTCGGGCAGACATCGGCGAGCACGTTGTGGAAATCGATCTCGGCGATGCGCTGAACGCGCTGTTCCTCTTCGGTCACCGGTTCATGGGCGCAGAGGGCGATATTGGCTTCCAGCACCTCGAAATCGGCGGGGCCGAGCCGGCCCACCGCCAGCACCGCGACCTCGGGCTCGATCAGCTTGCGCAGGGCGTAGATCTGGTGGCCGTCGGGATGGCGGAATTGCAGGAAATTGCGCAGCGCCCGCGAGGCGTGTTCATGGGTCGGCCGGGCCAGCCAGGCGCCGCCGCCGGGGCCCGTGCGGCTGACCACCAGCCCCTCGACCTCAAGTCCTTTCAGCGCCTCGCGCACCGTGCCCTTGGAACAGCCATGCAGCCGGATCAGCTCCGCCTCGCCGGGCAGCCGGTCGCCCGGTTTCAGCTGCTCGGTGACGATCCTGCGCTTCACATCCTCGACGATCAGCTCCGACAGCTTGGGGCGCCGCCGTGTGGGGGCGCCACGCCTGCCGCCTGCCGATCGCCCTTCAGCCATATGCCCCGTCTCCGCATCGATCCTATTTATTATGATAATTAGGCGCCGCGCAGACGGGCCCTGTCAAGCGGCGCGCGCAGCCGGGCGTGACGGCGCGGTGTTGCCCTGGCGAAGACGATCGCAGGTTTATAACGTGATCCTGTGGTTTTTGACTCTCGAATGCTCTGGTATAACGGGAAGGATCCGGCGCATGTGAACGGGGGCCGCCGGTTCCCGTCACGCCCGAAACAACCAGAGGAAGCATCTGTCATGCGGGATAAAGTCGAACGCGATCGTCGTCGCTTCCATCCGGCCGCCGGTACCGGCTGGGCGCGGCCCGTGCTGACCGTGGTTCTGTACGAAGAAACCGCCGTGAATGCCGGCGTCGTGTCGGATGGCGGCGCCCGGTCCTGACGTCGCGACCGGCGCGGTGCGGATGCGGCGCCCTCGCGCATAAATCTGGTGTCTGAAGCATTTTACCTGCTATGGTTGAAGTCTTTCAGGCGGCCTTTCCGGCCGCCTGGGCACAACTCGGCCGACAGATGCAGGATATCGACAGGCAAAAGCCCGCCCCCGGGGGGGCGGTCGGGCATGACGGGATCAGCCGCCGGCACAAGCGCTGGAGGCGGCCTGTGTTCGACATCCTGTCGCTGAACGACACGGCGATCAGCGGGACCAACATATCGGACTACTACAGCCTGTCCTGATCTGTTCCTGACATCTCCACCTGAGAGAGCGCAGCTGCAAGTAAATGAACGTAAGCCTGTGGTTGCTGGTCTTCGCCTGATGCGGTATGACCGAAGAAGATCGGCCGTCATGTGTCGTCGATCTGTCGCCGTCATACTGGAGCGAGATGATGCAGATGAACGCCACGCCCGTGACGACCGCCGCTTCAGTCCGTCGTGTCTGGATCCGGCCCGACTTTCAGGTGGTGTCGATGGACGAGACTGCGGTCGGTGCCGGGACGGTGAATGACGGCTACGGCCAGACCATCTCCTGATCTCCGCTCTCGATGGGGAGAGAAGCAGGGCTGATCGGGGGATCGCCCGCATGGGCAGCCTGATCCAGGTGTTGCGGCTTCTGTTCTTGCCGCGCATGCGGCTGGTGCTGATCCCCTTCGTGCTGGTGCTGCCGGGGTTTGCGGTGGTTCTTGTCGCCGCCCAGGGAACCGAATGGTCATCTTTCATGTATGCCGTG
Organism: Tistrella sp.; assembly: GCF_002684955.1. Taxonomy (NCBI): domain Bacteria; kingdom Pseudomonadati; phylum Pseudomonadota; class Alphaproteobacteria; order Geminicoccales; family Geminicoccaceae; genus Tistrella; species Tistrella sp. The sequence goes on along the minus strand of NZ_NYWI01000060.1, from coordinate 135,745 downwards.
TTCTGAACCGGCATCCCTGTCGGAAACCAATCGGACCCGGAGTTGAGACATAGGCAGGACATCGACATGCAGAAGACCACGCCGATGGCTACGATCCAAATTCCTGAACCGGTCGAGGGGAGTCAGCCGGCACCTGGACCAGCCGGTCCTGGCCTCTCCACCTGAGGGAGCGCAGCTGCAGGTAAATGAACGTGAGCCTGTGGTTGCTGATCAGTGCCTGATGCGGTATGACCGAAGAAGGGCGGCCGGCATGTGTCGCCGATCTGTCGCCGTCATACTGGAGCGAGATGATGCAGATGAACGCCAAGCCCGTGACGACCGCCGCTTCAGTTCGTGGTGTCTGGAGCCGGCCCGAGCTTGAGGTGCTGTCGGTCGACGAGACCGCGCTCGGTGCCGGCACGGTGCCTGACAGTTCCGGCCAGTCCTGATCTCCGTTCCCGATTCATCGGGAAAGATGTCGGGCTGATCGGGAGACCGCCTGCATGGGCAGCCTGATGGAGGTGCTGCGGCTTCTGTTCTCGCCGCGCCTGCGGCTGGTGCTGATCCCCTTCGTGCTGGTGCTGCTGGGGTTTGCGGTGGTTCTTGTCGCCACCCAGGGAACCGCCTGGTCGCCTTTCCTGTATGCCGTGTTCTGATCCGGCATCCCTGTCGAAAACCAATCGGACCCGGAGTTGAGACATATGCAGGACATGGACATGCAGAAGACCGCGCCGATGGCGACCGACGAGGCCCGCAAGATGTGGGTCCGGCCCGTGCTCGGCATGCTGGCGCTGGATGAGACGGCAGAGAATGTGAGTGGCATCGCGGACCTCTCCGGCCTGTCCTGATCCGCACGCCTTTGACCTGAACATCGCCGTCTGACCGGGGTGCGTCGATGCGTCGCGTGGTGCGTGCCCTGGTGCTGGTGCTGGTCGGCATCGGTCTCGGCTGCCTGGCCGGGGAAGGGCTGGTGCGGCTCGGCACCGCCAATCAGAACAACTACGTCATCGAGATGTGGCGCTATGCAAAGCTGCTGAAGCGCCCGAGCGACGACCCCGCCATCGGCCATGAACATGTGCCGGGCGCGTCCGCGCGCCTGCAGGGCGTCGAGGTCTCGATCAATTCCCTGGGGCTGCGCGGGCCGGAACCGGTGCCCGGCCGCCCGGCCGTGGTGCTGGCGGGTGACAGCATGACGCTGGGCTGGGGCGTGGCGGAAAGCGGCACGCTGGCCGGCCAGCTTGCCCGCCGGCTGGGCGACGATGTTCAGGTGGTGAATGCCGGCGTCGGCAACATGACCGTGCCGCAGATCGTGGCCCACTGGCTGGAGATCCGCCGGCGGATCGGCGACGCCTTTCCGGTGCGGACACTGGTGCTGCTGCCCTCGTCGCGCGCCGGGCTGCCGCAGCCCGCGGGTGATGCCGGCTGGCTGGTGCGCCACAGCGAGCTGGCGGCGCTGATCGCGACCTTCTGGGCCCAGGCGACCAGCGGCGCCGCCGGCCGCGACGGGATGGTCGCCGCCTATCGCACCGCCTGGACCGGCCCCGAGGGGCAGGCGCGCATAGCACGGGCCTTCGACCGGCTGGCCGCCGAAACCCGGGCCGACGGCATCCGGGTGATCGTGGCCCAGATGCCCGACACCAATGATTTCCGCGACTACGCCTTCGGCTTCGTGACCGGGATCACGGGGCGCGAAGCCGCGGCCCATGGCTGGGACTTCGTCGATCTTTATCCGCTGTTCGCGGGCGAGACGGCGGCGGATTTCTGGACCATGCCCGGCGACATCCATCCCAATGCCGCGGCCTATGCCCGGATCGCCGACCGGCTGGCGCCGCTGCTCGCCGCGCCGGCCTCGTGAAACCCGGCCAGGCCCGATGCTGTTCCAGCTGCCCAGCTTCTTCGTCTTTCTTGCGGCCTTCGCGGCCGGGCTGGCGCTCTGCCCCCGGCGGCTGGTGTTGGCCTATGTCTTCCTGGCCAGCCTGGTCTTCTATGCCTGGTGGTACCCCCCCTATACCGCGCTGATCCTGGGCTATGTGGCGGCGGCGTGGATCGGCGGGCGGCTGGTCAGGGCGCATCCGCGGCTGTTGCCGGCGGTGGTGGTGACGGTGCTGCTGCCGCTGCTGCTGTTCAAATACACCGATTTCGTGATGACGACGCTGGAAGAGCTGACCGGCGCCGGCCTGCCGCATCTGGGTTGGGGCCTGCCGCTGGGCGTGTCTTTCGTCACCTTTTCGGTGATCAGCCTGCTGGTCGATACCGCCCACCACCCCAAACGCCCCTTCCCGCGCTTCGGCATCGTTGCGGTCTATGTCACCTTCTTCCCGCATCTGATCGCCGGGCCGATCCTGCGCCTGCACAAGATGGTGCCGCGGCTGTCGAACATCCGGATCGATCGGGCGGCGTTCACGGCGAATGCCGGGCTGTTCGCCATCGGCATGATGAAGAAGGTGCTGATCGCCGACCCGATCGGGCTGTGGATCGACGGGGTGATCACCCGGCCGGGGCAGTTGGGCATCATCGAGGCCTGGTTCGTGATGCTGGGCTTCGCGGTCCAGATCTATTGCGATTTCAGCGCCTATTCCGATATGGCGATCGGGCTGGCCGGCATGTTCGGGGTGGCGTTCCCCGAGAATTTCCACAAACCCTATGCCGCAACCTCCATGACCGACGTCTGGCAGCGCTGGCATATGACCCTCAGCTTCTGGTTGCGGGATTATGTTTATAAATCCCTGCGCGAGCCGCTGGGGCGGGTGCTCGCCATCCTCGGCACCATGGCGGTGTCGGGGCTGTGGCATGGGGCCGCCTGGACTTTCGTGGTCTGGGGGCTGATCCACGGCACGATCATGATGGCAGAGGCCCTGACCGGCCATGCCGTGCGGGCGCGCCAGTCCCGCGGCCTGGCGCGGGCGGGGTTCATCCTGGCGACCTTCCTGACCTGGGCGGTGGTCACCACCTTCTTCCGGGCGCCGACGCTGGAGGTCGCTGCATCGGTGATCGCGGGCGGCTTCGGCGCACATGGGCCGGGCATGCTGCCGGCGGATGCCCCGCTGCTGGCCGGGCTGATCCTGGTGACCCTGGCCCTGCACCCGCTGGACACGATCGACCGCATCCGCAGCGCGACCGCCCGGGTGCCGGCGGCGCTGGCCTTGCCGGTGATCCTGGTCCTTGTCGCCGGCTGCGCGATGATCGCGGCCGGCCGGCCGCAGGCGTTTTTCTATTTCGACTTCTGATGATCCGTGCACAGAAGTATGCTCATGATCTGTCATTGGCGGCAGCCACGCGTCGGACATGCCGTCCGGTGCCCAAACGGAGATGCATGAAAATGGACACGCAGATGAATGAAGACGTCGCCGCCGGCCGGCGGCCGGGCGGTGTCTGGTCGCGGCCTGTGCTGGAGGTGATGCCGGCGAGTGAGACTGCAATCGGCATCTATAGCACTGCGGATGGTGGTGCCGGCCTGTCCTGACCAGCGGCGGCGGGCCGTGCGTCGGGCTGCTTGCGGTGGCCCCGGTCAGCGCACGGCCCTGACGGTCCCGATCAGTCGGGACGGGGCGCGGGCGGCAGCTGCCGGTTCAGCGCCCCGGCGAGCAGGGGGGCCAGGGCCTGGTTGCCGGCATCGGTGAAGTGGCCGTAGAGGTCGATGAACATGCCGGGCCGGCCGGTGCCGAAATCCCGGGTCAGATCGACGATCCCGTCGATATCCGCAATCCGCGCCCGCAGGCCGGCGATCAGCGGATCGATGACCCGGCGATAGCGCTGAAACTGCGCCAGATCTGCGAATGTGCCGTCACCGGCATCGGCGACATAGGGCATGGGCACGATCGCCAGTATGGCCGGCAGGTTGTGGCGCCGTGCCGCCGACAGCACTTCGTCCATATCGGCCATCAGCCGGTTGAGCACCGCGGCCTGGCCTTCGGGCGTGGTGCAGGCGTCGTCGGTCACGGCCGCCGGACCTTCTGATGCCCTGCCGCTCAGCCGGGCGGCGATTTCGGCCAGGACCGGCCGGGGGCGGGGTACCGGATATGACGGCGGCAGGCAGTACATGATCAGGTCCAGCGTGCCGTTGACGATCAGCACCTGATCGATCCGGTCACCCGCTGCGATGCGCTGCTCCAGAACCATGGTGTTGCCGGGCAGCCGCTGGCCGGGGCTTGCGAAATTGCGCACCACCGTGCCGGGCATCGCGCGTTCCAGTGCCGCCGCCAGGCTGGCCTCGTCCTGGTTCAACGATCCGAAGGCCTGAGAGGCGCCGAGCAGCAGAACATGGCGCGCGGCCTTGTCCGGCGCCGTGACATGGCTATGCAGCCGCTCCCCGCCGGCACCGATGGTGAAGCCGGGAACCGTGCCCGGCTGAAAGACGTCGCCGATGCCCGGAACATAGCGGATCGGCAGGTCCTGCTTCCGCGCCTCGTAATCCGCCCGCAGCCCGGCGTAAGGGTCGGCATTGCGTGCCGTCTCGACCATCCGGCCCCGCAGCCCGTAGGCCAGGCCCAGCCCGATATCGAGCACGCCGTCGATCAGGGCCACGAGCAGAAACAGCCCGAAGATCAGGGTGGCGAGCTTTTTCATGCGGGAATCGATCCGGTCGGGGAGGGCAGCTGGCCCCCATGAATAGCGGGAGCAAATCCCGCCGTCGATGGTTAAGGGGGCACAGTCTTCGATAAAGGAGCCGGCCCATGCCCGCCAAATCCAAGGCCCAGCAGAAAGCCGCCGGTGCGGCGCTGTCCGCCAAGCGCGGCGAGACGAAGATGAGCGATCTTCAGGGCGCGTCGAAATCGATGGCGAAATCGATGAGCGAGACGGAGCTGCACGACATGGCCTCCAGCTCGCGCAAGGGCAAGCCCGAGCACGCCTCGAAATCGGATTGAGGGACCAGATCATCATGGCCAATGCGAGCAAGAAGCACATCGGCATCGGATCCCAGGGCAAGGGCAGTGGTGCAGGCGCCATGACCGACCTGCCCCGGGATGTGGAGATGGGCGACAACGAGGTGCTGTCGAACCGCGACAAGGCCCAGGGTGCGAAGACCCGCGGCTTCGACGGCAAGGCCACCCAGACCGACCAGTATCAGGACCACGAGGCCAACCGCCGGACGCGGGATGTCGGGGAAGGCCGCGGCGGGGGCCAGAGAGATGGGGACCAGAGGTGACGGCGCCATGACCGACACACTCTCCCCCGCTTTGCCGGCCGGGCTGGACCGGCGGATCAACGAGGTGATGGGCCGGATCTGCGCGCGCGGATACCGGCTCGCCACCGCCGAGAGCTGCACCGGAGGGTTGATCGCATCGGTATTGACCGATGTCCCTGGTTGCGCGCACGTGTTCGAGCGCGGCTTCGTGGTCTACAGCCCCGAGGCCAAGCGCGAGATCCTGGGCATATCGCAGCTGCTGCTCGACGGGCCCGGCCCGGTGTCGGAACCGGTGGCCCGGGCCATGGCCGAGGGCGCGCTGGCCCGGTCGATCGCCGGGATGGCGATCGCCGTCACCGGCTTTGCCGGCCCGGGGGGCCCGGGGGACGAACCCGGGCTGGTCCATGTCGCCGTGGCCATGCACGGCCGCCCGACCCTGCACCGGGTTGCCCGCTTCCAGGACGGCAGCCGCGGCGCGGTGCGGCTGGGGGCGTTGGACGTGGTGCTGGAGCTGATGACGGCCCGGCTGGACGGGGCGCCTGCGGCATAACGACCAGGGGCCCGGGATGCAGTGGTTGCCGGGCCCCCCCGGGTGATATACCGTTCTGCGGAATTCGCCCCAACCGCAGACGGACAGTACCCGTGAGCACTGAGCAGACCATCCGCGCCGCCGCGTTCCGATCCAAGATCATGTCGGCCGATGATGCCGCGGCGCTGGTGCCGCCCGGCGCCAATGTCGGCATGAGCGGCTTCACCGGCTCCGGCTATCCCAAGGCGGTGCCGCAGGCCCTGGCGCGGCGGATCGAGGCCGAGCATGCCGCCGGCCGGCCGTTCAAGATCGGGGTCTGGACCGGTGCGTCCACCGCGCCCGAGCTGGACGGCGCACTGGCGAAGGCCAGGGGCATCGAGCTGCGCCTGCCCTATCAGTCCGACCCGGTCTGCCGGGAAGAGATCAATAGCGGGCGGATGGAGTATATCGACATCCATCTGAGCCATGTGGCCCAGTTCGTCTGGTTCGGCTTTCTGGGCAAGCTGGACGTGGCCGTCATCGAGGTGACGGAAATTCTTGAGGACGGCACGCTGGTGCCGTCGACCTCCATCGGCAACAACAAGACCTGGATCGACCTGGCCGACAAGGTGATCATCGAGGTCAATGCCTGGCAGAACCCCGCCCTGCGGGGCATGCACGACATCTATTACGGCACCCGTCTGCCGCCGCACCGCACGCCGATCCCGATCCTGGCCGCCGGCGACCGGATCGGCCAGCCGGTGTTCTCGGTGGATCCGGCCAAGGTGGTGGCGGTGGTGGAAACCCACGGTCCCGACCGCAACACCGCCTTCTCTCCGCCCGATGCCACCTCGCAGGCGATCGCCGGCCATATCCTGGAATTCTTCGAGCACGAGATCGCCCGCGGCCGCCTGCCGCGCGGGCTGCTGCCGCTGCAATCGGGCGTGGGCAATGTCGCCAATGCCGTGATGGCCGGGCTGGGATCGGGCCCCTTCGAGGGGCTGACCGCCTATACCGAGGTCCTGCAGGACGGCATGCTGGAGCTGATCCGCTCGGGCAGGATGACCCTGGCCTCGGCCACCGGCCTGTCGCTCAGCCCCGAGGCGACCCGGATCTTCAACGACGAGGCCGAGGCGCTGAAAAAACATGTCGTGCTGCGCCCGCAGGAAATCTCCAACCACCCCGAGGTCATCCGCCGGCTGGGCGTGATCGCCATGAACGGCATGATCGAGGCCGACATCTACGGCAACGTCAACTCCACCCATATCCGCGGCACCCGGATCATGAACGGCATCGGCGGCTCGGGCGATTTCGCCCGCAACGGCTATCTGTCGATCTTCATGACCCCGTCCACGGCCAAGGGCGGCACGCTGTCGGCGATCGTGCCGATGGCGACCCATGTCGACCATACCGAACACGATGTGCAGGTGATCGTCACCGAACAGGGGCTGGCGGATCTGCGCGGCCTGTCGCCCAAGCAGCGGGCGCGGGTGATCATCGACAACTGCGCCCATCCCGGCTTCCGCCCGGCGCTGAACGATTATTTCGCCCGCGCGCGGGCCGGCGCCGCCGGCCAGCACACGCCGCATCTGCTGGACGAGGCCTTCCGTTTGCTGACCCCGCTGTCATCCTCTGGTAAAAGATGACATGAGGCTTAAATATCAAGAGGGGAATGCATCATGAGTGAGCGCGTTGACGAGGGTGTGCAACAGCCCGTCTGGCAGCGGCCGGTTCTTGAGGTGATGTTGGCGGCGGATACCGCCAACTCTACCGGTGCTGTCGGCGATGGCAGTCTGGGCCTGTCCTGACCTCCTGTCTTTCCGACGGTTTTCAAACGCCCGGATGCCCGCCCGCATCCGGGCGTTTTCGTGCGTGGAAGCGGCCTCACGCGCATGTTTCGCGATCGCTGTGCGGCTTTGCAGGGTCCGGATGTTGCAATACTCATCTGGAAAACCATGCCCGGGGGGACTATTCCTGGGTCAGGAGTGACACGCCCTTAAGAACGCCAGGCCGGAAAGAAACGCATGACCACCCCCCCCGCCTTCGACACGATCATCGTCGGTGCCGGAACGGCCGGCTGCCTGCTCGCCAACCGGTTGAGCGCCGATCCCGGCCGCCGCGTGCTGCTGATCGAGGCCGGCGGCAAGGACGACTATATCTGGATCCATGTGCCGGTCGGCTATCTGTACTGCATCGGCAACAAGCGCACCGACTGGTGCTTCCAGACCGAGCCGGATGCCGGGCTGAACGGCCGGGTGCTGCGCTATCCGCGCGGCAAGGTGCTGGGCGGCTGTTCCAGCATCAACGGCATGATCTATATGCGCGGCCAGGCCCGCGACTATCGCCAGTGGTCGGAAATCACCGGCGAGGACGCCTGGGACTGGGATCAGGTGCTGCCCTATTTCAAGCGCCACGAGGATCACCACAAGGGCGGCGACGATCTGCACGGCCATGGCGGCGAATGGCGGGTGGAACGCCAGCGCCTGCGCTGGGACATTCTGGACGCCTGGGCGGAAGCGGCGGTGCAGGCCGGGCTGCCGGCGACCGGCGATTTCAATCGCGGCGACAATGAAGGCGTCGGCTATTTCGAGGTCAACCAGCGCAATGGCTGGCGCTGGAACGCCGCCAAGGCCTTCCTGCGCCCGGCGCTGAACCGGCCCAATCTGACGGTCTGGACCAAGGCCCAGGTCGCCCGCCTGCTGACCGGCCGCGATGCCGACGGCCATCTGCGCTGCACCGGGGTGGAGCTGGTTCAGGATGGCCAGCGCAAGACCGTGATGGCGAAATCCGAGGTGGTGCTGTCGTCGGGCGCCATCGGCTCGCCCCAGATCCTGCAGCTTTCGGGCATCGGCCCCGCTGCCCTGCTTGCCCGCCACGGGATCGAGGTGGTGCATGATCTGCCCGGCGTCGGCGCCAATCTGCAGGACCATCTGCAGATCCGGTCGGTGTTCAAGGTGAAGGGCACGCGCACGCTCAACACCATTGCCGGCAATCTGATCGGCAAGGCCAGCATCGGGCTTGAATACGCGCTGAAGCGTACCGGGCCGATGAGCATGGCGCCCTCGCAGCTGGGTGCCTTCACCCGCTCGTCCCCTGAGAAGAACGCCGCCAACATCCAGTTCCACGTTCAGCCGCTCAGCCTGGATGCCTTCGGCGAGCCGCTGCACAACTTCGACGCCTTCACCGCCAGCGTCTGCAACCTGAACCCCAGCAGCCGCGGCTCGGTCACCATCCGCAGCGGCCGGTTCGAGGATGCACCGCTGATCGCGCCCAATTATCTGTCGACCGAAGAGGACCGCAAGGTGGCGGCGGATTCCCTGCGCGTCACCCGCCGGATCTGCGGCCAGGCGGCGCTGGCGCGCTTCCAGCCGGAAGAATGGAAGCCGGGCGTGCAGTACCAGACCGACGAGCAGCTGGCGAAGCTGGCCGGCGACATCGCCTCGACCATCTTCCACCCGGTCGGCACCACCCGCATGGGCCGGGCCGACGACCCGGACGCCGTGCTGGACCCGCATTTCCAGGTTCGCGGCATGCGTGGCCTGCGCGTGGTCGATGCCGGCGCCATGCCGACCATCACCAGCGGCAACACCAATTCGCCGACCCTGATGATGGCCGAGAAGGCGGCGGAGTGGATCCGCGCCGGGGTGTGATCCACCGCCTCTGACCCGAGACCGACCGACTGTCCTTACGACCCGCCCCCGGCGCATGCCGCGGCGGGGCGTTGCGTTTCGTCCGCCCGCCATTCCATCACGTATATGATACCGTCTTCACATCCACGATGAACATCTGGACGCCCCGGCATGGCGGCGCCTACAGTTCTTTCTGAACGATGCGGGTGCCGCAGCGATGCGTCACTGGCAGGCATCTCCCTGAAAATACGACGTATATCACCCCGGTCGCGCCAACGGCCGGGCAGGGGGAGATCATGCCTGTGCATGTGGAGCACCCATGACGGGATGCGATCCGCATCGGTACCAGACGCCGGTTCACGGCGCGGTCATGCCAGGAGGAAATGATGACGTTTTCACGCTGGGGAGCGGCCGGTGCCGGCGCCGTGCTCGCCTGGACGGTTGCCATGGGGGCCGCATATGCGGCGGACACCGTCGACTTCCGGATCTCGCTCGACACCTCGCCTACCCATGTCCGCACGGTCTGGGTGCAGGAATTCGCCGAGCGGCTGAAAGACCAGTCCGGCGGCACGCTCAACGCCACGGTCTATCACAGCGGCCAGTTGTTCAAGGATGTGAATGTCGCCAAGGCCCTGCGTCAGGGCAGTGTCGAGATGGCCGTGCCCGGTACCTGGGTGCTGGGCGGGTTCGAGCGCCGCTTCGACACCGCGACCCTGCCGATGCTCTATGGCCGCGGGCCTGACGACTATCACGCCATTTCCGACGGCGAGCCCGGCCGGCTGATTTCCGAAGGGCTTGAGGAGAAGCTGGACGTCAAGGTGCTGGGCAAGTGGTTCGACCTCGGCGCCAGCCATACCTATTTCGCCAGCCGCAAGGTCGAGACCTATGCCGATATGAAGGGCGCCAAGGTGCGCTTCCCCGGCGGTGCCGGACTGTCGGCGCGGCTGGAATATCTGGGAGCCACCCCGGTCCTGGTGCCCTGGCCCGATGTGCCGCTGGCGATGTCGCGGGGCAATTTCGACGGGCTGATTACCACCAACGAGAGTGTGAAAAGCGCCAAGCTTTGGGAATCCGGGCTCAAATACGTCTTCGAGGACTACCAGACCTTCGGCCAGTACATCCCGATGGTGGCCGGCGGCTTCTGGAAGACGCTGACCCCCGATCAGCAGCAGCTGATGACCCGGCTGTGGGACGATGTCGCGACCGAGGAACGCGCCGCCGCCCTTGCCGCCCAGGAAGAGGCGGGCGAAGAGGCGAAGCGCCAGGGCGTGGTGTTCATCACCCCCACCCCTGAAGAACGCGCCGACATCCGCCGGCAGATGATGCAGGCGCAGGACGAGATCGCGAAATCGATCGGCATTCCGGCCGATTTCGTGACGCTGGTCCGGGACACCCTGCCGCCCGACTGACGGTCTTCCCCTCTCGCCCCCGCATCCGCACCGAGAGACGACCGTCAGCCCGGAGGCGCCCTTGAACCGCGTTCTGAAGCTCGTGGAACACGAGCTGGTCGGGCTCGTCGCGACCATCGCGCTGCTGCTTGCGACCTGGCAACTGCTCAGCCGCTATCTCTACCCGCCCGCATCGACCCACTGGATCGACGAGGTGGTCATCTACCTGATCATCTGGGCATCGTGCCTGAGCTTCAGCGGGCTGGTGGCGAGCAATGCCCATGTCCGTGCCGATCTGGTGCTGCGCCTGCTGCCGCCGCGCACGCAGCGCGTGGTGGAAGGCTTCAACACGCTCGCGGCGCTCACCCTCTGCGGCCTGCTGGTCTGGTTCGGCGGCCGGATCGTGTTCGACGCCTGGGATATCGGCGAGACCAGCCTCAGCGAATTGCAGTTTCCGATGTGGATCTACTACCTGGCCCTGCCGGTGGGGGCGGCGCTGATGGCGCTGCGCTATCTCGCCCGCCTTGCAGGCCTCGTCACCGGATCCATCGTCGGACAGGACGTGCTGGACGGGGGAGGCCATCTGTGAGCCAGGCCCTGTTCGGACTGTTCTTCGTTTTCCTCGGCACCGGCATGCCGATCTTCGTGGTGCTGGGGCTGACCGCCGCGGTGCTGCTGGCGGCCGATGGTGCATCCCTGCTGCTGCTTGCCCAGAAAGTGCTGGACGAGCTGAATTCCGAGCTGCTGATGGCGCTGCCCTTTTTCGGCATGGCGGCGGTGTTCATGCAGCGCGGCGGCATCGCCCGCGCCCTGATCGACGTCTCCGCCGCCTGGATGGGGCGCCTGCCCGGCGGCCTGGGCGTGGTGGCGGTGGCCGGCTGCACGATCTTCGCGGCGATTGCCGGATCGAGCGTGGCGACGGCGCTCGCCATGGGCACGATCCTGGTGCCGGCGATGATCCAGCGCGGCTATCCGGCCTCGTTCTCCACCGCGCTGATCGGCACCGGCGGCACGCTCGGCATCCTGATCCCGCCCAGCCTGCCGCTGATCCTGTTCGCGATCATCGCCGAGGAATCGGTGCCGCGACTGTTCCTGGCCGGTGTGGTGCCGGGTGTGCTTCAGGCGGTGATGCTGATCCTGTTCGTGATCTGGACGGCCCGCCGCAAGGGCTACCCGCCCGAGCCGCGGATGAGTCGGGCGGAATTCGCCCGGGTCAACCTGAAGGCCCTGCCGGCCTTCGCGGTGCCGGTGATCGTGGCAGTCGGCATCTATGGCGGCTTCGTCACCGTCACCGAAGCGGCGGTGCTGGCGGCGCTGGTGGCGATGCTGGTGGGCATGACTGTCTATCGCGGCTTCACCCTTGCTCAGGCGCCGGCGGTGATGGGTCATGCGGTCAGGTCTGCCGCCAGCATCATGGTGATCATCGCCATGGCGCTCGCCTTTGGTCATTGGGTGACGGAAAGCGGCGTGCCGGCGGCGGTGGTGGATTTCGTCACCCGCAACGACCTCTCGGCCTGGCAGTTCCTGCTGGCCATCAACCTGCTGCTGCTGGTGCTGGGCATGTTCCTGGAGGTGGCCTCGATCATCCTGATCGCGGTGCCGATCCTGATGCCGGTGGTCACGGCGCTGGGCATCGACCCGATCCATTTCGCGATCGTGATCGTGGTGAACATGGAAATCGCGCTGCTGACCCCGCCGGTCGGGCTCAATCTCTACGTCCTCTCCAGTATTTCTAAAGTGCCGATCGGCGAAGTGATCCGCGGCATCTGGCCGTTCATCGCCCTGTTCGCGGTCTATCTGGCGCTGATCACCTATGTGCCCGCCCTGTCGCTCTGGCTGCCGAACCTGGTCTATGGCGGCTGAGTTCCATCCCATTGCCTGTCGAGGAGACGAGATGATGACCGCGATCGACGGTGCCGGTGGCATCACCGGAGCGTTTACCCGCCTGCTGGCCGGGCTCGGCACTGCGGCGATCGACGAGGAGGCGGCGACCGTTGCCCGGCAATGCCTGCTCGACTGGATCGGTGTATCGCTGGCCGGCCGGCATGAGCCGCTGGTCGACATTCTGGTCGAGACGGCACGGGAGGAGGGCGGTGGCGGCCATCTGCCGCTGCCCGGCCGGCCCGAGACCCTGCCGCTGACCCAGGCGGTGACCGTCACCGGCGCCATGTCCCATGCGCTGGATTACGACGATGTCCATCTGGCGATGCAGGGTCATCCGAGTGTGGCAGTGATCCCGGCTGCCTGGGCCCTGGCGCTGGCAGAGGGCCGGGACGGCGGCGCCCTGATCCGCGCGATCGTCGGCGGTTTTGAGATCGCCTGCCGGACAGGCCTGCTGATGGGGCCGTCGCATTATGCCCGCGGCTGGCATGCCACCGGCACGGTCGGCAGCTTCGGCGCGATGGCGGCCTCGGCCCTGCTGCTGGGGCTGGACGAGCACCGCATCGCCCATGGCTTCGGCATCGCCGGCACCCAGGCCGCCGGGCTGAAGGCGGTGTTCGGCACCATGAGCAAGCCGCTCCATGCCGGGCGCGCGGCGGCCAACGGGCTGACGGCGGCGCGTCTCGCCGCCCGCGGCTTCACCAGCCATCCCGACATTCTGGGTGCGTCCCAGGGCTTCGGCGACACCCAGTCCGACGGGCTGAACCCCGCGGCGGCGCTTGCCCCCGCGCCGGGTTTCATGATCCGCGACACGCTCTTCAAATATCACGCCGCCTGCTACCTGACCCATTCGGCGATCGAGGCGGTGCACAGCCTGGGTCGGATCGATCCCGATACGGTGCGGCGGGTGACGGTCCGCGTCGATCCCGGCCATCTGAGGGTCTGCAACATTCCGGCCCCGGCGACGGGGCTGGAGATGAAATTCTCGCTGCGTATGACCGCGGCACTTGCCCTTGCCGGCGAGGACACCGCGCGCGAGGCGCTGTTTGCCGATGCGCCCGCCGCCCGGCCCGATCTCGTCCGGCTGCGCGATGCGGTGACGGTCGAGCCCCGCACGGCGCCGAGCAGCACGCTTTCCGAAATCGAGGTCGAGCTTGCCGATGGCGCCACCTGCCGCGCCGCTTTCGATGTCGGCGTGCCGGCGGCCGATCTCGACCGGCAATGGCAGCGGCTGTCCGCGAAATTCCTCGGCCTTGCCCGGCCGGTGCTGGGCGAGGCCCGCAGCCGCGAGGTGCTGGGCCGCGTGCGTGAACTGGATGCCTGCACCGATCTCGGCCCCCTGGCCAGGCTTCTGACCGCGTCCTGACTTGCTCCAAGGAGTACCGAACGACATGAGTGATACCAACGACAAGAGCGGGGATTTCCGGGAGCGGGCGGTCCTGCTCGCCCGCGGCAACCGTTACGAGGATTTCGAGCCGGGGCGGATGTTCGAGCATCATCTGGGCCGCACGCTGACCGAGGGCGACAACATCGCCTTCACCACGCTGACGCTTCATTACAACCCGCTCTATTTCAACGACGCCTTCGCCCGGGCGAACGGTCATGACGGGCTGGTCGCCAACCCGCTGCTGGTCTTCAACATCGTCTTCGGCCTGTCGGTCGAGGATCTGAGCGAGGGCGGCGGGCCGTTCCTCGGCGTCGACGACCTCAGCTTCCTGCGTCCGGTCCGGGTCGGCGAAACGCTGCTCGCCCGCAGCCGGGTGCTGGACCGCCGTCCGTCGGACAAGTTCAAGGGCTACGGCATCGTGAGCTGGGCCACCGAGGGCTTCACGCCCGAGGGCGAGACCGTCGTCACCTTCCAGCGCTCCAATCTCGTGAGGTACCGGCAGTGAGCACGCTTCCCGAAACCGGCGGCTATATGACCGAGGACCGTCGGATGATCCAGCAGTCGGCCCGCGATTTCGCGATGCGCGAAGTGCTGCCGGTCGCCAACCGGCTGGATCCCGAGCAGGGCGACATCCCGATGGCGCTGCGCGACAAGATGGCCGAGATGGGCTATTTCGGCATCACCATCGACGAGACATACGGCGGTCTGGGTCTCGGCTGTTTCGAATACTGCCTGGTGGCCGAAGAACTGGCGCGCGCCTGGATGAGCGTCGCCAGCATCATCGCCCGTGGCAATGGCATGATCGGCTTCGATGCGATGAGCGAGGCCCAGCGGGCCGAGATCATGCCCCGGGTCGCATCGGGGCAGTATCTCGGCGCCTTCTCGATGTCGGAGCCCAATGCAGGATCGGACGTCGCCAATATCAGCTGCCGGGCGCGGCGCGACGGCGACGACTGGCTGATCACCGGCAACAAGTACTGGTGCACCTTTGCCGATGGTGCCGACTACATCATCGTCATTGCCCGCACCGACCCCGATATCGACCCGAAGCGCCGCCACAAGGGGCTGTCGATCTTCCTGGTCGACAAGCCGCGCGGCCAGCTGCCGCCGGGCTGCCAGGGCAGCCCGATCCCTAAGATCGGCTATTTCGGCTGGAAGACCTGGGAACTGGCCTTCGACGACTGCCGGGTACCGGCTTCTGCCATGGTGGGCGAAGAGGGCAAGGCTTTCTATGCCGTGACCCATGGGCTGGAGAAGGCGCGCGCCCATACCGCCGCCCGCGCCATCGGCCTGGCCCGTGCGGCGCTGGAAGATGCCACCGCCTATGCGCAGGAGCGCATCCAGTTCGGCCGGCCGATCGGCGATTTCCAGGCGATCCGCTTCAAGCTCGCCACCATGGCGACCGAGATCGAGGCCGCCCGGCAGCTGATGTATTTCGTCTGCACCGAAATCGACAGCGGCCGGCGTTGCGACAAGGAGGCGGCGATGGCCAAGTACTTCGCCTCGGAAATGGCCGAGCGGGTGACCAGCCAGGGCCTGCAGATCCTGGGCGGTGCCGGCTACACCAAGCTGCATGCCATGGAGCGCCACTGGCGTGACGCCCGGCTGACGAAGATCTTCGAGGGTACCTCCGAGATCCAGCAGCGCATCATTTCCGACCATCTGCTCGGACGCTGAGGAGGCGGACATGTTGAGCACACTCACCGCATCGTCGAAATATTTCGAGGACTTCATCCCCGGCGAGGTCTATCGCCATGCCCGCGGCAAGACCGTCACCGAGATGGATAACGTGATGATCACCAACATGGTGATGAACACTGCCGAGGGCCATTTCAACGAACACCTGATGAAGGGCAGCGAGATCTTCGGTCAGCGGGTGGTGTTCGGCGGCATCAACATCTCGATGGTGATCGGCCTCGCCGCCCAGGACACCGCCGCCAATGCCATTGCCGAACTCGGCATGGATAAGATCCGGCTGCGCCATCCGGTCGTGCATGGCGACACGCTCTATGCCTATAGCGAGGTGCTGTCGGCCGAAGATACCGCCGACCGCGACGATGCCGGCGTGGTGACCTTCCGCCATTGGGGCGTCAACCAGGACGATAAGCTTGTCTTCCAGGGCGAGCGGCGGGTGCTGATCAAGCGCCGCAGCCATTGGGGGGAAAAATGAATACCCCCCCGGAAGGCAGCCTTCCGGGTGCACTTGCCGGCCTCAAGGTCATCGATCTGACGGTGATGCTGGCGGGGCCGTTCTGCACCATGCTGCTCGCCGATCAGGGCGCCGATGTGATCAAGGTGGAACCGCCCGAGGGCGACAGCACCCGCAATGTCGGCCCCTTCATGCCCGATGACGGGCTGCGCGCCTTCGGCGGCTATTTCCAGAGCGTCAACCGCAACAAGCGCAGCATCGCGCTCGACCTGAAGAGCGAGGCCGGCCGGGCCGATTTCCTGAAGCTGGTCGCAGGCGCCGATGTGGTGGTGGAGAATTTCCGCACCGGGGTGATGGACCGGCTGGGTCTGGGCTACGAGACCCTGGCCGCGGTCAATCCCCGCCTGGTCTATGCCTGCCTGCGCGGTTTCGGCGATCCGCGCACCGGCGCCAGCCCCTATGTCGATTGGCCGGCCTATGACGTGGTCGCCCAGGCGATGGGCGGGGTGATGGGCATTACGGGACCTGCACCCGACCAGCCGCTGAAGGTGGGCCCCGGCATCGGCGACACCGTGCCGGCCACCATGCTCGCCTTCGGCATCCTGGCGGCGGTGCGCCATGCCGACCGCACCGGAAAGGGCCAGTTCGTCGACATCGCCATGTATGACGCCATCCTGGCGCTTTGCGAACGCATCGCCTTTCAACATTCCTATGCCGGCGTGGTGCCGCATCCGGAGGGCAACGGCCACCCGCTGCTCTGTCCCTTCGGCCTGTTCCGCGCGGCCGACGGCTGGGTGTCGATCGCCTGCCCGCAGGACCGGTTCTGGCGTGACCTCTGCACCGCCATGGACCGGCCGGAACTCGGCACCGATCCGCGCTATGCGCTCAACAACGACCGGGTGGTGCATCGCACCGAGGTGATCGAGGCGGTGACCGCCTGGACCAGCACCCGCAGCAAGGCCGAACTTGGGGCAGCGCTCGGCGGGCTGGTGCCCTTCGGCCCGGTCAACGATGCCACCGACATCTTCGCCGACCCCCATGTGGCGGTGCGCGAGATGCTCCAGCCGGTCGACCATCCGGGATCCGCCCGCCGGGGCATGATTGCCGGCGTGCCGCTGCGCATGACCCTGACCCAGGGCCGGGTGCGCGCCCGGGCGCCGCTGCTCGACGAGCATGCCGACGATATCCGCGCCGAATTCACGCGCGCAGCACCCTCCCTTCAGAAGACCTCGAACCAGGACCAGACCCAATGACCGACAGCCTGAAGACCCGCCCCCGCCGCCTGCGCCGCAGCCAGTTGAGCGTTCCCGGCAGCAGCGAGAAGATGATGGCCAAGGCGGCAGGCTCCGCCGCCGACCATGTCTTTCTCGATCTGGAAGACGCGGTGGCACCCAATGCCAAGGTGGCTGCGCGCGCGAAGATCGTGACCGCGCTCCGCGAACTCGACTGGGGCAACAAGACCCGCTGCGTGCGGATCAACGACCTCGGCACCGAATACGCCTATGAGGACGTGATCACCGTGGTCGAGGGCGCGGGCGAGTACCTCGACACCATCATGGTGCCGAAGGTGAAGGCCGCCCATGACGTGATGTGGATCGATATCCTGCTCGGCCAGATCGAGCGCAAGCTCGGCCTGACCCGCCGGATCGGCGTCGAGGTGCTGATCGAGGAGGTGGAGGGCATGATGAACATCGATGCCATCGCCGCCGCCTCGCCCAGGCTCGAATGCCTGATCTTCGGCATGGGGGATTATTCGGCCTCGCAGGGCATCGACATCGGCGGCGCCTTCGGCCCGTCGGGCTATCCGGGCGACATCTGGCATTATCCGCGCTATCGCCTGGCGATCGCCGCCCGCGCCCATGGCCTGGATGCGGTCGACGGCCCCTTTGCCGATTTCCGCAACCCGGAGGCCTATCGCGAGGAATGCCGCCGGGCGATGACCTTGGGCTGTGTCGGCAAATGGGCGATCCATCCGGCCCAGATCGAGCCGGCGCTCGAGGTGTTCTCGCCGTCCGCCGAGGCGGTCGCACGCGCCCGTAAGCTGGCTGCTGCCTATGCCGAAGCCCAGGCCCGCGGCGAGGGGGCGGTGCAGGTGGACGGGGTGATGGTCGACGTCGCCTCGATCCGTATCCTGCAGAACGTGATCGACAAGGCGGAGATGATCGGGATGTGATGCGGGCGGGGGCATGCCGGCAGGCATGCTCCGCCACCTGGCCGTCTCATCTTGAAGGGAAGGACCCTCCATGGCCGAAGGCGATGGTGTCGTCAAATCCGCGGGCCGGGTGCTGGGCCTGCTTCAGGTCTTCGCCGAACATCGCCGGCCGATGCGGGTGTCCGAGATCGCCCAGGCCATGGGCATTCCGCAATCCAGTACCTCGATGCTGCTGAAGACGCTCACCGCCATGGGCTATGTCAGCTTCGATGCCGAGGCCAAGGCCTTCCGGCCGACCCTGCGCGTGGCTCTGCTCGGCGCCTGGCTGAACGAGGAATTCGCGGCCGAAGGCAGCGTCGACGAGATGATGGTCGAAATGGCCCGCGCCACCGCCGACACGGTCATCCTGGCGGTGGAGAACGGGGTCTGGTCGGAATACATTCATGTGGTGCAGTCCGAGCAGGACCTGCGCTATGCGCTGCGGCCGGGCACGAGGCGGCCCCTGTCCGCGACCAATCTGGGCCGGGTGCTGCTGGCGGCCAAGCCCGATGACGAGATCGAGCGGATCATCCGGCGGATCAATGCCGAGGCGGCGGCGGGTGACCGGCGCTTCGACATTGCCGCAACGCTGGAAGCCGTGCACGGGATCCGGCGCGACGGCTATTCCTTCACCCATAATCTGATCTCGTCCGGGGCCAGCGTCATCGCGCTGCCAATGCCGGTTCCGCCCGGCTACAAGCCGATGGCGATCGGCATCGGCGGCCCCACCGACCGGCTGGAGCGGGGGCGGGAGATGATCCTGGCCGAGATGCGCCGGCTGCTGTCGCAGTATCTGGGGGGCTGAGCCTTGTCCGCGATGCTGCCGCCGCTGCTGGTGACGTTGATCGCCCACACCGTGCTGTCGCTGTCGGCCGCATCCGTGCCGGTGCTGATGCCGATGATCGCCGGCGCCGATGCTGCGGCGGTGATCGGCTCGTTCACCGCGGTTCTCTATGCGAGCGCGGCCCTCACCTCGCTCTCCACCGGCCATCTGATCCAGCGCATCGGGCCGGTGACCGCCATCCAGATGGCGCTGTTCGCCTGTGCGGCCGGCGTGCTGCTCTGCCAGATCGGCAGCCTGCCGGCGCTGATCGGCGGGGCGGGGCTGATCGGCATCGGCTATGGCCCGGTCACGCCCGCCGGATCGTTGCTGCTCAGTTTCACCGTGCCCGTGCGCCGCTTCGGGCTGGCCTTTTCCATCAACCGCACCGGTGTGCCGGGCGGCATCGCTCTGGCCGGGCTTATCCTCCCTCGGACCGGTCAGGCCCTCGGCTGGCATCTGTCGCTGGCCGGCATTGCCGGCGCTGCCCTGGCAGCCGCCCTCGCCCTTGGGGCAGGGCGGTTCCTCGACCGTCCCATCCGCCGTCCGCCCCCCTCAGGAGGGCGGATGGGACGGTCTCTTGTCTCCGGTCTTGTGGCCAATCTGGGCCATGTTCTGACCGACCGGGCGGTGGCGCCGCTCTCGCTCGCCTCGGTCGTCTATCTGGGGGCGCAAAGCTGCCTGGCCGCCTTTCTGGTCGCCTTCCTGATGGGGCCGATGGGGATGACTGCGGTAGAGGCGGGGGCCCTGCTGGCGGCAGCCCAGGCGGTCGGTATCGGTGCCCGGCTGGCGCTCGGCATGATGTCCGATCTTTTGCCCTCGCGGCTGGCGATGGTGGGGCTGATCGGGCTGGTGATCGCGCTGGCCGCCGGGCTGACCGCGGCGATGTCGCCCGGCTGGCCGGGGATCATCGTGACCGCGGTGGTGCTGCTCTACGGCGCCTCGGCGTTGGGCTGGAATGGGGTGGTGCTGGCGGCACTTGCCCAGGCAGCGCCCCGGGAGCGGGCGGCGGAAATCTCCGGCGCCTCCACCGCGGTCGCCTATGCCGGCGCGGTGGCGGGCCCCGGTCTCTTCGCCCTGGTGCTGGAGGCGGCGGGTTTTGCCGCCGCCTTCGCCACCGTGGCCGGAATTGCGGTGCTGGCTGCGCTCGTCATTCTTTATCGGGCGTCATCAGCTTCGGCCGCGGATCGACGGTCGAGAAGGTCCCGCGGCCGATGACGCAGACCTCGCCCGCATCGTCGGTGATGGTGACGTCGGCGACGCCGATCGCCTTGCCCAGCCGGCGCACTTCGCCCCGGGCGGTGAGGCCGGTGCGGCGCGGCGCCTGCATGTAGTCGACCCGAAGGTTGATGGTCGGCGTCGGATAGCCGGTCATCACCGAACAGGCCATGGCGCCGGCAACGTCGATCAGTGCAGCGGTGACGCCGCCATGATAGTTGCCGGCTTTCGCGAAGATGGTATAGGCCGGATCGAAGGCCAGTTTCAGCACCACCACGCCCTTTTCCGCGTCGGCCTCGACCGGCTCCACCTTCAGGAATTTGTGGTATTCGGCCGAGGCGACCAGGGATTTGAGATCGTCGAAGGTCATCGGGGATCGCATCCTTCAGAGCAGCTGCGCGGGCAGCCAGAGGGTGATGTCGGGAAAGCCCAGCAGCAGCACCATCACCACCGCCTCGGCGAGCAGGAACCAGAGCGCGCCGCGGAAGATGGTCGGCAGGCCGATGCCGGGGGCGATCGATTTGACGGCGAAGACGTTCAGCCCGACCGGCGGGGTCATCAGGCCGATTTCGATGTATTTGACCACGATGATGCCGACCCAGATCAGGTCGTAGCCCATGCGTTCGAACAGCGGCAGCAGCACCGAGATCGAGATCAGCATCACCCCGAACGGATCGAGGAACATGCCGAGCACCAGGAAGACCACCGCCATCGCCGCCATCATCAGCGCCGGCGGCAGGTCGAGTGCCGCAACCCCCGTCGCCACCGCCGCCGGCAGGCCGGTCAGGGTCATGTAGCGGGTGAGCATGAAGGCGCCGATGGCGATGAACAGGATCGCGGCTGTGGTGCGCGCGGCATCGAGGCAGACCTGCCAGAGCCGGCGCGGCCCCATCCGGCCTTGCAGCGCCGCGAAGGCGATGCTGGCGACCGCCCCGATGCCGCCGGCTTCGATGGGCGAGAACCAGCCGCCATAGATGCCGCCCAGCACCACCAGCGCCAGCAGCGGCAGCGGCCACGAAGTGGTGAGCAGGTGTCGCCACTCGCCGGGGGCGGCCGTCACCTCCACCCGCGGGGCCAGTGCCGGGTTGAAGTGGCAGCGGAGCACGATCATCGCCGTATAGGCGATGGCGGTCAGCACCCCCGGCACGATGCCGGCGAAGAACAGCTTCGCCACCGATTGTTCGGCCAGGATGCCATAGACGATCAGCGGGATGGAGGGCGGGATCAGGGCGGCGAGCGTGCCGGCGCAGGCACAGACCGCTGTGGCGAGCGAGGGGTGATAGCCGGCCCGCAGCATTTCGGGGACCGCGATCCGGCCCATGGAGACGGTGGTGGCGAGGCTGGAGCCCGAGGCGGCGCCGAAGCCGGCGGCGGCGAAATTGGTGGCGACGGCCAGCCCGCCGGGCAGGCGGGCGAGGCCAAGTTCGGCCATGCGGAACAGGCCGTCGGTCATGCCCGCCCGCCAGGCGACATTGCCCATCAGCAGGAAGAGCGGCACGGCCGAGAATTCCCAGCTGGCCGAGAATTCATACGGCACCCGCGCCATGACGCTGATCGCTGCCGGCAGCGGCAACAGGGCGGTGGTGCCGATGAAGGCCGCCACGCCCAGCGCCAGCCCGACCGGCAGGCGCAGGCCGATCAGCAGCAGGATGGCGGCAAGTGTGATGCAGCCCTGAAGCACCGGGCTCATGCGCCATCTCCGGGAACAGGGCGGCGCTGAATCAGGCGACCGAACCCCCGGCCCAGATCGAGCAGGGCGACGAGACCGGTCAGCGCGAAGCCCGCCGGCACCAGCCAGCGGCCCGGCCAGACCGGCAGCGCCCAGGTGGCGAACTCCACCCGTTCGCCCCTCAGGGTGGCGTCGAGCGCATCATCGATGCCCCAGGCGGTCATCGCCGCCGCCACCGCCAGAAAGACCAGGCTGGTGAAGAGGGTGAGCAGGCCGTCGAGCCGTGGGCCGGCGATCATGTCGATCAGATCGACCCGGATATGGTCGCCGCGGGCATGGACGCTGCCCAGCGCACAGAACACCACCGCGACCATGTACCAGCCGGCGACGAATTCGGTGGTGCCCGACAGCGGCAGCCCGGCCAGATTGCGCGCCGCCACATCCAGCACCACATGCAGCGCCATCAGGGCGACGGCAAGCCCGCCCAGGATGCCGGCACCGTCGACCAGGCGGCGGAGGCCGCCGAGCGGCGGCGGTGCGGGCGGGTCGTTCAGACGGTCGGGTGTCGCGGTCATGCCGGTCCCTCGAAGATCATCAGGCAGCCATTGGCGTGCTGCGGCAGGACATGGAAGCGGCCCGGCGCCGTGCGCACCGGCCGGGCATCGGTGGCATCGATGCGGGCGAAGGCGGCGTCGATATCGTCGGTGGCGAAAACCAGGCCGGCCAGCCGCCGGTCATGCGGCCCGGCAACCATGCCCGGGCAGGCATGGACCAACCGGTCGGCGGAGAAGATCCTGAGCGCGACCCGGCCGGGGCCTGCGGTGACCGCCACCGGATCGGTGCCGTCCAGCCGCGCCGCCCACGGGCCCCGATAGGCCGCGGCCACGGCAGCCGGATCGGGAGCCAGGGCGATGACCGCGATCATCTGCCGGGCATGGTTGGCATGGCGGATGAATTCCGGCCGGGTGTAGTGCTGCGGCGTGTGATGCTGGCAGGCATTCCAGTAGAACGGCGTCTGACCGGTCAGCGGAATGGCGACCCGGAAGGCGGGGGAGATGACCTCGCCGGTGTCGAGCGGCCAGTCGCGGCGGATCGACACCGGCGGCGGCACGCGGATGCCGGCGGCATTGAGTGCGACCGCGGTCGCATCGGCATCGCTGGTGGCGGTGACGGTGGAAACCGGGCCGTCGGGGGCATCCAGCACGTCGGGCATCGGCGGCGGCGCGGCATCCGGGTCGGTCAGCTGCATGATTTCGATATAGTTGCAGGCGCCCGGGATCATGGCGTCGAAGCAGATCAGCCGGTTGGCGAGCCCCGGCATGTCGGAGCGGGCGGTGACGGTGAAGCCCAGTTCGGCGAAGCGGTCGCCGGCCGCGGCGAGGTCGCCGGTCTTGATCATCAGATGGTCGATGTCGAGGATGCTCAAGGACGGGGTTCCTCAGGCGCGGGGGCGGGGGATGGCCGGGCGTCGAGGCCGAGCCCTGAAAGCGTGGCGGCCGCCTGGTCGAAGGCGGTGCTGCCGGCGGCAAAGGGCAGGATCACGACGATCCGCCCGCCGGGCAGCTCGTCCGTGCCGATCCGGTCGGGATCGAGACCCAGGCTGGCGGCTGCGGCGCGGCGGCAGGCCTCGCGCCGCAGGCCGGGCTTGTGGACCTTGCCGACCGCCGTCATCGGCAGGGCGGGCAGAACCTCGATCCAGCGCGGAATGGCGGCGCGCTCGGCAATGGTCGGGGCGATCTCGGCCAGGATGTCGGCACCGGTGCGGTTGCGGCCGCGGGTGAGCGTGACGAAGGCGACCGGCACCTCGCCCAGCCGGGCATCGGGCAGGCCGACCGCGGCTCCCAGTGCCACATCGGGATGGGCGTTGAGCGGTTCCTCGATCAGCGCCGGATCGATGTTGTGGCCGCCGCGGATGATCACGTCCTTGGCCCGGCCGGTGATGGTCAGGAAGCCGTCGGCATCCATGACACCGATGTCGCCGGTGTCGAACCAGCCGCCGTCGAGCAGCACGCCCCGGTTGGCGGCGGGGTCGAGATAGCCCGGAAAGACCGAGGGCGAGCGGGCGATGATCGATCCGGCGGTGCCGCGGGGCAGAAACCCGATCACCCGGCCATCGGTCACCCGCGCCACCTCAAGCTCGCACCAGGGCAGGCGTAGCCCGACCGAGCCCGGGCGGCTTTCGCCGTCGGGCGGCATATAGGTCAGCACCAGCGTCGCCTCGGTCAGCCCCCAGGCCTCTTTGATCGGCACGCCGGTGCGGTCGGTGAAGCGCCGGTGCACCTCGGCGGGCAGGGAGGAGGCCGACGAGATCCAGGCGCGCAGGCCGGTCTTTCCGGCGGTGCCGGCAAAGCTCTGGGTCGCTGCGGCGACCACGGTCGGCGGGCCGATGGCGATATCGGGCCGCGCCCGGCCGAAGATGTCCCAGAGCCCGGCCATGACCGCCGGGTCGCGATAGCCGCGCCGGCCCAACTGGACCACCTGGCAGCCGTGCGCGAAGG
Source organism: Tistrella sp. (assembly GCF_002684955.1). Taxonomy (NCBI): domain Bacteria; kingdom Pseudomonadati; phylum Pseudomonadota; class Alphaproteobacteria; order Geminicoccales; family Geminicoccaceae; genus Tistrella; species Tistrella sp. The sequence continues at coordinate 111,303 of NZ_NYWI01000060.1, read as the reverse complement.
GGGCCAGCGCCCCCATCACCAGCGCACCGACATGGAACAGCGGCATGCCGTTGGTCAGCCTGTCGCCGGACCTGAGACCGGCGCCGAAGCCGGCGATCAGGCTCATGCAGGCGAGGTTGTAATGGGTGAGCGGGGCGATCTTGGGCAGGCCGGTGGTGCCGCCGGTGTGGAAGCAGGCGGCGATGTCGCCCGGCATCGGATCGGGGCCGGCATCGGCCGGGTCGGCGGTGTCGCGCAATGTCTCGTAATGCAGAACACCATCCGGGGCTGCCGGCTCTCCCACCACCAGCACATGGCGGATGCCCGGTGCCGCGGCCAGGATCGCCGGCGGCTTCTCCCAGGTGCCATCGCGGCCCGAGGGGCCCTCGATGCACAGGATGCAGGCCCCCGCCCGGCCCAGCATCGCACCGATGATCGCCGGTTCCAGGAAAGGGTTCACCGGCATGGTGATGCCGGCATGGGCGGCGCCCCAGCCGATCTCCACCGTCTGCGGCAGGGCCGGCAGCAGGCAGGCGACGACATCGCGGCGCGTCAGGCCCAGGCTGCGGAACACGGCCGCTGCCTGCATCGCACGGGCGAAGAAGGCGGCGAAGCCGATCTCTTCCGCCACCCCGTCCGGATCGGCAGGATCGGCCAGATAAGAGGCGGCGATCCGCCCGCCATGGGTGCGGGCGGCATGGGCCAGCACCGCGGTCATGGTGCGGCCGGTCAGATGATTGTCGATCGGGTCGCGTTCCAGCGCCTCGACATCGGCGAGGGTCCGGAAGGGCGGCAGATGGCGCGGCCGCCCGGCATGGGCATCGGCGGTCATGCATCCAGCCCCGGCTTGATGATCACCTTGCCGAAGACCTCGCGGTCTTCCAGCAGGCGCACGCCCTCGCGGCCTTCCGACAGCGGCAGCACCTTGTCGATCACCGGATCGAGACGGCCTGCCGCCACCAGATCCAGACAGGCGGCGATGTCATCCTTGGTGAAACCGGTGGAGCCCAGGATCGACATCTCGGCCATGAAAATGAAGCGGATGTCGGTTTTGGGGTCGAAGCCGGCCGTGGCGCCGCAGGTCAGCAGCCGGCCGCCGCGCTTCACGGCCCTGAGCGACGGCACCCAGCTGTCGCCGCCGGTGAAATTGACCACGACATCCCACCCGCCGCCCCGGAACAGAGAGCCGGTGCGCTTGCGGGTATAGGCGTCGATCGCCTCGGCCGAATAGTCGATGGTCTCGTCGGCGCCAAGCTCGGTCAGCCGCCGGCATTTGTCGGGCGAGCCGGCGGCCGCGACGACATGGGCGCCGGCCATCTTCGCCAGCAGCAGGCAGGCGGTGCCGACACCGCCCGAGGCGCCGAGGATCAGGATGGTTTCCCCCGCCTTCAGCCCGCCGCGGGTGAACAGCATGCGATAGGCGGTGCCATAGGCGACCGGCAGCGCGGCGGCGGCCTCGTCGGAGACATGGTCCGGCACGGGGATCAGCTGATCGGCGCGGCAGATGCAATATTCGGCCATCGCCCCGCGCCGGGTTTCGCCCATCATCTCGAAATGGCCGCTCCGGTCGTCGACGAAAGCCGGGTTGATCAGCACCCGGTCGCCCGGCGCCCAGCCGGTGACGCCGTCACCCGTCTCCGCCACCATGCCGGCGCAGTCGCCGCCGGTGATGCCCGGCAGCTCCACCTTGATCCCCGGCATGCCGCGGCGGGAGAAGACATCCAGATAGTTGAGTGCGCAGGCGCCGACCTTCACCTTCACCCAGCCGGCGGGGACCGCCGGATCGGCGATCTCGCCATAGGTAAGGGCATCCAGGGGGCCATGGGCCTCAAAATACACGGCTTTCATCGCAGGCGACTCCAGGCAGGGGATTGTGCGTGAAAAAGAAGAGGCGTCCGGATACCGCACATCAGGGCACGACCGGCCGTGCGCCGCCGGCAGGGGGATGCCGGAGACCCGGGCCAGAAGGTCATGTCGCACGGGGGGAGGAGGATCCGGCAGCACCACCGGGGGCAGGATCCGGACGCCGGCGGGCGGGCCCGGGCCGTCAGGAGGGGAGGACGGCCCGGACCTGGTGCACCGCCAAGGGGGTGGTGATCAGAACGGGTATTTGGAGAAGACGCGCTCGTTCAGGATCTGCTCGAATTTCGCGCGATCACCCTGGAACTGCGGCAGCAGCCGCTCGTGCCAGATGCGGAAGGTGGCAACCATCCGGTCGACCACCGCGTCGCCGTCGGCGAGGCCGCGATCGCGGGCCAGCGCCTTCAGGGCGGCGACTTCGCCGTCCTGAAAGCCGGTCCAGCGGCTCTTCATATCGGCATCGCCGGGGCTGAAGGTCACCTTGTCGGCAAGCGATGCCTTCACCTGGGCATCCTGGGTGATGTAGGCATCGGTGACATAATTCCAGACCGCGGCCGGCATCAGCTTCACGATCGCCGCCCGGTCCTCCTTCGAGATCTTCTCCCAGGATTTGCGGTTGAAGGCGATCGGCACCGCGCCGGCGATGATGCCCTGGGGCATCTCGATCACCGATGTCACCGTGTCCTGAAGGCCATAGCTGCGGATCCAGGCCATCCCCAGAAGCGTGCAGTCGCTCTGCCCCAGCTGGAGCGCCGGCAGGATGTCGGTGATGGTGCTGCGCACCGGCGTCATGCCGAGCGCCGTTGTCCAGCGCGCTTCAGGAGAGCCGACCACGCTGACCCGGCGGCCGGCCAGATCGGCGGCGGTGGCGGCCGGCTTCGTGCACATCATGGCGAGCGGCGAAGCGGACTGCATCAGGATCGGCACGATCCCGGCCATCTTCACCTCGTCGCGGCAGTTCTGGCAGCCGACGAAGAAGATCTCGTTGATCGCCCCCATGGTGGCATAGGGGTCGCCGCCAAGCCCGGTCATCTCGGCGATCAGCGAGGAATAGGGCAGCTGGCTGCCGGTCAGCTGGCCGATGAAGAAGCCGGCATCGACCACGCCGTCACGGATGCCGTCGAAGCCGTTGGCGATCGAGACCAGCTGTCCGCCCAGGATCGGGGTGAACGCCACCCGGCCATCGGTCACCCGGGTGATATCGGCCAGGATCGGCAGGACACCCTGCTGATTGGCGCTGGACCGTTCCGGCACGCCCGATCCGTAGGTGAAGGTGGCGGCGGTGGCGGGGCCTGCGGCAGGCAGGACCAGGGACAGCGCGGCCAGGGCCGCGCCCGAAATCAGGGCGCGCGTCGCCCTGCGCGGTGCAAATGCATATCGGCGCATGATGGATCTTCCCTGTCGAGGAGAGCGGCCGGTTCCCTCCGGCTCGTAAGATCCAGTCTGCGGGGCGTCGGGAAGGAAGTCAACAATATTGACTATCTTGTGACGATACCCCGATAGCATCGGGAGACGGGCGTCGTCAGCTCCGTCGGCGCCGATATGCCGATGCCGGTGCCTCGTCGTCGGGGGAGCCCGCCTCGCGGGCGGCGGCCAGCAGGTCGATCAGCTGATCCAGGCGGTCGCCCCCGATCACCCGGGCGATATCGGCCTCGGCGCGCTTCAGTGCCTGGATGCCCAGCGACAGCAGCCGACGGCCGTCTTCGGTGACGGTGACGATGCGGCTGCGGGCATCGGCAGGGTCGGGGGCAAGGGCCACGAAACCCTGGTCTTCGAAGGCGGCGACCAGCTTGCTCATCGCCTGTTTCGAAATGCCGGCGCGTGCCGCCATGTCGGTGATGGTCGATCCTTCGAAGCGCATGGTGCGCAGGACATGGGTATGGGCGGCATTCAGCATCGGATAGCCGCTCTCACGCAGATAGTGCAGCGCGCGACGATCGAAGCCCATATGCACCTCGTCGAGCAGCCGGCCCAGATTTACCTGCCGGAACCTCTCCAGCTCGTCGCCGCGCAGCACCACACGCTCTTCACGATCACCATCCCGTCCGCTTGCCATTTTTCCCGACTTGTCCCTTGTTACAAGATAGTAAACTATATTGACGATATACCACGCCCGCAACCGGGCCCGTAACGGAGGGTGCCCCCTTGGCCTTGCAGATCATCCGCGAACTGGCCGATCTGAACGAGACGCATACCGCATGGCGGCGTGATCTGCACGCACATCCCGAGATCGGCTTCGAGGAACACCGCACGGCGGCCTTCGTGGCTGCGCGTCTGGCCGAGGCGGGGTTCGAGGTGACCACCGGCATTGCCGGCACCGGCGTGGTCGGCCGGATCAGCACCGGTGCGGGCGGGTCGATCGGGCTGCGCGCAGATATGGACGCCCTGCCGATGGACGAGGGGCCGGGCCCGGACGAACGGCCCTGGGCATCGCGTCATCCCGGGCTGTTCCATGGCTGCGGCCATGATGGCCACACCACCTGCCTGTTGGCCGCAGCCGGGCATCTGGCCCGGAGCCGCAGCTTTCAGGGCACGCTGACCGTTATCTTCCAGCCGGCCGAAGAGGGGCTGGGCGGCGGTGCGCGCATGGTCGATGAGGGGCTGTTCGAACGCTTCCCCTGTGATGCGGTCTTCGGCTTTCACAACATGCCGCTGCTGCCGCTGGGCACCGCCAGCGTCCGGCCGGGGCCGGCGATGGCGTCTTTCGATGAATTCAAGGTGGTGATGACCGGCCGGGGCGGTCATGCCGGCATGCCCCACACCACCCGCGATCCGGCCCTGGCGCTTGCCGAGGCGACCTGCAGCCTGCAGGGCCTGGTGTCACGCGAGGTGAATGCGAACAGTGCCGCCGTGCTGTCGGTCACCCAGATCCATGTCGGCACCACCCACAACGTGGTGGCCGATCAGGGCTGGCTGGGCGGCACGGTGCGGGCGCTGGATGAAGAGGCCCGTGGTATCATCGAGGCCGGGCTGACCCGCACCGCCAACGGTGTGGCGGCGGCGCGCGGGGTGACGGCTGCGGTCGACTATCGCCGCGGCTATCCGGTGCTGGTCAACGACCCGGCCGAAACGGCGCGCGCCGCCGCAGTGCTGGCGGATCTCTATGGCGGGAATTTCCGCCCCGACTTTCCGCCGCTGATGGCGGCCGAGGATTTCGCTTTCATGCTGCAAAAGCGGCCCGGCGCCTATCTGCTCTTCGGGCAGGGCGGGGAGGGGGGCTGCATGGTCCACAACCCGAACTATGATTTCGATGATCGACTAATTCCGATGGTTGCAACGGCTCTGGTGCGCCTGGTCGAAAGCCGGCTGCCCCGGTCTACCTGAACGACGAACGGCCCCCGGTCGGGAGCCGGGGGCCGTTCTGGTCCGGGCGGACCGCAAGGGGGGAGGTGCGGGGGGTGCGGTCGCTGCCCGGGGTCGGATATGCCGTGCCGTCACTTCATGGTCGGCATGGCGAATTCGGCGCCGGCGCGGATGCCGGTCGGCCAGCGGGTGGTGATGGTCTTGAGGCGGGTGTAGAAGCGCACGCCTTCGGGGCCGTGCATGTGGTGGTCGCCGAACAGCGAGGCCTTCCAGCCGCCGAAGGAATGGAACGCCATCGGCACCGGGATCGGCACGTTCACGCCGACCATGCCGACCTTGATCCGGTGGGCGAATTCGCGCGCCGCATCGCCGTCGCGGGTGAAGATCGCGGTGCCGTTGCCGTATTCATGGGCGTTGATCCAGCCCGCCGCCTGCTCGTAGCTTTCGGCACGGACCACCGACAGGACGGGTCCGAAGATTTCTTCTTTGTAGATGGTCATGTCGGTGGTGACGCGGTCGAACAGGGTGGCGCCGGTGAAATAGCCGTCCTCATAGCCCTGCAGGCGCAGATTGCGGCCGTCGACCACCAGCTCGGCGCCTTCGGCGACGCCCTGATCGATGTAGTTTTCCACCTTGTCGCGATGGGCGCGGGTGACCAGCGGGCCCATCTCGGCCTCGGGATCGGTGCCGGGGCCGACCTTCAGCGCCTGGATGCGCGGCACCAGCTTTTCGACCAGCGCATCGGCCGTGGCCTCGCCCACCGGCACCGCCACCGAAATCGCCATGCAGCGCTCGCCGGCCGAGCCATAGGCGGCGCCCATCAGCGCATCGACCGCCTGGTCCATATCGGCATCGGGCATGACGATCATGTGGTTCTTGGCGCCGCCCAGCGCCTGGCAGCGCTTACCGGCCGCGGTGGCGGTCTGGTAGATGTAGCGGGCGATGGGGGTGGAGCCCACGAAGCTCACCGCCTCGATATCCGGATCGGTCAGGATGGCGTCGACCGCTTCCTTGTCGCCCTGGACGACGTTGAACACGCCGGCCGGCAGCCCCGCCTCGGTCAGCCATTCGGCCAGCAGCAGGGCGGCCGAGGGGTCGCGCTCCGACGGCTTCAGGATGAAGGTGTTGCCGCAGGCCAGCGCCACCGGGAACATCCACATCGGCACCATGGCCGGGAAGTTGAACGGCGTGATGCCGGCCACGACGCCCAGCGGCTGGCGCAGCGCATGGCTGTCGACCTTCGTGCCGACATTCTCGGTCATCTCGCTCTTCAGCAGCTGCGGGGCGGCGGTGGCAAACTCGACCACCTCCATGCCGCGCTGGATCTCGCCCTTGGCATCCGAGAGCACCTTGCCGTGCTCGGCGGTGATCACCGCCGCCAGCTCGTCGATGCGCTCTTCCAGGATGTGCAGGAAGCGGTTCAGGATCCGCGCCCGGCGCAGCGGCGTGGTCTCGGCCCAGTCGGGGGCGGCCGCCTTCGCGGCCTCGACCGCGGCGCGGACTTCGGCCGCCGAGGCCAGCGCCACCTCGCCGCTCTGCTCGCCGGTCGCGGGGTTGAACGACGCCACCGTCCGCGCAGCCGCACCCGGCACCTGCCGGCCGCCGATGTAATGCCCGATCTTCCTGACCATCTCCGCTCACCTTCAGAAGGACGACACCGGCCGGGGGCGGCGGTGTTCTGGGATGGGGGTATGATTGCGGACGAAGCGGCGCACAGAAACCGGAGATATCGAGAAGCCGTTGTGCGATATTTGTAGCCTGATCCTGACGGAGTTTTCGCATCCGATGAACTGGGACCATCTCCGCGTCTTCCTCGCCATCGCCCGGCGCGGCCAGATTCTGGCCGCGGCGCGGGGGCTGGGGCTGAACCATGCGACCGTCGCCCGCAGGCTGGATGCGCTGGAAGCCTCGCTCGGCCAGCCATTGTTCGAACGCCGGCCTTCGGGCGCCACCCTCACCGAGGCGGGGGAGCGGCTGCTGGCGGCGGCGGAGCGGGTGGAGACCGAAATTTTCGGCATCGCCGAAGAGACCCGCGCCCAGGGTGCCGCCCCCTCGGGCGTGGTGCGGGTGGGGGCGCCCGACGGGCTCGGCACCTGGTTTCTGGCGGCCGAACTCGGCCGGCTGGGGGCCATGCATCCCGATCTGGTGGTGGAGCTGGTGCCGCTGCCGCGCACCTTCTCGCTGTCGCGGCGCGAGGCGGATCTGGCCGTCTGCCTGGACCCGCCGGCCGAGGGGCGGCTGCTGGTGACGGCGCTGGGCGACTATACCCTCGGGGTCTATGCCGCCCGGTCCTATCTGGAGCGCGCAGGCGTGCCCATGACGCCCGAAGATCTGGCCGGCCATGTGGTGGTGACGGGGGTGGAGGATTACGCCTATGCCTCGTCGCTGGATTACGGCCAGGCATTGACGCGGTATGGACAGCGCGAGTTCCGCTGCGCCGGCGTGGTCGGGCAGATGGCGGCGATCTGCGCCGGGGTGGGCATCGGCATCCTGCATGATTTTGCGGTGCGCGATGCCCCCGACCTGGTGCCGATCCTGCCCGGGCTGACCTTCCGCCGCCGCTATCACCTGCTGACCCATCCGGACACGCATCATCTGGCGCGGATCGCGGTCTGCCGCGATTTCCTGGTCCGGCGTTTCCGCGAAACCCGGTTCGTCCGAGACGCGCCAGATCAATCATGATTGCGCAATCATGATTAATCTGGCGAAAAATCAGACGGCGCCCCGGCTCTGCCAGGGGCAATGCGCCAGCCCCTGGCCTTCTGCCGCTCTTCCAGAAATTGCGCATAGGGGCCGTGGTTCTCCCGCAGCCGGGCAGGCGGCCCCTGTTCGACGATCCGGCCACCATCCAGGACGACGATCTGGTCGGCCATGGCCACCGTGGACAGCTGATGTGCGATCACGATCAGCGTGCGCCGGCCGCGCAGCCGTGCCAGCGTGTCGGTGATGATCGCCTGGTTCCCGGCATCCAGCGCGGCCGTGGCTTCATCCACCAGCAGGATGGGGGCGTCCCTGATGAGCGCGCGGGCGATGGCGATCCGCTGGCGCTCGCCGCCGGACAGACGCGCACCGCCTTCTCCGACCGGGGTGTCCAGCCCCTGCGGCAGGCGCGCCACGATCGCCGTGACGCCGGCCTGTCGCGCGGCGTCCATGACCTCGGCATCCCCGGCATCGGGTTTGCCGATGCGGATGTTGTCAGCGATGCTGCCCGTGAACAGATGGCTGTCCTGAAAGATCTGGCTGATCCGGCCGGCGAGGTGCGCGGTTGAGATCTGCCGCACGTCCACGCCGCCGACAAGCACCTGCCCCCCGGCGCCGTCGAAATCCTTATCCACATCGAAGAAGCGCGCGATCAGCCTCACCAGCGTGGTCTTGCCCGAGCCGGACCTGCCGATCAGGGCGATCATGCTGCCTGCCGGGACCTGCAGGCTTACGCCACGCAGCACCTCGGCTTCGTCCGCCGCATAGCGGAAACGGACGTCGCGCAGTTCGACCGATCCGTCGCGCGGTATCTGCGGCGCCGCGGGCTCGGGCAGCGGCTCGGCGGCGAAGACCGTGCCGATGGCATCCAGCTGGCCGCGCGCGCCGCGCAGGACTTCACCATAGCCCGCCACATCCAGCAGCGGGTCGATGAACCGGCTGACCAGCAGCAGGGCAAGGATCATCGCGATGGCCTCCCCGCCTGCCGGGCCGCCATCCGGCCGGCCGGTGATCCACAGCGCGGCGGCGATCAGCAGGGCTGCGAACACGGCCTGTACGGCCCAGCCATTCAGCACCGACGACGCCGTCGACAGCCGGATCAGCCGCCGGCCCGACCGGCGCTGCTCGTCAAATTCCTGTTCCAGCCAGCGGGTGCCCGCATCCGCACCGCTGAAGGCGCGCAGCACCGACTGAGCCTGGGCGAACTCCACCACCCGCTGACTGGCATTGGCGAAGTCACGCTGGAAGGCATCGTCTGCCCGCTGCGAAAGCCTGGCGGAGAGCGCAAGTGCGCCGGCCAGAAACGGCAGCGATGCCAGGGCAACCAGGCCGAGCGGCCAGTGCAGCAGGAACAGGGCGATGACGAGCAACACCGGCGTGATAATGCCGACGGTGATCGGGGTGAGGACATGTGCGGGAAGCTGGGCCACGGCCATCATGCCCTGCGTGACGACATGGCCGAGCCGGGCGGTGTTCTGCCGCGTGAACCAGCCCACCGGCAGGCGTGCCACGTGATCGCCCAGACCGTGACGCCCGTGCCGGAGGATGGCCACCCCCACGCGCACACCGGCCTGTTCGACCAGGCGCCGCAGACCCCAGCAGAGGATCAACCCGGCCAGCAGCGCGGTCAGCCAGGCCAGGGTTCGCCACAGGTCTCCCGCCAGAAGATGACCGAGGACAGGCACCAGGATGGTGATGGTCAGGCCGCAGAGCAGGCCATAGATGCCGGCCATCCAGGCATAGCGGCGGAGCGCCGGTCCGTCCTCGCCCGGCAGCCGCAGGAAGGGTTTCAGCATGACGGATCCCCCTGAGTTCCAGACACCTCGTAACCGCCCGATGCCCACAACCGCGCATAGGGGCCGTTGCGTGCGAGCAACTGCCCGTGCGTGCCTTCTTCGACGATGGCACCGTCTTCCAGCACCAGAATGCGGTCGGCATGCATCACGGTATCCAGCCGGTGCGCGATGACCATCACGGTGCGGCCCTGCGCGAAGCGCGACATGGCGTCCTGGATCGCCACCTCGCTGCGGACATCGGCGGCTGCCGTGGCCTCGTCGAGCACCAGCACGGGCGGGTCGATCAGCATGGCGCGTGCGATGCTGACGCGCTGGGCTTCGCCCGCGGAAAGCTGCGCATCCTCGCCGATCACCGAGGCGTAGCCACGCGGCAGGGCCAGGATGCGCGCGTGGATATTGGCGGCGCGTGCCGCCTGCTCGACCTCCTGGCGGCTGGCCGAGGGTCTGCCCAGGGCGATGTTGTCGTGCAGGCTGGCATGGATCAGGCGCACCTCCTGCAACACGAAACCGATACGACGGTAGAGCTGCGCCGTCTCCATGTCGCGCAGGTCCACCCCGCCCAGGGTGATGCGCCCGTGGTCGGGATCGAAGAAGCGGAGCAACAGCCGCGCCAGGGTGGACTTGCCGGCACCCGATGGTCCGACGACGGCGGTGACCGTCCCCGGCTCCAGCGTGAAGCTGACCCCCGACAGTGCCTGGCGCCCGTCCCCATAGGCATAGCTGACCGCCTCGAACCGGACGTCATGGCCGGCGGGGATCCGCCACCGGTCTGCGGCGACGGGGGCCGGCACGGGGGTTTCCAGCAGCGCCTGCAGGCGCCCCGCGGCGCTCGTCGCATGGCCGAGGTCGTGCAGCAGCGTGTGCAGCAGCAGCAGAGGCGCACAGATCCCCGGTGCGACCAGGGCAAAGGGCAGCACCTCCAGGGGGGCCATCCAGCCCATGCCCGCGAACAGCGTGCCGAAGGCCAGCACCACCCCCAGCACCGTGACAGGGGCGATCAGCGCATGGGCATGGGCCATCGCCGCCACCAGCGGTCGGGTGACCTCGACGAAGGCCGCGGCAAAGGCATCGACGGCCGCGCGGTAGCCGCCATGCGCCCGGCCGGTGGTGCCGAAGGCCTTGACCACCGGGATGCCGCCGATGAATTCGACCGTAGCGCTGTCGATGCGTCGCATCCCGGCAGCAAAGGCCGGCATGTTCGCAGCGCTGGTTTTCATGGCATGGCGCAGGAACAGAAAGAAGCCCGGAAACGGCAGCAGCGACAGGATGGCCATCCGCCAGTCCAGGGCGAACAGATAGACGACCGAGACCAGGATTGCGCCCGTGGCGCGCCCCATGGCGGTATAAAAATGGGCGGTCAGGCTGTGCAGGGTGGCGATGTCGTCCTGCATCGCCTGTTTGACATCGCCCGAGGCCCGGTCGGTGAACCAGCCCAGCGGTACGCGGGCGAGGCGGCGTGCGGCCGCGAGACGCAGATGGTGCGTGATATGGTTGTCGGCCAGATGGGCGGTCAGTTCGCCGGCCGATATCAGCGCCATGCCGGCGAACATGCCGACGACGCTGACGATGACCGCCTGCCAGATCCCGGTTTGGCCAGTTGCAGAGATGTCGGGGCCAAAGAGGTCGGGGCCGGTTGAGACGATCCCGGCGATATGGGCGATGCCGGCCAGCGGCACCAGCGTGAGCATGCTGCCCAGGCCGGCCAGGACGGCGGCAAGGGCCAGGCGCCCGCGGATGGGGCGGAGCACCGCGGCGAGCGGCCCGGGTTTCGCGGGGGCTGTGTCAGGTCTGCTCATGGACGGAGAACCTCGGGAGACACGATGGATCGGGCCATGTCCGGGGCCCGTTTGCCCGACTATAGACCGGTTTCCGATTTAGTTGCATCATATAAACTAAATAGGGCGACCCGCAGCAGAGCGGGGCCGCCGCCGCCCTGATCGCCCGCCGCCCTGATCGACCGGGGGCATGACCGACCGGAGGAGAGACATGAAACCGCCGCAGCGCCGCGCCGCCCGTGGACGCCCGCCCTCCATCACGCGCGAACGGATCATCGAGGCCGGGATCGGGATGGGTCTTTCGGACATCACCTTCGTCGGTATCGCCGCGGCACTGGGGGTCAGCCATATGGCGCTCTACAAGCATGTCGCCGGCCTCGACGAGCTTAAACGCCTGGTGGCCGAGGAAATCTTCAACCGCTGGGAACTGCCCCTGGCCGATGGCAGCGGGGGCGGCGGATTGAAGGCCTATCTGCAGCGCTTCGCGGCATCCCTGCAGGCCTTCGTGAAGGCGCATCCGGGCGTGACGCCTTATGTGATCCGCCGTCAGGCCGCAACCCGGCCGATGCTTGCCAGGATCGACGGGCATCAGCGGCACATCGCCGAAGCCTATGGGCTGTCTCTGGACCGGGCGCGCTGGCTGCTCGCGACGGTGGCCTTTCATACCCTTGCCGTGGCCGACACGGTGTATTCGGTTGCCGGCCGGGAGCCGGTGGTGCAGGCGGACCGGGCCACGGAAGAGGCGGCGATGGAGCAGGAACTGGTTCAGGGCCTGCACGCGCTGATCATCGGTGCCCTGGCCCTGCCTGAAGAAAATCCACCGTCAAGCCCCGCAGATGCGGCAGCTTGCGGCAACATTATCGGCCTTTGACAGGGAAGGACTCGCAGCCTTGCTGCGGCGCGAGGGGCATCATGACACGTCATCTACGGCCGGTAAGCCAGCCAGGGCAGGGGGGTGGCAAGCCCTGTGCCACCCCCCGTCATGCGACCGCGCGCCCTCAACCCGGGCGATCAGGCGATGGTCAGCGAAATGCCGCCCAGGCCCGCGATCGAGCCCTCGATCCTCTGGCCGGCCACCACCGGGCCGACGCCTTCCGGCGTGCCGGTATAGATCAGATCGCCGGGTTCCAGATGGTAGAAGCGCGACAGATGGGCGATCAGCTCGGCCACCGACCAGACCAGCAGCGACAGATCGGTCGACTGGCGGGTCTCGCCATCGACCCGCAATTCCAGCAGCCCCGTGGCGGGATGGCCGCTTTCGGCCACCGGCACGATCGGCGACAGCACGGCCGACTGCTCGAAATCCTTGCCCAGATCCCAGGGCCGCTGTTTCGCACGCGCCGCCAGCTGCAGGTCGCGCCGGGTCATGTCCAGGCCGCAGGCATAGCCGAAGACGTGGGAGAGGGCGTCCGCGGGCGCGATCTCGAAACCGGCTTTGCCGATGGCGACCACCAGCTCCATCTCGTAATGATAATTCTCCGTGCCGGGCGGGTAGGGGATGGTGGATCCCGACGGCACATAGGCCAGGGCCGATTTGGTGAAATAGAACGGCGCCTCGCGATCGACCACCACACCCATCTCGCGGGCATGGGCTTCATAATTGCGGCCGACGCAGAAGATCCGGCGGATGGGATAGCGCGCTTCGGTGCCTTTGACTTCGGCGAGCGGGGTGGGGGCGGGGTCGAACAGACAGCTGGTCATCGGGGTTTCCTTGGGGTGGCGTGATGCCTGGATGACGGTATCGAGTGTGGGCGAGGGGGGCTGACGCGGCGCCTGACATGATGGTCTGTCGGGCCCCGTTGCCGGGCAGGGGCGCCGGGGCTATGGTGCGCTGCATCAGGCGGCAGCCGTCAGCAGGAGAACGGGCGGGCGATGGAGGCGAAGCAGGAGGGGAGCGCGAAGGCGGAGGGGAGTGCGAAGGCGGTCGGGCGGCGTGGCGCCGGCAGCGAGACGAAGCGCAAGGGCATCCAGTCGGTCGAAATCGGCATCGGCGTGCTCGATGCCCTGGTCCGTCTGGGCCGGCCCAGCTCTCTGACCGATATCGCCCGGGCCAGCGGCCAGTCGGTCAGCCAGGCCCATCGCTATCTGGCGAGCTTCGTGAACACCGGCTTCCTGCGCCAGGACCCGGCGACGGCGCTGTATGATCTGCACACCGGCGCGCTTAGGTTGGGCCTTGCCGCCATGGGCCGGCTCGACACGTTCGAAGAGGCGAGCCGGGCGGCGCAGGAGCTGGTCGCCGCCAGCGGCCGCACCGTGCTGATTGCGGTCTGGGCCGAAACCGGCCCCACCATCATCCGCTGGTACCCCGGCAATCCACCGGTCTACACCATGCTCACCATCGGCTCGCATCTGTCGCTGACCTGGTCGGCCACCGGCCGGATCTTCCTCGCCTTCCTGAACGAGGGCTTCGTGTCCGACCTGCTGCAGCGCGAACTGGCGCAGGACCGTTCCGAAGGCCCGGTCGATATCGATGCGATGCGCGCCCAGACCCGGCGCGAAATGTCGGCCGCGGTGGACGGCACCACCGCGCCGGGGCTGCGTGCCTTCGCGGCGCCGGTGTTCAATCTTCAGGGCCAGCTGGTGCTGGCCCTGTCGATCATCGCCTCGCCGGGTTTCGGCCGCGACGGCGATGCCGCCGCCCGCGAGATGCTGATTGCGACCGCGCGCGAGGTTACGCATAGGCTGGGCGGGCGCTGGCCGCAGCCGGGCTGAGCAGGCCGCGCGCCGCCTTCGCATCGAAGCTGTCGGACGCGGTCATCCCGGGCGGCAGGTGAATGCCGGCGGTGATCAGCCGCCGGCAGGCGGCCATGTCGCGGCCGGCATTGATGCCCGCGGCCCCGATCAGCCGGTCGCCGTCCAGCACCAGGAACAGCCGGCCGGCGCCGGCCCGCTGTTCGACGATCTGTGCTGTGTCGGCCTCGGGCCCGGTGACGCCGGCGAGCTGGACGTTCAGATCGTATTGATCGGTCCAGAACCAGGGTGTTTCGGGGGCGGGCAGGGGGCTGCCCAGGATCGCCGCCACTGCGCGTTCGGCGGTGATGTTGGCGTTCTGCCAGGTTTCGCAGCGCAGCGACCGGCCATCCGGCCCCGGCTGTGCCGCGACATCGCCGATCGCGAACACCGCCGGATCTGCGGTGCGCATGTCGTGGTCGACCACGATGCCGTCATCGACCACCAGCCCGGCCGCCTGGGCGAGGCCGGTTTCCGGCACCACGCCGATGCCGGCGACGGCGAAATCGGCGGTGATCACCTGCCCGTCGGACAGCATGGCGCGGATACCGTCTGCCGTGTCGGCCAGATCCCGGATCCGGCGGCCGGTCAGCAGGGTGACGCCTTCGGCCGCGTGGCGCCGGGCCAGGGCCGCCGCCACCGGCGCCGGGAAGTTGCGGCCGAGCAGGCGTGAGCCGATTTCGACCACGGTGACCGCCAGCCCCTTCCGTACCAGCGTGGCCGCGACTTCGAGCCCGATCACCCCGCCGCCGATCACGAGAACCGACCGGGCCTCGACCGCGCGGGCCGAGAGCGCCGTGACATCGTCGAGCGTGCGCAGCTCCGCCAGGCGCGAGACCCGGAAGGGCAGGCGGCGCGGCCGGCTGCCGGTCGCGAAGATCAGATGGTCGTAATCGAGCAGGCTGCCGTCGTCGAGCCGCACCCGGCGGCTGGTGCGGTCCACCGCCACGGCCGCATGGCCGGTGATCAGCCGGATGTCCTGCGCGGCCCAGGCGCCGTCCGGCACCAGCCAGGTGGGGCTGGTCGCGGGATCGATCAGCATCTCCTTCGACAAAGGCGGCCGTTCATACGGGGCCACGGGCTCGTCGCCGATCAGCGTGACCGGCCCGGCATAGCCCTTTTCCCTGAGCGTCAGTGCCGCCCGGCCACCCGCCTGGCCGGCGCCGATGATGACCACGCCTGCGCTCATTCCATTCAACTCCCTGAAGGACGGTGCCGGTTCATGACGATCCGGCATGGCCGGCATTCCATTTTCGACGAACCGTCTTGACGTCGCGTTGTTGCATATCATACTAAACCTCACACGATATGCAATACAACAGGGCGGCAACCCGGGACGAGGGGGCGCCGCCCAAGGGAGGCGGGAATGGCGGAGACCAGCGCTTGTGCCCCGAATGGCCGCGTGTGGGACACCGGCGATGCCGGCAGGGTGCCCTACTGGGTCTATACCGATCAGGACGTCTATCAGCGGGAACTTCAGCGCATCTGGTACGGGCCGCACTGGCTCTATTGCGCGCTGGAATGCGAGATCCCGAATGTCGGCGATTTCAAGACCACCACGCTGGGCGAGCGCCCGGTGATCGTGGTGCGCTCCGCCGAAGATGAGATCAGCGTGGTGGAGAACCGTTGTGCGCATCGCGGCGTAAAGTTCTGCCAGGCGCGCCAGGGCCATACCAAGGATCTGCTCTGCCCCTATCACCAATGGGCCTATGACCTGAGGGGCAATCTGGTCGGCGTACCCTTCCGCCGCGGCGTGAAGCGCCAGGGCGGCATGCCGCGGGATTTCGACCCGGGCAATCACGGCCTGAACCGGCTGCGCGTCGAGGTGGTGAACGGCGTGGTCTGGGCGACCTTCTCGGACGAGACGCCGCCCTTCAGGGAGTATCTGGGCGAGAAGTTCTGGGCCCATTACACCCGGGTCTATGACGGCCGGAAGCTGGAGGTGCTGGGCTATAACCGCCAGCACATTCCGGCCAACTGGAAGCTGATGATGGAGAACATCAAGGACCCGTATCATGCGGGGCTGCTGCATGTGTTCTTCGTCACCTTCGGCCTGTTCCGCGCCGATCAGAAATCCGCGGTCGACATCGACGAGACCGGCCGTCACGGCATCCTGATCAGCCGCAAGGGCGAGCAGGAGGTGAACGACGTCACCGCGGATCTGCGCAATTTCCAGGGTGATCTGAAACTGGCCGATCCGCGCATCCTGGACGTGGTGAAGGAATTCCCGGGCGAGGAGACGGTCGGCATGATCACCGTCTTCCCGAGCGTGATCCTGCAGCAGCAGGTCAATTCGCTGACCTCGCGCCAGATCGTGCCCAAGGGGCCGGCCGGGTTCGATTTCCACTGGACCCATTGGTGCTATGCCGACGACACGCCAGAAATGAAGCTGCGCCGCACGCGCCAGGCCAATCTGTTCGGCCCGGCCGGTTTCGTCTCGGCCGATGACGGCGAGATCATCGAGATGAGCCAGCAGGGCTTCTCGCCCTCGGACATGGAAGAGGCGCTGGTGATGATGGGCGGCCGCGAGATTGCGCCGACCGATTACATGGTCACCGAAACTGCGATCCGGTCGATGTATCGCTATTGGCGGGAGGTGATGGGGCTGTGAACAGGATGATCACGACTGCTGAGACCGATACCGCCCTGCGCGGCCGGGTCCGCGACCTCTACGACGCGTATTACGACACGCTGGACGATGTGCGGCTGTCGGATTGGCCGGGCTTCTTCCTGCCCGACTGCCTGTATCGGGTGATCCCGCGGGAGAATTTCGAGCGGGGCTATACGCTGTCGACCATGCAGGCCGAAAGCCGCGGCATGCTGCAGGACCGGGTGACGGGGCTGACCACCACCCAGATGTATGCGCCGCGCTATTACCGCCGCTTTCCCGGGCCGCTCCGGATCAGCGCCGGACCCGAGGGCATCCGCACCCGCCACAACCTGCTGATCGTGCAGACGCTGATCGACAGGCAGTCGGAAATCGTGCTCTCGGCGGTCTGCCACGACCGGATCGTCGACGAGGACGGCCGGCTGTACTTCGCCGAGCGGATCGTGGTGATCGACAGCGAGATGATCCCGAACAGCCTGATTTATCCGGCGTAAGGGAAGGGGTGGGCGAGTGCCGCCGGGTGGAGAGAAAGGTGGATCCCCGCCTCCGCGGGGATGACGACGTCTTACATCAACGGTCGGTCGCTGCAGCCGCCATCGTCGTCCCGTTGGGAAAAATCAGGAAGCCGTCATCCCCGCGTAGGCGGGGATCCACCTTCCTGTCACGGCGCCACCCTCTCCTGCCCGCCACGCCTGCAGACAAGGACGAGCCAGAATGAGCTGGATCAAGACCATCGAGACCGCGCGTCTTGCCGATGAGGGCGTGGCCTGCGCCGAAGCGGCCGGGCGCCGCATCGCCTTTTACGAGGTCGATGGTGAATTCTTCGCCACCGACGATCTCTGCACCCACGGCCGCGCCTTTCTGTCCGACGGCTATCTGGACGGCCACATGATCGAATGTCCGCTGCATCAGGGATTGTTCGATGTGCGCACGGGTGCGCCATGTGGCGCCCCCTGTACCGAGCCGGTGCGGACCTATCCGGTGCGGGTGGAAGACGGCGTGCTGCATGTGATGGTCGAGGAGGGCTGATCCGATGACCGCTCCCCTGCCCAATGACGCCCGCGCCCAGCTGGACCGGCTCTACGAGGAGATGCGGCCGAAGAGCCTGTATCCCCTGTGGGAGGTGCTCTCGGCGCTGGTGATGCCGACGCCGCGCTCACCGGCACAGGCGTGGAAATGGGACTATGCCTCGGCCCGCGATCACCTGTTGCGCGCGGGCGACCTGATCAGCGCCGAACAGGCCGAACGCCGGGTGCTGATCCTGGAGAATCCGGGCCTGCCCGGCACGTCCGGCATCACCCCCAGCCTGTATGCCGGGTTGCAGCTGATCCTGCCGGGCGAGGTGGCGCCCTGCCATCGCCACAGCCAGTCGGCGCTGCGTTTCGTGATGGAAGGCGATGGCGCCTATACCGCGGTCGATGGCGAAAAGGCGGTGATGCGGCCCTTCGATCTGGTGCTGACGCCGAACTGGCAGTGGCATGATCACGGCAATCATTCCGGCCAGCCGATGATCTGGCTCGACGGGCTCGACATCCCGACCGTGCGCCATTTCGACGCGAGCTTCGCGGAGCGGCTGGAGGCTGCGGAACACCCCGAGACCGTGGCGCCGGGCGACAGCACGCGCCGCTATGGCCGCAATCTCCGGCCGCTGCGGGGCAGCACCGCCGATCGCCGGCCGGCGGCACAGCCGCTGTTCCACTACCCTTATGCCGAGTGGTCGGTGGCGCTTGCCGATCTGGCGGCGGCCGAGGCACCCGATCCGGTGCTGGGCCATGCGCTCGAATTCCTCAACCCCGCCACAGGCGGGCCGGTGATGCCGACCATCGCCGCCCATGTCCGGCTGCTGCCGGCGGGGTTCGAGACCCGGCCGCGGCGGTCTTCCGACGGCACGGTCTATGTGGTGGTCGAAGGAAGGGGCGAGGCGAAGGTCGGCGACGAGGTCTTCACGCTGGCGGAACGCGACCTTCTGGTCGTGCCGTCCTGGCGCGAGGTGACGATCAGGGCCGACAGCCGGCTGGTGCTGTTCGGCTATTCCGACCGGGCCGCGCAGGAAAAGCTCGGCCTTTACCGCGAGGCGGTCGCAAACGCCTGAGATTGACGGCGAAGATCCGGGCGCGGTGCCGGCCAGGGTGCTGCGGAACCGGGCGATATGACAGAAGACGTGGGTAGACATGGGAGGAGGGGGCTATGGCCCGGCCAGAGACCATAGATGTGACCGCGGCGATCGAACGCGCGCGGTTCGGCAGGTTCCAGTTCGCAATCACGGCACTTTGTGCGTTGATCGCACTACTTGACGGTTTCGACACCCAGGCGATCGCCTATGTCGCACCGGTCATCGCCGAAGACTGGCAGATGAGCATGGCCAGTTTCGGGCCGATCTTCGGCGCTGGCCTCGCCGGCCTGACCGTCGGTGCCTTCGTGCTCAGCCCTGCGGCCGACCGCTTCGGGCGCAAGAGCGTGATCCTGGTCTCGATGGCGATTTTCGGCGTGTTCTCGCTGATCACTGCCTGGGCCGGCACGATGAACGAGCTGCTGCTCTACCGCTTTCTCACCGGTCTGGGGCTCGGCGGCGCCATGCCCAATATCATCGCGCTCACCTCGGAATATGCCCCGGCGCGGCTGCGCGCCACGCTGGTGACGGTGATGTTCTGCGGCTTTCCGCTGGGCTCCACCATCGGCGGCGTGCTCTCGGCGCAGATGATCGCCGCCTTCGGCTGGCATTCGGTGTTCATCCTGGGCGGCATCGCGCCGCTGGTGGTGCTGGTGCTGCTGGTCGTGATGCTGCCGGAATCGGTGCGCTACCTGGTGGCGCGCGGGGCACCGGCCGAGAAGATCGACCGGATCATGCGCCGGCTCGACCCGTCGATCGCGGCCGGCGGCGCCCATGCCTATGTGCTGAACGAGCCCCGGGCCACCGGCTTTCCGGTCCGCAAACTGTTCGAGGACGGCCGCGCCCGGGTAACCCTGCTGCTCTGGGTCGCCTTCTTCATGAACCTGCTGGTGATGTATTTCCTGGTGAACTGGCTGCCCTCGCTGCTGCGCGGCGCCGGCCTGCCGCTCCAGATCGCCATCCTGTCGACCGCCATCCTGAATTTCGGCGGCGTGGTCGGCGCCATCACCCTCGGCCGGATGATCGACCGGCTGAACCCGCATCTCGTGCTGGGCTCGGCCTATGCCGCCTCGGCCGGCTTCATCGCGCTGGTCGCACTCGGCGCCTCGGATCTCTGGATCCTGATGCCGGCCACCTTCCTGGCGGGCTATGGCGTGGTCGGCGCGCAGATCGGCATGAATGCGCTGACGGCAGGCGTCTACCCGACCGCGATCCGCTCCACCGGCGTCGGCTGGGCGCTGGGCGTCGGCCGGATCGGCTCGATCATCGGCCCGGTGGCGGGCGGCCTGCTGCTCGGTGCCGGCTGGAGCACCGAATGGGTGGTGATGGCCGCCGTGGTGCCGGCCCTGCTCGCCTCGGCTGCGGTCTTCGCACTGCGCCGCCATGCCGATACCACGGCGCCGGCGGCGGCACCGACGCTGGCGCATTGATCACCCGCCGGATCATCGGCTAAGAATGGGTCGGCCCGGGTGACGGGCCGGCCCTGCCGCGTTCCGAGGGCCCCGCCCGCGTTCCGAGGAACCGCCCGATGCGCCGTATCTATGACTGCTTCCTGTTCGACGGCGAATTCGTGATGCTCGCGCATCGTGTGGCCGAACTCGATGGCGTGGTCGACCAGCATATTCTGGTCGAGGGCGCGCAGACCATGCAGGGCGCGCCCAAGCCGCTCGCCTGGGCAGAGGCGCGGGCGACGCGGCCGGATCTGGCCGCCCGCATCCGCCATGTCGGCCTGCCCCGGCTGGGGCCGGCCGACAGTTCGGGCTGGGATCGCGAGGCCTTCCAGCGCAATGCGGCGGTGTTCGCGCTTCAGGACGCCCGCCCCGACGATCTGGTGCTGATCCTGGATGTGGACGAGATCCCCGACCCGGCGGTGCTGCGCCGGCTGAAACGCGACGGGCTGGAGCGGCCGATGCGGCTGGGCATGACCCGTCATTACGAGCATCCGCTGCGCCTGGGGCCGCGTTCGCCCTGCTGTGCCGATCCGGCGCTGCCCTTTGCGACGGCGCTGCCGCGGCTGAAGCCCGGGCGCTGGGATGCGCTGGACCCGATGTGGTCCTGTGCGCCGGGCGTGGTGGTGCGGGTGATGGATATTCTGGGCGATCCGGCCCGCGGCCTGCCGCCGCGATCGATGCAATCCCTGCGCCGGGGGCTGCGGGCCGCGCCGGTCATTCCGGGCGCCGGCCGGCATTTCTCGTATGTCGATCCGGGGGCACGTCCGGCCTGGAAATTCCGCCGGTTCGCCCATGCCGATCTGGCGACCGACCGCACCACCGATCCGCACCATCTGGAGCGCTGCCGCAGCCATGGCATGCATCACAAGGGCTGGTGGTATGCCGAGGTGCCGAAAGGGCCGGTGCCGGCGGATATCGGCCGGCTGATGACCCGCCTGGCCGAGGCGGGGGCGCCGGCGGAACCGGCGGTTGGCCGCGGCCGGCTGGCGCGGGGCATCCTGCGCAACCACGCCGCCCGGCGATCGACCAGCCGGAACCCGGATGCCCGGATTGCCTGGATCGATCGCCGTTTCGGGCGCGTGCTGCCGCTTCTGCTGCCGGCTCTGGCGCTGGAAGCGGCAGGGCGACGTATCCGACGGCTGATCATGCACCGCCGCGATGCGGCGGGGGCAGCGCCGATCGGGCAGTCACATCACGTCTGAGGGCATATCACGTCGGAGAACCGGGCCTGCATGACAGGGCAGCGGTACTCACGAGGGGCAGCCCATGCCGTCATAGCCCGCGGACCCGTCGCCGGCCAACGTGTCCAGGACAATCGCCAGCGGCCGCAGAACCGGGCGCGACCAGCCGGGCCGGGCTCCGTTTTCATAGCCATGACCATCAACCGAATGGTGATGCGAGATGGAAGAGATATAGCTTTTCATGTCGAGTTTCCGATCGCTGGATCAAGTCTTCATGCAATAAAACATGTTATCGGCGAACTGCAGCACGTTGCCGCCGGCGACAGCCAAAATTCATCAGTGTTTCCATCTCTGATTTCATTGTCGGGATATCATATGAGGTCTGAGTAGGATGATCCCGATTCATCGATCGGAAACCCGACAGGGTGCAGGATAGGGAGAATGATCTGCCTGTACCGGCGAGCGGTTACAGGTATACAACGACGATGTAAATCTCTCATCAAGCCTCGGGACCAGCATGTCCGTCAGAGATCAGACGCCGATGATCACCATCCCGGAGCTTCCGGATGTGGACATCCGCCGCGTCGCGGCCCTTCCGGAACATCTGGCCGGGGCGGTGCCGGTGAACGGGTTCGTCGAGGCGACGCCCGACCGGTTGCTGGTCCGCATGCCCGGCATCGGCCGATTCCTGGCCGAGGAGGGGCGGCGGCTTCTGATCGCCGGCGAGGCCGAGGTGTCCGATGCGGATCTGGACTATTTCGCCGTCCGCACCCCGCTTGCCGGATTGATCCATCAGCGGGGGGAGTTGCCATTGCATGCCGCCTGCCTGTTGCCCCCCGGGGGCAAGGCGGCGGTGGCGATCAGCGGTGTGTCGGGCGCCGGCAAGTCGACGCTGGCGGCAATGCTGCTGGGGCGCGGCTGGCGGTTCGTGGCCGACGAGGTGGTTCGGGTCACGCTCGACGCCGAGGGGCGGCCGCTTGCCTGGCCGGGCACGCCGGTCGTGGCACTCTGGCCGGATGCCGCCCGGATGCTGGGCATCACCCTTACGGACCTGCCCATGGCGCGGCCGCAGCATGGCCGGGTGTTGCACCAGGCGATACCGATGTCGGGGCCTGTGGCGCTGGGGCATGTGGTGCTGCTCGATCTGCACCGGAAAGGGGATACGGACAGGCTGAGCGGGGTCGACCGGCTGGAAACCCTGGCCGCCGAGGTCTTCCGCCCCCGGCAGGTGCGGGCGATGGGCCGTCAGGCGGCGCATATGGCGATGATGACACGGCTTGCGGCACAGCTGCGGGGGTGGCGCCTGGGCGCTGCGCACAGACCTTCGCCAGACGAACTTTATGACCGCCTGGCCGAACGGGTTACGGAGGCCGGGCGGTGACGGCCGCGCTGGTGCTGATTGCGAGTTATCCGAAATCCGGCAACACCTGGACGAGGCTGGTGCTGGATCACCTGATCCGTCGCGCCCGGGCGCCGATCTCGATCAACGACATCGAAACCGGCCTTTATGTGCAACGCCGGATGATTTTCGACCGGTTCGGACCGGTCGAAGCATCGGATCTGACCGTCACCGAAATCGACCGCTACTGGCCCGAGGTGTTTCGGAGTCTGGTGAAGGGGCAGCCGGCGGATGCGCCGCTGGTTCTGAAGACCCATGAGGCGGCCCGGCGCACGGATGCCGGCGCCTGGCTCTATCCGCCCGAGATCGTGCGCGGTGTCATCCATCTGGTGCGGCATCCTTTCGATGTGGCGGCATCCTATGCCCATCATCGGGGCTGGACGATCGATGATACCATTCGCGCCCTGCTGGACCCGGCACACCGCATCGGCGGAGACATGGACCGGCTGCAGCTGCCGATGCCTGAAACCGTCGGCAGCTGGGCAGGTCATACGGCGTCGTGGACCGCCGATGATCTGCCCTGGCCGGTGATCAGCCTGCGATACGAGGATCTGCGCGCGGATGCGACCCGCGGCTTCACCCGCGCCGCCGCGCTGGCCGGGCTGACGGAAGATGCCGGGCTGATCGCACGGGCGGTCGGGTTCTGCCGCTTCGACCGTCTGCAGGCCGAGGAAGGTGAGGCAGGTTTCCGCGAACGGCCGGCCGCCTCGCCGGCGTTCTTCCGGGCCGGACGGAGTGGCATCGGCTGGCCGGACGCAGATCCGGCGCTGCTGGGGGAGCTGGCGGACCGGTCGGCGGAGATGATGCAGCGCTTCGGCTATCGGGCCGATGGCGGGTGGGAGGGGTGAGGCCGGGGCACATGTTTTGTCGTGGCGACCCGTCTTCGTGTATAGTGGCCCCGCCCAACCCACGCAGATCGCGAGCATGATGACCGCCCCGTCCGACATGTCGGCCTTCACCCTCCCCGATATTCCCGATCTCGACATCCGGCGGGTGGATGAACTGCCGGCGCATCTGGACGGCGCCACCGCGGTGAACGCTTTCGTCGAGGCGATGCCCGACCGGCTGCTGATCCGCATGCCCGGTATCGGCCGGTTTCTGGCCGAAGAGGGCCGGCGGCTGCTGATGGCCGGCGCGCCAGGGGTCGGCGATGACGAGCTGGCCTATTTCGCCATCCGAACCCCCTTGACCGCGGTGATCCAGCAGCGCGGCGAGGTGGCGCTGCATGCGGCCTGTCTGGTTCCGCCCGATGGCGGGCCGGCGCTGGCGATCACCGGCCTGTCGGGGGCCGACAAATCGCTGATGGCCGGGCATCTGTTGCGCCGCGGCTGGCATTTCGTGGCCGACGAGGTGGTGCGGCTGACCGTGGATGGTGACGGGCGACCCATGGTCTGGCCCGGCACGCCGGTGCTGGCGCTCTGGCCGGATACGGCCCGGATGCTGGATCTGAACCCGGCGGAGCTGCCGCCGACACGGCCGGGCCACAGCCGGGTGTTGTGGCGAACCAAATCGGTGCCCGCACCGGTAGTGCTTGGTCATGTGGTGCTGCTTGATCGCGGCGAGGAGAAGGACGTGGTTGCGGCGATGGCCATCGACCGGATCCGGGTTCTGGCCACCGAATCTTTCCGGCTGCGCCAGCTGCGGGCGATGGGTCGGCAGGCCGCCCATATGGCGCTGATATCGCGGGTCGCCGCGCGGCTTCGGGTGCTGAGCCTGGGGGCGGCAAAGGAACCGCCGCCCGATCAGCTGTGCGCGCGGGTGATGGCCTGGATGTCGGAGGCCGGGTAATGACCGCGAAACTGGTGGTGATCGCAAGCTATCCACGATCGGGCAATACCTGGACCCGGCTGGTGCTGGACCATGTCTGCCGTCGCGCCACAGCGCCGATTTCGATCAACGATATCGATAACGGTTTCTACAATCTGCGCCGGATGATCTTCGACGGTTTCGCGCCGATCGATGCGGCGAGTCTGTCCGCGGCCGAAATCGATCGCTACTGGCCGGACGTGCTGCGCGGCTTCGCGGCGACACAACCCGACACATCGCCACTGATCATCAAGACCCATGAAACGGCGCGGCGCACCGATCTGGGCGACTGGCTGTATCCGCCGGAGATCGTCCAGGGCGTGATCCACCTGGTGCGCCATCCCTTCGATGTGGCGGCATCCTATGCGCCGCATCTGGGCTGGACGATCGACCGGACGATCCGCGCCATGCTGGATTCAGGTCATCAGCTCGACCGGGGGACCGACCGCATGCACATGGCGACCGCCGAACGCGTCGGCAGCTGGGCCGGCCATGCGGCGTCGTGGACCGCCGATGATCTGCCCTGGCCGGTGATCAGCCTGCGATACGAGGATCTGCGCGCCGACCCGATCGCCGGTTTCACCCGCGCCGCGGCGGTGGCCGGGCTGGCGGATGATGCCGGACTGATCGCACGAGCGGTGGACTTCAGCCGCTTCGACCGTCTGCAGGCCGAGGAACGTGAAGCCGGCTTCCGCGAACGGCCGGCCGCCTCGCCGGCGTTTTTCCGCGCGGGGCGGAGCGGCATCGGCTGGCAGGACGCAGATCCGGCGCTGCTGCGGGAGCGGGCGGACCGGTCGGCGGAGATGATGCAGCGCTTCGGTTATCGGGCTGATGGCGGATGGGAGGGCTGACCCTCTGTTCTGGCTGGCAATGGATGCGAGGTCGTGTCTTTCGCTGTCGTGAGCAGGACGGAGCTGCCGTACCCGGAGCTGGGCGGTTTACGTTATCTTTTGTGTTAAAGTACGATAACTATATCTTATCGACTTTAATGGGCGGATTTCAGGCTGTCGAAGGACCGGTGATCATGCGATGATCGCTGGCCGGGGCAGGGCGGTCCGGTTCCGTGACGCCTCGCATGCGCCTGCTTCCAATGCATTGATCCAGAAAGAGAAATCGAGACGGACGGAGAAGAGGGCGGCATGGACACGCTGGAACGACGCCTGATCACCATTGTAACCGCATCCCCCGCCCATCTGTCGATCCTGGGTGAGGTTGCCGCATGTGGCCTCTCCGATTGCTGGATTGCGGCCGGTTTCGTGCGTGATCTGGTGTGGGACCATCTGCACGGCCGACCTCCGGAATTGCCCCGCAACGATATCGATGTGATCTGGTTCGATGCACTGCGGCCGCATCGCGAACAGGACAAGGCGCTGGAGGCACAATTGTCCGCAATACGCCCGGATGTGCGGTGGTCGGTCGATAATCAGGCGCGCATGCATCTGCGCAATAACGAGCCGCCCTATGCTTCGGCGGTGGATGCGATGCGCCATTGGCCCGAGACGGCGACCGCCGTTGCGGTGCAACTGGCACCCGATGGGCAGTTGCGTGTGGCGGCGCCGCATGGGCTGGAGGATCTGTTCGCGATCATCGCCCGGCCGACCCCCGGCTTCGCATCGGGCCCGCGCCACGCCATTCATCTGCAGCGGGTTCGGGACAAGGGGTGGCGCGATCGCTGGCCACGGCTGCGGATGGCGGGCGACCAGGGCACGGCCTCTCCGCCCCTGAATTAATTGATTTTTCAATCATCACTTGCGGCGGAACGCCAACGGGTGTGTCATACCAGACGCAGGCAGGCCCCGGGGGATGGGACCTGCTGCCGAACCAACAGACGACCGCGGCCCCATGCCGGCACGCGGCGCCGGAGGGAACACCGATGACCGCCCAGACTGCCCCTGCCCCTGTACCCGCTTCCGATCCGGCCGGCACCGACCTGCACCCGCTGCTGCCGGCCCTGCTGGCGGATGACTGGGAGAAGGTGGATGCCGAGCTGCCCGCCCTGCTCGACCTTCTGTTCTCGCGCAGCGCCGGCGAGGCCTGGCACAAGGCCGGCACCTTCAAGAACCACCTTCTGGACGTTTACCGCACCCTGGCCCTTTGGGACCAGCCGCGCGATGTGCGGGTGCTGGGCCTGTTCCACAGCGTCTATTCCAATGAATTCGTCGCCCTGAAGCTGTTCGATGCCTCGGCCAAACGGGCCGAGCTGGCGGCCGCGGTGGGGGAGGAGGCCGAGCGGCTGATCCACACCTTCTGCGTGATGCCCCGCACCCGCTTCGTACAGAAACTGACCGAGATCGACGCCATCCCGGCCGGGGGGCTCGATCTTGAAAAATCAGACGGCAGCATGCTGCATCTGTCGCAGAAGGACGCGGCGATCTTCGCGATCGTCTCGATTGCCGATCTGACCGAACAGTGGCACAGCTGGGTGGACGACGTGTTCCAGGGCTTCCCCTGGCAGACCCGTCAGCCGGTGAAAGAAAACTGGGCCGCCTCGCTCTGGCCCGGCCAGCTGATGCCCAGCAACGAGGCCTGGAGCCTGGCCTCGCGCATGGCCCGGCCGCTGCGCGACCTGCCGGCCGAACTGGGCCTGCCGGTGCCGCCGGTCTTCGACCGCTGCCGCCGCATCCTGACCCAGGCCGACGAAATGGCGGCGGTGGCGCTCTACTGGCAGGTCGTCACCCGCGCCCATGCGATCTCCACCCCGGTCGCGGCGGTTTCCCTTCTGAAAACCGCCATCGCGCACAATCCCGACATCGCAGAACCGCATCTGGTTCTGGCACAGATCGCACTGACCCAGGGCGATTACGACACCGCCGCCACCCATGCCCGCATCGGGCTCGACATCCTGTCGGCCTGGGGCACGGCCTGGGACAAGCGCATCGCCTGGTCGGGCTGGGTGGCCTGGGCGCGGGTGCTGCTGCAGGCCGGCCGCACGCGCACCTGGCCCGAAAACCTGGGCGGCATGATCGCCCTCGGCATGGTGAGCTGAGCGCCCCCGCCCCGCCCCATCCAGACCTCACCGACATCATTCCATATCCCGGAACCGAGACGGCATTCCCATGTCCGAGCTGACCATGAGCTATGTCTGCGGCACGAGCGACGAGCCGCTGCGCTATGAAACCATCGGCACCGCCCTTGCCCGCACGGCCGAAACCTGGCCCGAGGGCGATGCGCTGGTGGTGGTGCACCAGAACATTCGCTGGAGCTGGGCCGAATTCGACCGCCGGGTCACCGAACTTGCGGCAGGCATGATCGGGCTGGGGCTGGAGCCGGGCGACCGGATCGGCATCTGGGCGCCCAACCGGGTGGAATGGCTGCTGACCCTGTTCGCCGCCATGCGCGCCGGGCTGATCCTGGTCAACATCAACCCCGCCTACCGCACCTTCGAACTGGAACATGCGCTGAACCTGTCGGGCTGCCGGGCGCTGGTTCTGGCCGAGACCTTCAAGACCTCGCGCTATGTCGACATGCTGCTGGAGATCGCGCCGGAATTCGCCGAAGCAGGGAGCCGCGCCGAACGCCTGCCGGCGCTGGATTTCGTGATCCCGCTGGGCGAGAGCCGCGGCGCCATGTTCGGTTTCGACCGCATCGCCCTTTATGCCGACGACGCGTCACGGGCGAAGCTTCAGGCGATCATCCCGACGCTGCGCCCCGACGACCCGGTCAACATCCAGTTCACCAGCGGCACCACCGGCTCGCCCAAGGGCGCCACGCTCACCCACAACAACATCCTGAACAACGGCTTCTTCGTCGGCCGGCTGATGGGCTTCACCGAAGCCGACCGGCTGTGCATTCCGGTGCCGCTCTATCACTGCTTCGGCATGGTGCTGTCGGTGCTGGCCTGCGTCACCCATGGTGCCACCATGGTTTTCCCGTCGGAAGCCTTCGAGCCGCGCGCCGCCCTGCAGGCGGTGCAGGCCGAACGCTGCACCGCGCTGCACGGCGTGCCGACCATGTTCATCACCGAACTGGCCCTGCCCGATTTCAAGAGCTTCGATCTCTCGACGCTGCGCACCGGCATCATGGCCGGCGCCCCCTGCCCGATCGACACGATGCGCGAGGTCATCGCCAAGATGAACATGCGCGAGGTCACCATCTGCTATGGCATGACCGAAACCAGCCCGGTCAGCTTCCAGACCCGGGCCGATGTCGACCTTGAAACCCGCACCGAGACGGTGGGCACCATCCATCCCTTCGTCGAGGTGCGCATCGTCGACGGCGACGACCGGGTGGTGCCGGTCAACACGGTGGGGGAGCTGCACACCCGCGGCTACAACGTGATGGCCGGCTATTGGAACGACGAGGCCCGCACCCGCGACGCCATCGCCCCGGGCGGCTGGATGCGCACCGGCGATCTGGGCGTGATCGACGAACGCGGCCGCTGCCGCATCGTCGGCCGGTCGAAGGACATGATCCTGCGCGGCGGCGAGAACATCTACCCGGTCGAGATCGAAAACTTCCTGATCACCCATCCGGGCATTCTGGACGTCGCGGTGTTCGGCATCGCCGACGCCAAATACGGCGAACAGGTCTGCGCCTGGATCCGCCGCGCCGACAATCCCGAGGGCCACAGCCTGACCGAGGCCGCGGTGCTGGGCTTCTGCGAAGGCCGCATCGCCCATTTCAAGATCCCGCGCCGCATCCGCTTCGTGGAAGAAATGCCGATGACCGTCACCGGCAAGATCCAGAAATTCCTGATGCGCCAGGCCGAGGAAGAGGGGGCGGCGATCTGAGCCGCCCTCACCGCCACCGGAACACCGGCGACCGCTTTTCCATGAAGGCCCGATAGCCTTCGGCGAAATCGGCGCCGGTGAACGAAGCCGCCCAGGCCTCGGCAAGATCGGAGGTGGGGGCGTCGGCGCCGAGCGTAATGGCGTCGACCATGCGCATCATGGTGCGGATGGTGTATTGCGAGACCGAGGCCAGGCGTTCGGCATAGGCGGCGACCGTCTGGTCCAGCGCCCCGGCCGCGACCACGCGGTCAACCAGGCCGATGCGCAGTGCCTCGTCGGCCGCGATCAGGCGGCCCGAGAACAGCATGTCCTTGGCGCGCGACGGGCCGACCTTGCCCACCAGGCGGCGGGTGGCGTTGAAGCTGTAGGCAAGCCCCAGCGTCGCCGGCGGGATCGCGAAGCGGGCATCTTCCGTGGCGAAACGGAAATCCGAGGCCAGCGCCAGACCGCAGCCGCCACCGACGCAGGCGCCGCTGACCGCGGCGATGGTCGGGCGGTCCAGCGCCACGATCGCCTCTTGTGCCGCCTCTACCGCCTCGTTATAGGCGCGGGTGCTTTCGGGCGTTTCATAGACCTCGGGGAATTCGGCGATGTCGGCACCGGCACTGAACGCCTTGCCGCCGGCACCGGTCAGCACCACGACCAGGGCCTCGGGATCGGCCGCAATCTCGGCACAAAGCGCCGGGATCGCCTGCCACATGGCCGCGGTCATGGCATTGCGTTTCGCCGGCCGGTTCAGCACGATGCGCGCGATCGGCCCCTGCCGTTCCAGATAGATCCCCTGCTCCATTCGGCCTCTCCCGATTGCCTGCCTGCGGTCGCCGCAGCTTAGCGCGATCGCCCTGATATTTGTCCAGACATTTTAAAATTTGTCCGTACATATTTCTTGTCAGCGCCGGCCGCCCGTGCTTTGCTCAAGGGCATAACAACCTGCGACGGCGTGTCGGGAGCCGCCGCGCCGGGCCTGGCGGTCCGGCCGGCGGGGCGCGCCCTATCGGGGACGGCCCTAGCGGGCACGGACGGCAGAGACCCAGGCTTCAGGGAGCCCGACCATCATGCATCATCCGACGCTGCGCCGCGGTTTCGCGGCGATCGCCGCGGCTGCGGCCTTCACCCTTTTCCAGCCCGTGGCGTCACGGGCGGCCGATGTCCAGTGGGACGTGTCGCTGCCCTGGGGCCCGACCGAGTTCCATTCCACCAATGCGCAGACATTCGCCGAAGAGGTGAAGGCGGTCACCGGCGGCGCGGTGGAGATGACCATCCACACCGGCGGCGCGCTGGGCATCAAGGCGAACGAGTCGCTGCGCGCGGTGGAAGACGGCGCGGTGCCGATGGCGGAATACGCCGCCTTCCAGAATGTCGGCGAAATCCCGCTGCTGGGCGTGGAGAGCATCCCCTTCCTGATTTCGGACTATAGCGACCTGGCGGCGCTGATGAAGATCGTGCGCCCGGTCTGGGAAGCGGAGCTGCAGAAGCGCGGCCAGAAGGTGCTGTATGTCGTGCCCTGGCCCAGCCAGAACTTCTTCACCAAGACGCCGGTCGCGACGCTGGACGACCTGAAGGGCGTGCGCATGCGCACCTATGACCGGGTGACCGCCGACATGGTCACGCGGCTGGGCATGGTGGCCCTGCAGATGAACAATCCCGACATCGTGCCGGCGCTCGCCTCGGGCAAGCTGGATGCGGTCATGACCTCGGGCACCACCGCGGTCGCGCAGAAATACTGGGAATTCCTGAAGCACGCCTACAACACCAACCACATGTGGGCGTCCAACCTGATGGTGGTGAACCTGGACGAGTGGAACCGGCTGGATCCCAAACAGCAGAAGATGATCGAGGCCACCGCCCATAAGCTGGAGCCCCGGTTCTGGGAGATCAGCAAGGCCGAACACGCCAAGCGCATGGACGAGCTGCGCGCCAACGGCATGACGGTCGAGCCCGCCTCGGATGCGCTGAAGACGGCCATGCGTCAGGCAACCGCCTCGATGGAAGGCGAGTTCGTGAAGGCCAACCCGGCCGCCGCCCCCCTGCTCGACGCCTATCACAAGGCCGTCGGCCACTGATCCGGACCGCCGGCGCCCGGGTCCTGTCTCCCCCTTGGGCCCGGGTCGTCTCTGCCTCCCCCTCGACGGCCCCGGCCTTCAGGCCGGGCGCCGGCGGACGGACCTCCACACCTCCCGCCCCCACCCCTTCACGGTCACCACCCAAATTGGATTGGGGCGTCATGACGGCCCTGCGCCTGCTCACCCGCTTCATCGACCGCCTGAACCTCGTCGGGGCGGTCGTGGCAGCCCTGGCTGCCGCCCTGCTCGCCCTGCTGCTGATCGTGGAGGTGATCACCACCTCGGCCTTCGCCTGGTCGCAGCCCTGGGCGATCGAGTTCAGCACCTATCTTCTGGCCTTCGTGCTGTTCTGCGGCACCGGCTGGACGCTCCGCAGCGGCGGCCATATCCGGGTCGCGGCGGTAACCCAGGCCCTGCCGCCGGCCCTGCGCCGGCTGATGGATCTGGCGGCCAGCGTCTTCGGCCTGGGCGTCACCGGCTTCATCGCCGTCGCCATGGTCTCGCAGGCGATCCGCACGGCCGAGATCGGGTCGCGGTCCTTCTATCCGCTGGCGACGCCGCTGATCATTCCGCAGGGCCTGCTCGCCGCCGGTTTCGTGCTGCTCGCCCTCGCCTTCCTCGCCCGTGTGCTGCGTGCGCTGGTCAACGACCCGGTTGAAGATGCCGGCCGACATGCCGGAGGGATCGAATGAGCCTGCCCCTGCTTCTGGTCTTCGGCATGCTGGTGGGGCTGCTCTCCGCCGGCGTCTGGGTGGGCATCACCCTCACCTCCATCGGCCTGGTCAGCCTGGAGGTCTTCCGCAACATGCGGGTCGACCGCTTCCTGGCCGGCGATCTCTGGTCGACCGCAACCTCGGCCGAGCTGGTGACCCTGCCGCTGTTCATCCTGATGGGCGAGCTGCTGTTTCACACCCGGCTGTCAGAGAACCTGTTCTCGGGGCTTTCCCCCTGGACGCGGCGCCTGCCCGGCCGGCTGCTGCATGTGAATGTGCTGGGCTGCACCCTGTTCGCCGCGGTGTCGGGATCGTCCGCCGCCACCACCGCCACCGTCGGGCGGATCACGCTCAAGGAACTTCTGGCCCGCGGCTATGACCGCAACCTCGCCATGGGCTCGCTCGCCGGCGCCGGCACGCTCGGCTTCCTGATCCCGCCCTCGATCCCGATGATCGTCTATGGCGTGCTCGCCAATGTCTCGATCCTGGAACTCTTCATGGCCGGCATCGTGCCGGGGCTGATCCTGGCACTGCTCTATATGGGCTATCTGGGGGTGCGGACCACGATCGACCCCTCGCTGCTGCCGGAAAGCGAGCCGCGGCTCGGCTGGGGGCAGAAATTCGCCGCCCTGCTGTCGCTGGCGCCGGTGCTGTTCCTGATCCTGTTCGTCATCGGCTCTATGTATCTGGGCTTCGCCAGCGTCACCGAGGCGGCGGCGATGGGCGTGCTCGGCGCCCTGCTGGTGGCGCTGGGCCAGCGCACGCTCACCTGGCGCAAGCTGTTCGATGCCCTGCTCGGCACGGTCCGCACCTGTTCGATGATCGGGCTGATCATCTCGGGCGCGCTGTTCCTGTCCAAGGCGATGGCGCGGCTGGGCCTGCCGGTCGAAATCGCCGGTCAGATCGAGGCGCTGGGCCTGCACCCCTATATGCTGATCGCGGTGCTGCTGGTCTTCTACCTGATGCTGGGCTGCATTCTGGACGGGCTGTCGGCGATCGTGATGACCCTGCCGGTCACCCTGCCGCTGGTCACCGCCGCCGGCTTCGACCCGATCTGGTTCGGCGTCTTCCTGATCGTGACCGTCGAAATGGCCCAGATCACCCCGCCGGTCGGCTTCAACCTGTTCGTCATCCAGGGCCTGACCGGCACGCCCATCCTGAAACTGGCCCGCGCCGCCCTGCCCTTCTGCCTGATCATGGTCACCTTCGTGGTGCTGATGGTGCTGGTGCCCGAGGTGGTGACGGCGCTGCCGAAATCACTGTCCTGAAGGCGCTGCCGCATCATGCCCCCCTCCGCCCGCGGCGCGCTCACCGCCCTGATCCGCCGCCATGGCGCCTGGCTGATGGCGGCGGGCGCCGGGCTCGGCATTCTGCTGCCGGATCTGGCGGCCGCGGCCAATCCGGCGCTGCTGCCGCTGTCCTGCCTGACCATGTTCCTGGCGCTGCTTCGGGTGGAGCCCACGGCCTTCATCGCCGTGCTGCGCCGGCCGGGGCTCGGCATCGTGGTGATTTTCTGGATCCTGCTCGCCTGCCCGGTGCTGGTCTGGTGCCTGGGGCGGCTGGTGCTGCCGGCCGACGACGTGTTCCTGCGCGCCATGACCCTGATCGCGGCGACACCGGGCATGATGTCGGCGGCGGCCTATGGCGTGCTGCTCGGCACCGATGTCGCCCTGCTCACCCTGGTCGGGCTGCCGACCAATATCCTGGCGCCGGTGATCCTGCCGGCGGTGGCGCTGCTGCTGGGCGGCGGGGCGGCGATCGACCCGGCGGTGACGGCGCTGCGTCTGGCGGTGATGATCGGGGCAAGCTTCGGCGGCGCCTTTCTGGTCACCGCGCTGATCGGCCGGCCACGCATCCGGCGGGCGGCCCCGGCCATCGACACCGCCATCACCCTGCTGGTGGCGGCGGTGGGGCTGGCGGTGATGCACGGGGTGGGGCCGGCGCTGGTCGCGGCCCCCGGCTTCATGACGCTCGCCATCCTGTCGACGCTGGCGCTGAACCTGGCGCTGCAGGCCACGGGCTTCGCGGTCTTCGGCTTTGCGATCTTCGGCTTTGCGATCCTTGGGCCGGTCCCGGTCCAGGCGCGGCTGTCGGCGGCGCTGGTCTCGGGCAACCGCAACATGATCCTGCTGCTGGCGGCGATTTCCGGCCAGGGCGACCGGCCGCTGGAGCTGATCATGGCGGCGGGGCAGCTGCCGCTTTATCTGTCGCCGCTGATCGTGGCGCCGCTCTACCGGCGGGCGCGGTCGCGTGCGGGGCGCTGACTGCGTCGAGGGGGGCGGTCAGACCAGCCCCCGCTTCGCCGCCTCCAGCGCCGCTTCCGCCCGCGAGCAGATGCTGAGCTTGGCGTAGATCGCCTTCACATAGCCGGCGATGGTGTGCTCGCTCAGCGACAGCAGCCGGGCGACTTCGGCATTGCGCAGGCCGCGGCCCAGCAGCGACAGCACCTCTATTTCCCGCGGGGTGAGGGTGACGCCGGGATCGGCGGGGGAAAGCATGGCGCCGGAGGCGGCGGGGGCCGGCCCGGCGGGACTGCGCAGCCGGGCCAGGATCCGCCGCGCGATCGAGGGCGACAGCGGCGGGTCGCCGCGCTCGATCCGGCGCAGATACTGCGCCAGCAGCCCGGCATCCTGATCCTTCAGCAGATAGCCCTGGGCACCGGCGGTGATGGCGTCGAACAGATGGCCGTCATCGTCATAGATGGTGGTGACGATCGGCATCACATCGGGCCGGGCGCAGGCCAGTTCGCGGATCAGCTCGATCCCCGATCCGTCGGGCAGGCCCAGATCGACCAGGGCCAGATGCGGCGCGCTGCGGGCGGCCTCCACCGGGCCGAAGCACGACGCCAACGCCGTGCGGGCGGAGGCGAGGCTGTCGGCCGTGACCGCCCGGATGCCCGGGAAGGTCAGGGTCAGCATCTCGACCAGCCAGGCACGGGTGGGGGCCAGGTCTTCGATCACGAGACCGATACGCTGTTCGGTGCTGCTGCCGCTCATTCCGTGTCCTCAAGCTTGGATGCCGATGTCAGCCGGCTGTCGCCGGACGTGTGCCCTCCAGCGGCAGTTCAAGATCCACCCGCGTGCCCCTCGGCTGTTCGGGGAAGGCGATCCGGCCACCCAGATCGCCCACCCGCCGCGCCAGATTGCCGAGGCCGAGGCCGCCGGAGGGTCGTTCCCCCTCCGTCTCCGCGCGCCCGTCGGCATCCGCGGCGGCCGCCGCCACCAGGCCGATCCCGTCATCCGCCACCGAGAGGTACAGCATGCCATCCTCGACCCGGATCTCGATCCGGACGGTGGTGGCCGCTGCATGACGAATGACATTGCTGATGATCTCGCGCAATGCCCCGAACAGGTTGCGGTAGACCGCATAATCCAGCGGCAGCTCGTCATGGGCGCCGTCGTCCAGCGGCCAGTCGAGCGCCAGGCCCGCGGCCTCCAGCCGGCCCGAGGTTTCATGGCGCAGATCCGCGATCACCCGGCCGAGCGGCATGGAGCCGCGGGCGAGGCCGGCGGCGATGGTGCGGATATCGGCGAGCGCGCTACGGATCAGGCTGCGGGTCTCGCCCAGATCGGCCTTGTGCAGCCCGGTCAGCAGGCGGGCGCCGACATCGTCGTGCAGGTCGCGGGCGATCCGGCGGCGTTCCTCGGTGGCGCCGCGTTCATAGGCCGCGCGGCCCTCGTCGGCATGGCGCATCAGCTGGGTCATCTCGCGCGCCAGCTGCAGATGCGCGGGGCCGAACAGGCCGCGGCCACGCCAGGGATAGCGCACCTCCAGCGCCGGCGCGTCGGCGGTGGGCGGCAGCAGCAGCATCACGCCATCGGCATCGGCCCGGGCCACCGACACCTCGCCCCGGGCCGGTTCCAGCGACAGCGGGTCGAAGACGGTGCGGATCAGCTGGCGCCAGCGCTCGGCGCGTTCGGCCGGCCGCCCGGTGAAGGCAACCTCGATCACCTGGCGGAACAGCTCGTGATCGGCGATCGGCCGGCGCAGCACCATGCGCCGCCACAAGATCTCGCGCAGCGGCAGATAGCCGAAACCGACCACGATCAGCGACAGGCCCAGCGACGGCGCCTGGTCCAGCCCGATCAGCCAGATCAACACCCCGTCCATGGCCAGCAGCAGCATGGCGCCGAGGGTGTAGAACATGACCTTGAAGGCCCATTCGTCCAGCTCGAACAGCCGATAGCGGCGCACGCCGAGTGCCAGGCCGATATAGATCAGCAGGAAGAAGCCGAAGGCCATGCCCTGGGACAGCAGCGGTTCGGTGCCCAGCGTCAGCGGCACCATCATCGCCATGGTGAAGGCACCGGCGCCCAGCACGATCGACAGGCCCAGCCAGCGCAGCGCCGCCCGCGCGGTGGGATCGTGACGGTTCTTCCGCCACTGCACCCCGATCAGGGTGACGATCAGGATCATCTCGATCAGCGTGGCGTAATAGCCGCCATAGCCGGGGCCGGGCGTCAGCCGCAGGGTGTCGAGCACCCAGAGCACCGTGACGACAAGGCCGACCGCAACCGGCACCCGATCGGTGACCAGACGCTTGGGATAGACCAGGAACAGCGCGATCATCGCCACGCCGAAGCCGATCGCCCCCAGATGGTTGATCGCCGACAGCACACGGAACAGCGTGCCGTCGATGGCGAGTTCCCGGGTGCCGTAGACGGCGGAGGCGAAGGCGGAAACGCCGAGCGTGGGCGCGCTTAAGAAGAACATCAGCGGGCCCGAGCCGTCGCGGCGCAGCCCCAGAACCCAGCCGCCGATCAGCATGGCACCCACGCCGGTCATGATCTGCACCCAGAACAGCAGCGGCAGATCCAGGATCGGCCGGCTGTCGGCGGGCGCGATCCACAGCCGGATCGGCTCTCCCTCGGGGTCGACCAGATGCAGCTCCACCCAGTCGGCGGCCAGAATGGCGGCCAGCCGGGTCTGGCGGTCCTGGAAGGCGATGATCGCCGGGAAGCCCGGCAGCATGTCGCTTTCCTCGATCAGATCGCCGGGCAGAACCTCCTCGCGCCGGCCGCCGGCCTCGATCGCGACCAGGCGCATGCCCTGGGCCACCCCCGCCGCCGCGGCGGGGCCGTTGCGGGCGACGGCGGCAATGCGCACGCCCGGCTCTCGCGCCGGGGCGGCGTCGCCGTCATCCACCAGCCGCAGCCCCGTCCAGGGCTGATCGACGGCAAGGAAGGTCGCCGCCCCGGCCAGGACCAGCCCGACGAAGAAGGCGCAGAGGATAACGAGGCTGGGGGACCATCTGGACACGGGGGGTGCGCCGATCCGTTCTGTTCCGATCTATGACTGAAAACTAACATGATCTTTACAATGCCCCATCGCAATTTTCGCGAAGCCCTGCAATTCGTGACACTCCATGCATACCGCCTCCATCCCGATCTCCCCCGCAATTTGACCGGACGCCGCGGAACGCCTAGCCTGAAGCCGGAACGGATCCGCAGCGGTGCGGATGGCTGAAGATGGAGGCATACGGCATGGCGGCAGGGGCCGGGCGCAGTGGGACCGGTGGGGCCAGGGGTGGTGCGGGCAACGGCGCCGCACCACGGCGCGGCCGCCGCAAGGTCGTGCTGACCGACGAGCCGATCCGGCCGGCCGCGCGCCTGGTTGCGACCCAGGATCATGTCGAAGCCGGGCTGCCAGGGGCCGTTGAAACCGGCGGGCTGGGCGATCTGGACGAGGCCGAGCGCGAGACCCTGCATGTGCTGCTGGGCGCGGGCATCGCCGCCAACAGCCGCCTGGCGCTGATCAAGGATGCCCGCTATCTGGCCGGCTGGTGGGCGGCGGCCAATGGCGGCCAGCATCTGCCCTGGCCGGCCCCCCCTTCGGCGGTGGTCCGCTTCATGGTCCATCACCTCTACGATGCGGAAGAACGCGCCCGCAATCCGGACCATGGCATGCCGCGGGCGGTGGAAGAGAAGCTGCTGGCCGCCGGGCTGAAGCGCGAGGCGGGGCCGGCTGCCCCGGCCACCGTCGCCCGCCGTCTGGCCAGCTGGGCTTCGCTGCACCGCATGCGCGGGCTCAAACCCCCGACCGAAGACCCCGGCGTGCGCGAGGTGCGGCGCAAGCTGATGCGCGCCTCCACCTACATGCCCGGCCGCAAGGCCCAGGCGCCGGTTCTGGCCGACACGCTGGAAGCCCTGCTTCAGGCCTGCGAGATCGATATCGACCGCGAGCCGCTGCGCGCGGCGCGCGATGCCGCCCTGCTGGCGGTGATGTGGGCCTCGGGCGGGCGGCGGCGCAGCGAGGCCGGCATGATCCGGATGGAACATCTGCGCCGGGAACGGCCGCAGCCGGCCGAAATCGCCCCGGACGGCGCGCTGACGCCCGAGGGCACGGCCGCAGGCTGGCTGCCGGCGATGACCATCGCCCTGCCCCGCACCAAAACCACCCGCGCCGTGGACGGCGCCCGGGTCTGGCTGATCGGCCGGCCGGTGGAGCTGCTGGATGCCTGGCTCCAGGCCTCGGGCATCCGCGCAGGCGCGGTTTTCGTGCCGATCGACCGCCACGGCAACCCGCGCATCACCCCCGACGGCCGCGGCTTCGGCCGGCGCGGCCTGGACGGGTTGAGCGGCCAGGCCGTGGCGCGGATCGTGAAGACCCGCGCGGCCCAGGCCGGGCTGGACCCGCGCCAGATCAGCGCCCACGGCCTGAGATCCGGCTTCATGACCGAGGCGGCCAACCGCGACGTGCCGATCCAGCAGGCCATGGCCCAGTCGCTGCATCGGTCGATCGCGGTCGCCGCACGTTATTACGACGAAAGCGCCGCCGCCCGCGGCCGCGGCGCCCGCCTGCTGGCCGATCCGCCGGCCCCGGCGGCGCGGCGGCCCAAGGTCTCGGATCTCTGATCGGGCGCGGCGTCTCCGGTCAGTCGGCCTCGCGGGCGATGCGGGCGATCTCGGCCTCCATCTCGGCATGGAAGCTGTCGCGCGACCACAAACGGTCATCGCCTTCCGCATAGGCTTCAGCATTGCGGCGGTAGAGGAAGGCGTTCAGCCGGTTGGCGGCGGCATTGTCGCGGGTCCGCACCACCTTGCCCGGCGTGCCGACCACGATCGAATTGGGCGGGATCACCGTGCCTTCCTTCAGGCAGCTCTGCGGCGCGATGATCGAATTCTCGCCGATGACGCAGTCATCCATGATGGTGGCCCCGATGCCGACCAGCACATTGTCGCCGATCCGGCAGCCATGGATGGTGACATGATGGGTGATGGAACAGTTGCGGCCGACATAGGTGCCGGCCTTGTTGCCGACATGGACCATCACGAAGTCCTGAATATTGGTGTTCTCGCCGATCACCACCTCGAACATCTCGGCCCGGAAGACCACGTTCATCCAGACCGACACGCCGGCCTTCAGCGTCACCTTGCCGAAAATCGCCGCCGAGCGATCGATCCGGGCCGCCGGATCCACAACCACCTCCGGCCCGATCCTGAGCCCGCCCGCCCTGCCGGCGGCGATGTCTGCACCACTGATCATTCCACTGTCCCTTATTATCGCGGCCGAATGCCCGTCTCCATCCCCGTCGGCCACTCTGCCGGTGCCGACGATGATCTGCAAGCCGGGAGGGGCGGCGATCAGCGTCAGGTCATCTTCCGACACACCGCCATCAGTGTCTGCCGGAACCACCGGTGTGCCGGGTCTGCGTCGAGACGGGGATGCCACATCAGGCTGATCGCCAGTTCGGGTGTGGTGACGGGCAGGTCGAACCCCTGCAGGCCCTCCGCCGCCCCCTGGCCGTGCGCCCCCTGCCCATGCGCCACCTGGCCGTGCAAGAGGCAGGATTGCGGTACCAGAGCGACCAGGTCGGACCGGCGGGCAACCGTCAGCGCATCCAGGAAGCCCGGCACCACCGCGACGATCCGGCGTTCCAGGCCGATCGCGCGAAGTGCCGCGTCAACCGGGCCGGTCATGGCCCCCCTGCGCGACGCGACGACATGGCCGCAGGCGGCATAGCGCTGGGGCGTCATCACCCCGTCGAACACCGGGTGGCCGTGGCGGGCCGCAGCGATGAAGCGATCACGAAAGATCATCTGGCTGCGCATCTCGGGCGCCGAGGCGCCGGTCGTTCCGACCTCGATGTCGATCGGCCCCTCCCGCAGCGGGCGCGCATCCTTGTCGGGCTTCGGTGCGAAACGGAGCCGGACCAGTGGCGCTTCCTGCGTGATCGCAGCCACGATCGCGGCGGCGAAGAGCGACACGAAGCCTTCATTGGCGCGGATCGTGAAGGTTCGCGCCAGTGACGCCGGATCCGGATCCGCCGCCGCCGGCGTCAGCACGGCACGCGCCTCGCGGACAAGGACAGGAAGACGTCCGGCAAGGCGCCCGGCAGCCCGGGTCACGCTGCGCTCCGCCAGCAGGACGTCGAGGGCAGTCAGCAGGTTCAGATCGATCGCGGTCTTGGTCAGGCCATGGCTGCCGCCTTCGCCGGGAAGGGATGGCATGTCATCGGCACCGTCCGCGACGGCGGCCGGACGGACCTGCACGCATTGGCCGATGCCTGGCCCGATCAGATCACCATCGCGCCACTCGACATCACCGACCCCGCACAGATCGGGGCGCTGCGCGAGCGGCTGCCGTCAGGCGCTTTGGACATCCTGTTCGTCAATGCCGGAACCGCCAATCGGGACGCTGCCGTGCCGGCCGCCCGGGTCGCACCCGAAGACTTTATGCAGGTGATGCTGACCAATGCCCTGGGTGTGATGCGCACGGTCGAAGGGCTTCAGGACCTGGTCAAGGCCAATGGCCTGATCGGTGTCATGTCGTCGGGCCAGGGCAGCATCGCCAACAACACCAGGGGCGGCTTCGAGGTCTATCGCGCCAGCAAGGCGGCGCTCAATCAGCTCATGCGCAGCTATGCCGCCCGTCAGGCCGGCGATCCGCGCGCGATGGTGCTGATGGCGCCGGGCTGGATCCGCACCGGGCTGGGTGGGCCCGGCGCACCGTTCAGCATGGAGGAGACCATTCCGACCCTGGTCGACACGTTGATCGCGCAGCAGGGCAGGCCCGGGCTGCGCTTCATCGACCGGTTTGGCGACACGGTGCCGTGGTAGTGGGATCGCGGGCCCCGGGAAGCGATCGCGGACTAATCCGTCGCCTGGCAATGGGCGGCGGTGCGGCGGCCGACCGTCCAGGTCGCGTCGCGGCCCTTGCCGCGGAGTTCATGGCGGGGGGTGGCGTACCAGATGCCCGAGGCGGCGATCTTCTGGGGCAGGACCAGGGGTGCGCCCTCGCCGGTGGACACCACGGCGCGGCTGTCTTCCAGCGTCGGGCCGTTGATGAAGCGCACGTCGAGACGCGTGCCGTCGTCACACACATAAGTTGCGGTGTAGACGCTGTTTACATCTTCTGAAGGTGGCGCCGCGACCGGATCCGGGGCCGGCGGCGGGGGTGGCGGCAGGTCGCGTTCGGCGGCACAGCCGGCAATCATGCCGGCGAGAATGACGGATGGGGCCAGGCGGCCCCAGATCGGGGATGACATCACCGGAAACCTCCCTCGTGGTCTCCGGCCAGCAGATCCCGTCCCGGGCACAAGCGCAAGTGCGGCCCGGAAATGCTCACGGCGGCAGGTCGCGATCAGGCCGCCGTGCAGTCGGTCACCCGCCCCGCGACCATCCAGGCCGCCCCCGTGCCCCTCAGCAGCAGGGCGTTGCGATTGGTCTCGTAGCGGCCGGGCTCCACCACCGGCAGAATCAGCCCTTCGCCATCGCCGGTTCGGATGACGGCATGATCGGGTTCATAGCGAACTTTCAGCGCCGAGCCGTCGGCACAGGAGAACCGTGCCGACCAGGGCCCGGACAGCTGGGCGAAAGAGGACGTCTCGGAACGGCCCCCTCCGCAGGCGGCAAGAAGCAGGCAGGACGTGACGACGGCGGCGATGGTCCCGGGGACGGCGACGGTCCTGGGCACGGATGACCTCCGATCGGCGGCAGGGAGCACAGAGGGCGGTAAGCCTGGGGGCCTCCACCAGCAAACCGGTTTTCCGTCGCCGCCGCCAGCGTCCTTTCATGGAAAGAAACGTGACAGATCAATAAAGCGTGCCGAGCGCCTCCCGCGTGAAGGCCTGAAGTTCGCTCGTGCGGCCGTCGCGGATCTTGGCGACCCAGTCCGGATCCTTCAGCAGCGCCCGGCCGACGGCGACCAGATCGAACTCGTCGCGCTCGAACCGCTCGATCAGCGCGTCGAGGGAGGCCGGTTCCGAGCCCTCGCCGCGGAAGGCGGCGACGAATTCGCCCGAGAGGCCGACCGAGCCGACGGTGATGGTGGGCTTGCCGGTCAGCTTGCGCGCCCAGCCGGCGAAGTTCAGCTCCGAGCCTTCGAATTCCGGCTCCCAGAAGCGGCGCTGAGAGCAGTGGAAGACATCGGCGCCGGCATCGGCCATCGGCTCCAGCCAGGCGGCCATCTCGTCGGGGGTGTTGGCGAGGCGCGCGGTGAAATCCTGCTGCTTCCACTGCGACAGGCGGATGATCACCGGATAGTCCGGGCCCACCGCCGCACGCACCGCCTTCAGGATCTCGACCGCGAAACGGCTGCGTTCCGGTAGCGTTTCGCCGCCCCAGCCGTCGCTGCGCTCGTTGGTGCCCGACCAGAAGAACTGGTCGATCAGATAGCCATGGGCGCCGTGCAGCTCGATCGCATCGAAGCCCAGGCGCTGGGCATCGGCGGCAGCCTGGGCGAAGGCCGCGATGGTGTCGGCGATCGCCGCCTCGGTCATCGGCTCGGTGAAGCGCTTGCCGGGCGACGACAGGCCCGAGGGGCTGTCGATCGGGCCGGGGGCCTTCCAGTCGGTCATCGGGTTGCGGGCCGAGCCCACATGCCAGAGCTGC
This sequence comes from Tistrella sp., assembly GCF_002684955.1. NCBI lineage: Bacteria > Pseudomonadati > Pseudomonadota > Alphaproteobacteria > Geminicoccales > Geminicoccaceae > Tistrella > Tistrella sp. Next base: position 68,267 of record NZ_NYWI01000060.1, on the reverse strand, counting down.
GGCGCCATCAGCCCGCCCGCGGCATGGACCTCGTCGATCACCCGCTTCCAGCCGGCCAACTCCGCCTCGCCCCAGAAACGCGGCACCGCGGGATCGTTGAGCGAGGCGGGCCGGGCGACGCCGGTGCCTTCCGAGATGATCAGCCCCACCCCGCCCTCGGCACGGCGGCGGTAATAGGCCGCGACATCCTCGTTCACGATGCCGCCGGGCGAGAAAGACCGGGTCATCGGCGCCATGACGATGCGGTTGGGCAGGTGCAGGGGCCCCAGATCGAAGGGGCGGAACAGGATCTCGGTATCGGCCATCGGGCGGGCGTCGCTCTTGTCTGAGGTGAGGCGTTCGGCGGTGAGCGGATCAGCGAAAACGGGGATCTGGCCACCAGGGATAGAAATCGGGCATGTCGGTCGACACCTTCGCCGGGAAGGCGGCCGGGCGCTTTTCCAGGAAGGCGGTCACGCCCTCGGTCACGTCGTCCGTCTTGCCGCGCGAGACGATGGCGCGGCTGTCGACGCGGTGCGCCTCCATCGGATGATCGGCGGTGTGCAGGCGCCACATCATCTGGCGGGCCAGCGCCACCGAGACCGGGGCGGTGTTGTCGGCAATCTCGCGCGCCAGCGCGCGGGCGGCGGGCATCAGGTCGTCGGGTTCGTGCAGAGAACGCACCAGCCCGCGGCTCAGCGCCTCGTCGGCGCCGAAGACCCGGCCGGTATAAACCCATTCCAGCGCGGTCTGCATGCCCACCAGCCGCGGCAGGAACCAGGACGAGCAGGCCTCGGGCGTGATGCCGCGGCGGGCGAAGACGAAGCCGAAACGGGCCGCGGTCGAGGCCAGCCGGATGTCCATCGCCAGCTGCATGGTGGCGCCCACACCCACCGCCGCGCCGTTGACCGCCGAGATGACCGGCTTCAGGCTGTCATAGATGCGCAGCGTCACCTGGCCGCCGCCGTCGCGATGCACGCCGGCGATCTGGTTCTTGCGCCCGGCATGGCGATCGAAATCGAAGGTATCGCCGCCGCTGTCCAGATCGGCACCGGCACAGAAGGCCCGACCCGACCCGGTGACGATCACCGCCCGCACATCGTCATCGGCATCGGTGACGTCGAAGAGGTGCAGCAGGTCGTACATCATGGCCGAGGTGAAGGTGTTCATCTTCTCGGGCCGGTTGAAGGTCGCGATCGCGACCCCGTCCTCGACCACATAATCGAGGGTCCGGAACTCGGGCAGCTTCGGCGAAGCGGACATCGGGCGCAGTCCTCCGGTCTGTTTCTTGTCGTGGCGCATATCCTCGCCCGCGACGCCGCCCGCGGCAACATAATTCGAACGGTCGTTTCATGTCCTGGCCCGTCCTCGCACCCACCTGGGATCGCGATCGAGATGGCAGATGACAGGTGCCGGCTCCGGGCGATAAGTTCACGGTCGGAAAGATGACATCAGGAACCGCGCCCTCATGGCCTGCCCGCCAGTGGAAACGGCACCGCATCACGGCGACATCCTGGCTGACCGGATCGAGAAGGCCCTTGCCGGCCGGGCCGACCTGCCATCGATCGCCTTCACCGGGACGGGCGGCACGATCACTGGCCGCACGGGCGATGAGTTGCGCGCAGCGATATGGATGCAAGTCGACCGGCTGCAAAGCTGGATGAGGGGGGGCACGCGGGTGCTGGTTCTGGCCTTCCCTGCGGGCGAAACCTTTGTCACCCTGTTCCTGGGCTGCCTGATGGCGGGCATCACCGCGGTTCCCGTGGCGCTGCCGCGACGGGGCAGCCGGTCCGGCCAGTTCCGTCACATCGTGACCGATTGCGGGGCCGCGGCGGTGCTCTGTGCGCCCGAAAGCCGGGCCACGATCACGGCGGCCCTGAGAGGTGCAGACGCGGGAGGTACAGATCCGGGAGGGGGCGCCCCGCAGATCCCGGTCGTCGCCTGGCCCCCGGATGGCGCCGCCCTTCCGTCATTGCCCGACATCGATCGGGCAGACGCGGAAAAGATGCGGCCCGCGATCATCCAGTACACCTCCGGCTCCACCCGCTGGCCCAAAGGCGTGCGGATCATGCCCTGGAACGTGGTGGAGAACTGCGCCCTGGTGATGCGCGCCTGGGGGATGAACGAGACCGCGCATTTCGTAAACTGGCTGCCGCACTACCACGACATGGGATTGATGGGCGGGATTCTGTATCCGCTGCTCTGCGGCGGGCAGTCTGTACAGATGTCGCCTTTCGAGGTGATCCGCCGGCCGGCCGCCTGGCTGGAGACGATCTCGGCGGCCGGGGCGACTTTCAGCGGCGGCCCCGCCTTCATGTTCGCCGACTGCCTGATCCGGATCCGCGATGACGAGATCGCCGGGCTCGACCTCTCCCGCTGGCGACGCGCATTCTGTGGCGCCGAACCGGTGCCGGCCGGTCTTCTGGACCGCTTCCATGCCCGTTTTGCCGCCACGGGGTTGCGGCGCGACGCGGTTTTTGCCTGCTACGGGCTGGCCGAAGCCACCCTGTTCGCTGCCGGTGTCCCGCAGGAGAGCGCCGGGGCGGCCATATCCGATCAGCCGGTCACCCCATGCCACCTGACCGACGAGACCCGGGCGCATCTTCGCATCGTCGATCCCGCCGGCACCGGGGTTCTGGCCGAGGGAGAGACCGGCGAGATCTGCCTGTCGGGTCCCTGGATCGCCGACGGCTATCTGGGCGGGACCGACGAGACGGCGGCGTCTTTCCAGGCACCCGCACCGGGAGCCCCGGATCCGGTCTGGCTGCGCACCGGCGATCTGGGGCATGTCACCGGCAATACGCTTCATGTGGTCGGGCGGCTGAAAGACGTGCTGATCTGCAATGGCCGGAAGATTTCGGCCGCGGAACTCGAATGGCTCGCGGCCGGGATTGATCCGGCGCTCAACCCGCTGGCCGCCGCTGCCTTTGCCCCTGATATGACATCCAGCGGTCTGGCGGTGCTGGCCATCGAACCCCGGCTCGGCTGCCGCCTCGCGCCCGATACGGCAGCCCTCGCCCGCCGGATTGCACGGGCGGTGGCCGGCGAATGGGGCATCCGGCTGACAGATGTGGTATTCGTGCCGCGCGGCCGGCTGCCGCGCACCAGCAGCGGCAAGATCCGCCGCGCGGCGGTGGCCCGCGCCTGGCGCGAAACCCGGTCGTCGATCCAGGGAGAGGTGGTGGAGGTGGCATGACCCGGGTCAGATCCGAAACCTGGCGCGACCCGTCGCAATTCGTCACCGATCCCGAGATGGTGATCGCCATCCTGCGCGACAGCAGCTTCGCCACCAGCGACGTCCTGTCCTATCTGGATCAGATTGAAACGCGCAGCGGGCGTAGCCTGCCCTATCTTCGGGCGATGGCGCGGCACAGCTTCGTCTTCCAGTCGGGCCCGGACCATCTGCAGGCACGCCGGCTGATCGCCCCCTTCTTCTCGCCCGCCGCCGTCGCGCGCTGGACGGCGGTCATCGATGCCGAGGTTAAGGCGGCCATCGACGTCCTGCCGACGCTGGCCGCCCCCGATCTGGTCCGAGATCTGTCGGAGCGGGTCTTCCTCGGGGTCATGCGCCGGTTCATCGGGGTGCCGGGTGGCGAGGACGACCGGGTGCTGGCGCTGATCCGGACGGTCAACGACCTGACATCGCCGATGCTGTCCCTGTCCACCCTCACCCGGATCGATGCGGGAATCCGGGAGTTGCTCGGTTACATGGCGCCGACGCCGGCATCACCGGATCTGCCCGCACCGCTCCTGGGCTTCCTTGAAGCGGCACGATCCGGCAACGAGGCGGCGGATCCGGCCTGTTTCGCCCTGACCGCGCTCGTCGCCGGCCACACGATCGCCCAGTCGCTGAGCTATGCGCTCTATTCCCTGCTGAGCGACAGAAGCGACGCCTGGCAGGACGCAGCCGCGCCCGACTGGCCCGAGCGGATGCTGGAGCGGGTGGTCTCGCTCTACCCCTCGACCCTGACCGTGGCCCGCACGGCCACACGTGATGCCGAGGCTGGCGGCTGCCCCTTCCATCAGGGCCAGACCGTGGTGCTCGACATGGTGGCGGCAAATGCCGGGCTGCGGGCTGCAAGCGGCGGTCAGGCACATCTGGCCTTCGGCACCGGCCCGCATAAATGCCCGGGCGCCGCGCTCTCGCGTCTGTTGATCGCCCGCACCATTCCGGCCCTGGCACGGGCTTTCCCGCGCATGACCCTGCATCGCGAGCAGGTGACCTTCCATGTGTTCATGATCGCCCAATATCCGGACCGCCTGCCCGTCGAGCTGGACGACACGCCGCTGCGCCGCAATGCGCGGCTGGTGGAGCTGCGGGATGCCGTTCACGGCCGCACCGTCGCCACCGATGACGATATGTGGTCGCCGCCGATGATGGAGGCCCATCTGCGGGCGCTGTCCGAACGGTCAGGTCGCGACTTCTCGCGCGCGATCCTGATTGCGCGCAATGCGATGATCTTCATGTCCGGTGATCGCCATGTCGCGGCCCGCCGAACCGTGACCGAAAGCTTGGGCGAGAACCGTCTGGCCAGGTGGCAGCCGCATATCGATGCATGCATCACCGCCGCCCTGGACGGGTTGGAGGTGGCAGCACGGCCCGACCTGATCCGCGATTTCACCACGCCGCTGTTCCAGGCGGTGACCCGGCCGATCCTGGGCATTGCCCCACGCGACCCGGCCCGGTTCGATGCGCTGGCCCCGGTTCTGCAGGATGTGCTGGAGCCCTGGGCATCGCTCAAGGAACTGGCCCGGCTGGAAGAGGTATTCCTGGAACTTCTGGATCTGATGGACCTGCCGGGCACCGCCGGCGATCTGCCGGCCACCCCGCTGCTCACCCGGCTGCTGGCGGAAGGTCTGCCGGATTTCGACGCGCGCGACATCAGATGCCTGGTGCTGGTTCTGTACGGGGCGGCCTTCAATCTGTCGCACACGCTGGGCAATGTGATTGACCACCTGCTGTCGCTGCCGCCGGAAGAGCGCGCGACCCTGACCGACCCGGCCGCGGTGCGGCGGGATCTGGAGGCGCTGATCGCACTTGCCGCGGCGCCCAAATACATCTATCGGATGGCGCGACATGCCGGGACGGCCGGCGGGTTGCCGGTGCGCGCCCATGACACCGTGCGGGTGCTGCTTCCGTCGGCCAATCGTGGGGCCGGCGTCGGGCATCTGGCCTTCGGCCACGGGCTGCACCACTGCGTGGGGGCGTCTCTGTCGAAGCGGGTGATCCGCAGTGCCATTCCGGCCCTGTTCGCCCGCTTTCCGACGCTGCGCCTGCAGACGCACGGACATGTGTACCACCCCACCACCCAGGCCGTCGCCCTGGAGCGGCTGCCCTGCCGGCTGCGCTGACCCCGGAAGGACCTCTTATGACCGTGCGCCAGATCAATCCCGATGTCATGGCCTTCCTCATCGGCCGGCTGAGTGAGCTGACCGGCACCCCACCGTCTGAGATCGGCATCGACATCGCGTTGATTGATCTGGGGTTGCAATCCATTGACGCAGTCCTGCTCTGTGGCGAAATCGAGGATCGTTTCCGGATCGAACTCGACCCCACGACCATCTTCGATGCCGAGACCCTGGGCGATTTCGCGCGTGAGGTGAGCAGCCGCGTGGATGGCGCATGACCAGCTGGTATCTGGGCCTTTCGACATCCGGCCACGACCCGGCCCTGGCGCTGGTCGACCCGGCGGGGCAGGTCGTTTTTGCCGAGTCGACCGAACGCTTTCTGCAGGACAAGCGGGCCTGGGGGGCAGCGCCCGATCATTTCGCCCATCTGGCCGCGGCTCTGGCCACCACCGCCTTCGACCCGGCGGCTGATCGGCTGGTGGTCGCCACCAGCTGGTCGACCGTCAAGGCGACCCAAGACGTAAAACTGCACGACGCGCTGCTGCCGGCTACCGATACGCTGTGGATCCGTGGTCTTCAGGCGGGGGTTCAGCAGGCCGCCGGCGCCTCTCTGCTGCGTCTGGGGCTGGCCGACCGGATGCCCGAGATCCGGCGCTTCGATCACCATCTCTGTCATGCGGTGACCGCGGCCTGGTTCGCCCCGGTCGAAGATGCCGCCACGCTGGTGATCGATGGCGAGGGCGAGGTGGGCGCGGTCTCGCGTTTCCGGATGAGCGGCCGCCGGCTGGAACGGGTCTGGCGATCCTGGGGGCCCGGCAGTCTCGGCACCTTCTATGGCTGGCTGACAGGCCTGTGCGGCTTCGACTGGCGGCTGGGCGAGGAATGGAAAGTCATGGGCCTCGCCGCCTTCGGCCGGCCGATCCCCGACCTGGTCGAGGCGCTGGCCGGGATGTTGCGGATCGACCGCGGCCGGCCACGCTTTGCCGATGACGAGACCATCGCCCGCATCCGCGTCCTGGCCGGACGCCATGCCCGCGCGCCCGGTGATCCGGTGATGCAGGCGGCCGATCTCGCCGCCTCGGGGCAGGCCGCCTATGCCGGCTTCGCCGACCGGATCATCGCCGCGGTGGCCGATGACGAGACCGGTGAAACCGATCTGATCCTGAGCGGCGGCTGCGCGCTCAACTCTTCGTATAACGGCACCATCGCCGGCCGTGGCGGAATCCGGCGGCTCTTCGTGCCGCCCTGCCCGGCCGATGACGGCAACGCCATCGGCGCCGCCCTGCTCGCCTGGATGGCCGATGCCGGCACCGACCGCGTGCCCCTGGGCGATGGCTCGCCCTTTCTCGGCACCAGCCCCGATCCGCGGGCGATCGCGGCGGCGGCCGCCCGCAGCGGCACCCGGGTCACGCCGGCTGGCGCGGGTTCCGCAGCGCTCGTCGCCGAACGCCTCGCCGCCGGGGCGGTGATCGGGGTGATGCGCGGACCGGCCGAGTTCGGGCCGCGCGCCTTGGGCCATCGCTCGATTCTGGCCGATCCCCGTCCCCAGGATATGGCCGACCGCATCAATCGCGAGGTCAAGGGCCGTGAACCCTATCGGCCCTTCGCCCCGGTTCTGCCCGTCAATCGCACGGATCGCTGGTTCGAGAGGCCGCAGGCCTCGCCCTATATGTCGCTCACCCTGCCCTGGAAACCAGAGATGCGCGAGCGGGTGCCGGCCGTCTGTCATCGCGACGGCACCGGCCGGCTGCAGACCGTCGACGCAGCCACGGCCCCCTGGATGTCGGCGCTGATCGACCGCTTCGAAGCGATCACCGGCGTGCCGGTGGTTCTGAACACCAGTTTCAACGTGATGGGCAAGCCGATCGTCCACAGCGTACAGGATGCCATGGCGGTTCTGGCCACCACCGGGCTTGACGGCGTGCTGATCGGCGACCTGCTGCTCGAACGCCCCGACCAGCGCGGCGCGACATCCTGATCCCGGCAAACCGACATGGCTTTCAGCTCTCCGCTGTTTCTTCTGGTCTTTCTGCCGGTGGTGCTCGGGCTCTTCCTGATCGCCTGCGGTCGCCGGCCCATGCTTGCCGTGGCCGTGCTGCCGGCTGCGACCGTTGCCTTCTGCCTCGCGACCGATCCGCGCGCCCTCGCCTTTCTGGCCGCCTCGCTTCTGGGCAACCACCTGCTGATGCGGCTGATGCTGCGATGGCCACCCGACGCGGCGGTGCGACGCGGCCTGCTTGCCGCCGGCATCGTTCTCAACCTTCTGCCGCTCGCCCTGTTCAAGATCTACAATCTGGAGGCGCTGGGGGTGGTCGGCTATCTGGGGGGTGACGGCATCGGCGCCCTGCCGCTGGGCCTCGCCTTCTACACCCTGCAGCAGATCACCTATCTTCTGGATGCGCCGCGTCTGGGCAGTGACGGTCCGGATGCACTGCGCTACGCCGCCTGGGGATCCCTGTTCTGCCAGCTGCCGGCCGGCCCGATCGCCCCCTATGCCGCCACGGCCCCGCAATATCAGAGACTCGGCCACGATCGGCCGCCCGCGCGGATGATCCTCGCCGGGCTGACGCTGTTCCTCTTCGGGCTGCTCAAGAAGATCCTGATTGCCGACACACTGGGCCGCGCCGTCGACCCTCTCTACGCCGCGGCCGAAGCCGGCACCATCGCCACTCCGGCGGCCTGGGCGGCGGCCTGGGGCTTTGCGCTCCAGCTCTATTTCGACTTTTCGGCCTATTCCGACATGGCGATCGGTCTTGCGATGTGCTTCGGCCTCAGGCTGCCGGTCAATTTCGACTCGCCGCTGAAGGCGCGATCCGCGGGTGACTACGTCATGCGCTGGCATATGAGCCTGATGCGCTTCGCGCGCGACTACGTCTTCCAGCCGGTGTTCCGCATCATGATGCGTCTGCCGCTGCCCGCCCTGTCGAGAACCCGCCACTCCGTCCTTGCCTGGGCGGCCGCGACCATGGCCACCTTCATCGCCATCGCTGTCTGGCACAGCCCGGCACCGATCATCATTCTGCAGGGCATCATCGGCGCCGCGATCGTGATCCTGCTGCAGATCCGCCGGGCCGGGCGTGCCGCCACGCCCGTCAACGGTGGAGCGCCGGCAGTAATGGCGCGGATCCGGGGGCTCGGCGGTCAGGTCCTGACGCTGGTCGTCGTCTCGCTGACCGTCATGTGCCTGCGCGCGGGGTCGCTCGACGGCATCGGCAATCTGATGACCAGCCTGTTCCGGCCCGATCCCGGCCCGATCGGCGCCGGTCTGCTGCTGAAGCTCGCCATCGCCAGCCTGATCGCGCTCGCAGCCCCCAACTCGATGCGGATCTTCGGCCTGATCGAGGGACGCGGGCGGCCACCGCTGCGCTGGCGCTGGCAGCCCGACCGCCGCTGGGGCTGGGCAACGGGTATCGCAATCATCCTGCTCGCCGTGCTGCTGACACGGGATGCCGGCCAGCAGGAGTTCATCTATGCGCGGTTCTGATCCCGCGGGCGGCGGGGGGCTGCGGGCCTATCTGCGCGCGCTGCTGACCTCAGCCCTGATCGCCACCGGAATTATCGCCGGATTCAACCTGGTCATGGATCCGATGGGCGAGTTCGGGATCTCCGGCACCCATCGGCTGAATGCCGTGGTGCCGATGGAGGTCCACCAGTTTCGCATGGGGGCCGTCGATCGCTACCTCTCCACCGTGATCGATGGCAGGGCCGACCGGTATCTGATCGGCTCGTCGCGCGTCGAATACGGTTTCGATCTGTGCGAGCAGCCGGACATCCGGAGAATCGCACTGTTCTCCTTCGACATGTCCGATGCCCGACATATTCAGGCCCGGCTGCTGTCCACGGCGGACCGGCCGCTGAGGCTGATCATGGAAATGGCCGGAATGGGCATCAATCCGATCAGACGCGTCCAGTACGACAGTCCACCTCCCTCGCTCGTCATACGCAAACTCGGCGCCCTGTTTTCGTATGAGGCGCTCAGGCTGTCGATCGATACGCTCCGCCGCAATCTGACCGCCCGAAGCCCGACCGACCCCGCCGTCGCACGCTGCCGGCCATCGCCGCAATGGATCGAAGAAAACCAGACGGAGATCACCATCGCCCAGCGGGAGACCCGCGCGCAAGTCGCCGTCAGAAATGCGGATGACTACGACCGTTTGTTTCGCACCGCCCTTGCCGAAGCGGACCGCATCTGCGCCCGGACCGGCATCCGGCACAGAATCCGATGGCTGGTCGCACCGCCGTCTTTTGATCAGGCGGAACTGCCGGCGACCGGTCCCATGTCCATCCTTCAACGCGCCAGCATGCAGTCCGCCCTTCACGACCGGCGTCCGGAGGCGGCATTCTGCGACATCGCCCTGGTCACGGCGGGCTTCGATGACGATCGGTGGCGGAACCGTGCCAACTGGCTTGACCCGAACCACTTTTCACCGGCTCTGGGGGCACCGGTTCTGACCGCTCTGTTCAAGTGACGGCAGGGAAATCGGCTTGTGCCAGGATTGCCAGTCCTGGTATTCTGTTTTTCCTTATCAAACGAACATGCTAGCAGGATCTCGTGATGAGCCAGCAAATGCTTCAACAGGATGTCAGCGTCCGCCCCCTCTGGCATAAGCCTGAGCTTTCCTGCGAGCCGATGAATGACGCCCAGAGCAATGCTGGTGGCGCCACAGACCTGGGGACGCTCTCGTAAAGCCTGACGCTCCAGGCGCAGCGACGGTAGAGGATCTCTGCTCCCGCAAGCACTGGCCACTCAGACACTGGCCACGGGCAGATGACCAGGTGCTTCTGGTCATCGAATATCTTGCAGGCAGGTTGCAGGCGGTCAAGACCCCGGAAGATGGCGGACGGGGAACGGGACGGCGATGATATGCTTGAGCCGCACGCTCATGGCACCGGCTCAGCATAAGTTCAGCTCACGTTTGTGAGGGCTGAGTTTTCTTTTGTGAGCGACTGATACCGACCTCCCGACCTCTGGCGGGAGGTTTTTTTTGGGCGAGGTGCGATGCCCGCGTCGCTTCCGGGGTTTCATATGCTCATCCCGGTCCACATGACGCAACATATCGCATGGCGTGACCCGAACGGCCATTGCCGACAAGGGGCCCGGTGCATACCTTCGCCCGGAACGTCACGCTGCGGAACAAGCGGCGGACCGTCACTCGTGAACCGGGGGAGACACAACCGATGACCCAGTCCTGGGCAGATGCGGCTGCGGGCTTTGATTTCGAAGCGATGCTGCGCCAGTCGCTGGCCGGCGATCTTGCCGCGATGAATGCCTGCGTGGAGTGCTGCGACGCCCATGCCGCCGCCGATCCCGAGCGGGTGGCGCTGCGCTATGAAAGCCGCGACGGCCATGGTGGCACCATGACCTTCGGGGCGCTGAAAGAGGCCGCCGGCCGCTTCGCCAACCTGCTGGCGGCGCGCGGCATCGGCCCCGGCGACCGGGTCGGCGGGCTGCTGCCGCGGGTGCCGGAACTGCTGGTCACCATTCTGGGCACCTGGCGGGCGGGCGCGGTTTATCAGCCGCTGTTCACCGCCTTCGGCCCCAAGGCGATCGAGCATCGCACCGCCACCGCCGGCACGAAGCTGATCGTCACCGACGCGCAGAATCGCGACAAGCTGAACGAGTTGAGCGTGCCCGCGACCATCGCGGTCATCCGCGGCGGCGCAGGTGCCGGCGATCTGGATTTCGACGCCGAGCTGGCCGCGCAGAGCCCGGATTTCGCGCCGGTCATGCGCCAGGGCGAAGATCCGTTCCTGATCATGTTCACCTCGGGCACCACCGGCCCGGCCAAGCCGGTGATGGTGCCGCTGCGCGCAATCGCCGCCTTCAAGGGCTATATGCAGCTGGCGGTGGGGCTGCGCGCCGATGATGTGTTCTGGAACATCGCCGATCCGGGCTGGGCCTATGGCCTGTATTACGCAGTCACCGGGCCGCTGGCGATGGGCGTCGCCACCACCTTCTATGACGGGCCGTTCACGGCCGAGAGCACCTATGGGCTGATCGAGAAGCTGGGCGTCACCAATCTGGCCGGTGCCCCCACCGCCTATCGCCTGCTTCTGGCCGCCGGTCCTGAACTCGCGGAAGGCGTGAAGGGCCGGCTGCGCGCGGTTTCCAGCGCCGGCGAGCCGCTGAACCCCGAGGTGATCCGCTGGTTCGCCGAACATCTGGGCACGGTGATCCACGATCATTACGGCCAGACCGAACTCGGCATGGTGCTGTGCAACCATCATGATCTGGACCATCCGGTCCAGGCCGGCGCCGCGGGTTTCGCCGTGCCCGGCCACCGCATCGTGGTGGTGGATGAAGACACGCTGGAAGAACTGCCCGTGGGCCAGCCCGGCATTCTGGCGGTCGATCGCGAAAACTCGCCGCAATTCTGGTTCCAGGGCTATTGGAACATGCCGACGAAGTCGCTGCGCGGCCGCTATTACCTGTCGGGCGACACGGTGGAGCTGAACGAGGACGGCAGCATCTCCTTCGTCGGCCGGTCGGACGACGTCATCACCTCGTCGGGCTATCGCATCGGGCCCTTCGATGTGGAAAGTGCGCTGATCGAGCACAAGGCGGTGGTGGAGACCGCCGTGGTCGGCAAGCCCGACCCCGAGCGGACAGAGATCGTGAAGGCCTTCGTGGTGCTGAAGCCGGCTTACGAGCCGACGCCCGAGCTGGCGGAGGAATTGCGCCGCCATGTCCGCGCCCGGCTGTCGGCCCATGCCTATCCGCGCGAGATCGAATTCGTCGACGAACTGCCCAAGACGCCGAGCGGCAAGCTGCAGCGCTTCATCCTGCGCAACCAGGAAAAGGCCAAGGCGGAAGCCGCGGCCGTCGCCTGACGGCACCGTCGCACCCCTGATACGGCCCGGCTCCTTGTTCAGGGGCCGGGCTGTTTTCCATTCAGACCGCCTCCGTTCAGACGGCGCCCTGATATTCGCCACGTGCGGGGTAGTCGGCCTTGATCACGAAATCGAGCGCGGCCAGCAGCTCCCGCGCCGGTGGCCGGGCGAAGGGCATGGTCTGGATCGCCATGTAATAGAGCGTGCCGTCGGCGCGGACCAGGAACAGACCGGGTTCCGAGAACAGCGCCGGTTCCTCGATGCCGATCGAGGTGGTGCCACGGCCGGCGGAGATATAAAGCCCCCAGGCCCGGGCGGTGGCGAGATCCAGCCCATAGCCCAGGCGCAGGGCCGAGACGCCGGCACGTTCGGCCATCTGCCGGGCGCGGTCTTGATCATCGGACGAGATCGCGATCAGCTCCACCCCGCGGGCGGCGAAGTCGGGCACCAGCCGCTCCAGCTCTTTCAGCTGGGTGATGCAGATCGGGCAGTGCAGGCCGCGATAGAAGGCGATCAGGGTCATGCGCTCAGGTCGGGCGGCGGCGATGTCGAAACGGCCATGGGCGAGCGTGTCGACGGCCAGCGCCGGCACCGGCGCGCGCGGGGTAAGGGACATGGGTCGGGCTCCTTGAAACGGGTGTCTTGACGCGGTGGAATCATCCTTCCAGAATTCGGGACATGAATGGTCCTGAAGGTCTGATCCAAAGTCCGGAAGACGTCACAGCCCCGGGCGCCCTGCGCATCGACCGGCTGTCGGCTTTCCTGCGCCGGTTTCCGCTGCGGGTCACGGCGCTGCGCGGGGCGGCCGGGCTGGACGGGCCCCCGGCGCAGTTCGCGCTGGCGGGCGATGCCGCGGCCCCGGTGGCGCTGTTCGATGCGGTGGATGTCCGCCCCGCTCTGCCGACCCCTGATACGACTCTGCTGCTGGCCGGGATCGCCTTCGGCGGCGCCGGCAATCCGCTGCTGGCGGCGCTGGACCGGACGATCCTGCTGCCGGCCGGCCATGATCCGCGGCTGGGGGCCATCCTGGGGGCGCTGGTCGCCGAATGGCAGGATCCCCATTGCGGGGCCGCGGGCATGATCGAACGGCTGGTCGAGGCCGCGGTCATCCGCCTGCTGCGCAGCGCGGTCGCCGACGGCGCCGACGGCCCGGGCCTGCTGGCCGGCCTGTCCCATCCCCGGCTGCACCGCACGCTGGCGGCGCTGCACGAAGCGCCGGAACGGCCCTGGCGGGTGGACGACATGGCAGACATCGCCGGCATGTCGCGCAGCGCCTTCATGTCCGCCTTCCGCACCGCCCTCGGCACCAGCCCCGCCGCCTGGCTGACGGCCTGGCGCCTGGCGGAGGCCCGCCGCCATCTGGATGCCGGGCACACGGTCAAAGAGGCCGCCCGTCTGGTCGGCTTCGGCAGTGCCGAGGCCCTGGCCCATGCCCATCGCCGCCGGATGGGCCAGGCCGCGCCGCCGCTCAGCCGCCGGCCAGGCTGAAGAGCTGCGCCTCGAAGGCGCGGATGGTGGCGGGGATCGCCGCCGCCAGCCGGGGGGCATGGGTTGCGCGCAGTTCGGCCCTGAGCGCGCGACGGGCCGCCGTGTCGTCGATCAGCGCCAGCACCCGCCCGATCCAGGCCGCGCGCCCCTCTGCAACCAGACCCTCGGGGCCCAGGCAGCCGAGGATCGAGGCCGTGGTGCGCGAACAGGCCTGGTCACCGCCCATGGTGACCACCGGCACGCCCTGGGAGAGCAGATCCAGCGTCACCACCCCACCGGAATAGGGCCAGGTGTCGAGCGCCAGATCCAGGCTGCGGATCATGGTGAGATAGTCGGGCGCCCCGCGCACCCGCCGTTCCACCCGTGACGGCGCCAGCCGGTGGCGTTCCTGCCAGCGATCGAGCCGCGCCCCGATCGCCGGGTCGCGGACGAGATCGTCCTGCAGCACCAGCACGGTGGCGGGCCGGGCCGTCAGGATGGCGGCGAAGGCGTCGAGCAGGCTGTCGGGCAGCTTCTCCAGCCGCGCGGGGCAGCCCAGACGCAGGACGGCATCGGCGCCGCGCCGCGGATCCCCGTCGGGCGGGGCGGCAAGCGGCGTGCCGAGCGTCGGACAGGGCACGTCCAGCGCCCGGAGCGTGGCGGGCAGATCGCCCCGTTCGGCCGGCGGCAGCAGAACCGGGTCGGTCACCAGCCCGTCCATCACCGGCAGGCCGGTGCCCGGCAGATAACCCCAGGCCTGGATCTGCCGCGCGGCCGGGCGGCGGGCGAAGATCCCGATCCGGTTGCCGCCGACATGGCCGTCCAGATCGACCAGAATGTCGATGCCGTCGGCGCGGATGCGGTCGGCCGCGGCCGCATCGTCCAGCCCCGCCAGCCCGCACCAGCCGTCGACCGCAAGCCGCAGCCGCAGCAGCTGCGGATCGACCGGGGCCGGCAGGGTGGGATAACAGGTGATCCGGAACCGGCTGCGGTCATGGCCCATGATCATCGGCAGCACCACGCGCGCCGCCGCATGATTGGCGAAACAGCCGCCGACATAGCCGATATGCAGCCGGCCATCGGCGGCCCGCGGCCGCGGCGCCGGTCGGGGCGGAAAATCCCGCCCGGCGAAGACGGCCGCCTGCCGCCGGGCCAGCCCGGCCGTGGTCATGGCCGGGTCGCAATTGGCGGCATAGAGGATATTGCCCGCCAGCCGCCAGTCGGCCGGATCGAGCCTCCGCCCCTGGTCCCAGGCGGCCACCGCGCCGTCGGTATCGGTGAGCAGCAGGCGGGCATTGCCGGCGATGCGCCAGAGATCGGGCGTCATCGCCGAGGCCGCGGCCACATGGTCTGCTGCCTCGGTGGGGCGGCGGCGGCGGATGGCCTCGTCACCGGCCAGCGCCCGCAACCCCGGATGAGCGGGGTGATACACAAGCCCGGCCGTGACCAGCTCTCCCGCCTCGTCGAAGCACCGGAGCCAGACCAGGATACGGGCCAGCGCCTCCCGTACCGGCGGTGCGGGGTCGATCGCCAGGGCACGGCGCAGCAATTCGGCCCCCTCTTCCAGCCCGCCGGCCAGCGCGCGGCGGCGGCCTTCGGCCATCAGCGCGGCGGCCCCGGTCAGCATACGGCCTGCATCTGGTCGATCAGCGCCGGCAGTGTCCGGTTCACCTCCTCCAGCCGGCCAAATCCCTCGGGCAGAGAGAGGGTGAGCACGGGCATATGGCACGCCAGATCCAGCAAGGCGGTCGAAAACGCCGCGGTCCGATCATAGAGGGGCAGTGTCGCGGCCCCGCCGGTGATCTGCCCGCGGATCGCCGGCACCGCCGCCAGGGCGGCAAGCCGGCTCAACCGGACGGGGCCATCGCATCTGTCGCCCAGCAGAAGCAGCGCCGCCACCGGAACCGGATCGGGGGGCGGGTCGGCAGCGGGCGTCACCAGGATCTTGCCATCCGGCGCGACCGGCCCCGTCAGGCCGAAATGCCCGGCGGCATCGGCCATCAGGCGCAGCCGCGGCAGAACCGGTGCCGCCACCACCCGGCCACCGGTGACCATGGGCGAAACCATGTCGTCGGCGATCACCTGCCCGCCGGCCCGCATAAGCGCCGCCGCAAGGGTGGATTTGCCCCGGCCGCTGGCGCCCGCGATCAGCACCGCCCGCCCCTCCACCACCACGGCGGCAGCATGGAGCGGCAGCCGGCCGCGCAGCAGCAGGGCGGCGGCAAGCCCCGAGGTGGCGGCGGTCATCCAGGCCAGATCCCGCAACACCGGGTCGGGCGCATAGACGTTCAGCCGGTCCGGACGCGTCATCCACACCGCCCGGCCATCGGGCTCGTGGATCATCCAGAGCCCGCCTTCCCCGCTCCAGCGGCGGATGCACCAGTTCGGCCCGGATGCATCTCCGTCGCGCCCGATCCCGGGCGGATCGGCCGCATCGGCCATGATGAGGTCGGCGGTGGCGAGGTCGGCGGTGACGGCTGCGGGCAGGGCCGCCGCCGGCAGGGGGCGGTCGGATGCGATCACCAGCCCGGCGGCGGTATGGAACCAGGCCATTCGGGGCCGGTTCAGCCGGCGATGTCGACCAGCCCGTCGCCGATCAGCCCTTCAAGGAAGGGGGTGACGTCGGCCAGGCAGGTTTCGGGGTCGACGGCATAGATCGCGGTCAGCCGGCGGCAGAGATCCCCCAGCGAGACCGGCTCGGCGATCAGCGCCGCAATCCGGCTGCCGGTGCTGCCCAGCGCCGAATAGGCCCCGCTCTCGGCATCGAGCAGAACCGTCTCGCCATCCATCTCGGCAGTCAGGATGCCGGGGCGGATGCGGACCAGGGTTTCGGGCGAGAGAACCGACGAGGTGGGGCCGGGCTGGGTCATGATGGTTCCGTTCAGCTCTTGCGCCAGGCGACGCAGGTCCAGTCGACCCGGTCGAGCGGCGTGGTGATGCCGCGGACATGCCGGAACATGTCGGTGGCGATCCGGCAGCCCTGCACGGCGCCGTAATCGTCGATGATGATCCAGCCGCCCGGCACCACGCGGTCGTACAGTGCCTCCAGGGCGGCGCGGGTGGAGGTGAAGAGATCGCCATCCAGGCGCAGCAGGGCCAGCGGCCCCGTCTCCAGCCCGGGCAGCGTCTCTTCGAACAGCCCCTCGACGAAGCGGACCCGATCGTCGAGCAGATCGAAGCGGCGGAAGGCGTCTTCGACCAGCGGCCGCGAGATCGCGAGCAGGTCGTCCTGCCGGAACAGGGTGTCGCCGGCATCGATGGCATGCGACGGCGCCGGCACGCCGGCAAAGCTGTCGGCCAGCCAGACCCGGCGATCGGCCATGGCATGCACCGCCAGATAGCCGCGCATGAAGATGCCGCACCCGCCCCGCCAGACCCCGGTTTCGATCAGATCCCCCCGCACACCCCCGGTGCGGATGTCATCCAGGCAGGCTTCCAGATGATCCAGCCGCTGGCGGCCGGTCATGGTATAGGCAAGCCCCAAACCCGCCCGATCGGCCGCCGTCCAGCGCCCGTCATCCCGCCGCGCGGCCGCCGCCGCGAAGGCCTCTGCCTCGGTGAAGCGGATGTCACGCAGATGGCGGGGGTCGGGCTCGGTCCCGGCCGCATGGCAGGCCGCGACATGGGCAAGGCGCAGCTCCGCCTCAAGCCCGGTCTGGTTGAGCAGCACCTGCTTCAGCAGATCCAGATATAGCCGGGTCGGGCTCATCACGCCGGATCGTCGCGGCGGCGGAGATAGCCGCCGGGGTTGAGCGTCATCATGAAGCGCTCGCAGGCCGGGTCGACTTCGAACTCCGGATGCCGGGGCAGGAAGAAGGCGATCGCCTCGCTCGGCCCCGGCCCGTAATCGGGCCAGTTAGGCCGGCCGTTGACATGGCCGTCCTCGACGATCAGATAGCCGCCCGGCCGGACCAGCCCGGCATAGGCTTCCAGCTCCGCCAGCACATGCAGCAGCCGGTGATCGCTGTCCAGGATCACCATCACCTCGGCATCGGGGCCGAGGGACGCGGCGCGGTCATGGACCGCCTGCACCATCTCGGGCGCCGTCGAACTGCCGGCGAGGAAGGTGATGCGCGGGTGAACCGGCAGCACCGCCCGCCGCTCGTCATTGCGGACATCGATGCTGATCACCTCCCCCACGCCGATCAGATCGCAGACCGACGCCAGGAACAGCGCACTGCCGCCCTTGAAACTGCCGGTCTCCACGATCAGCGCCGGCCGGCGCCGGCAGATCAGTTCCTGATACATGATCAGGTCGGTGGGATATTTGATCGTCTCATGGCCCAGCCAGGACACATGATAGGTGCCCCGGCCGGCCATGAAGCCGTCGAAACTGGCGCGCATGAACTGCACGGTCGCGTCGTTGCGATCGGTCATGGCCGTGGTGTTCCCGAGTTCATCGCAGGGACGCCAGACTTTGAAACGGCAGACAACTTTTCAATCAGGAGCTCGCGGAAAAATCTGTGCTCCCGGTGGGACCGAGCTCCGCGGCGGCCAGATTCCGGGTTCGCGCCACCGGCTTCACCCAGATCTCGCGATCCTCGGCGGACGCGTCTTTGGCGTCGGAGACGATCATGTGGTCAGACATCTTCGCAGTCTCCCTGCCGGGGGGGGTACGCCGGCACGGATGCAGCCGGCAGACAGCCGGCGTCCGGCTGCCTGCCTTGTCTTACCAAAAGACGGCATGAAGAACACGATCGTATATCTTCGCCCCTACCCGACCGTTACGCGCAATCCGGCGGTGCCGTCGTCAGGAAGGCGCGCCCTCACCGCCCGTAAACCGCCCCCTCCACCGCCAGATAAAGCGGCAGCGATTTCACATCCGCAAAAGGCAGGATCTGGGTCGCATAGACCCCGGCGATGCCGGTTTTGGGGTCGATCCAGTAATAGCTGTTGGCGAGCCCCGCCCAGGCGAGGGAGCCGGCCGGGCGGCCGGTGGGGGCGTCTTCCTCGTTGATCATGAAGCTGAGGCCCCAGCTTTTGGGCAGGCCGGGGAAGAACTCGGCATCATTGGTCAGGTCGTGGAGCACGGCCTTGAGCGGGCGAACGCGGAGATCGCCCATGGCGTTGCGGCTCATCTGCGCGACGGTTTCGGGCTTCAGAACCTGACCCCCGCCATCGGCGCGGCCCTGGTTCAGGAACAGGCGGCAGAAGCGCAGATAGTCGCGCACCGTGCCGTAAAGCCCGCCGCCGCCCATTTCGAATTCCGGCTCCTGCGGGATTTCGAGGTCGGTGGCGGTCAGCCCGCCATCGGCCCCGCGGGCATGGATCGGCGCCAGCCGGGCGCGCATGTCGTCGCGGATGCGGAAGGCGGTGTCGGTCATGCCCAGCGGCCCCAGCACCTCTTCGGCCAGATACGCGCCCAGCCGGCGGCCGGTCACCGCCTCGACCATGCGACCGGCGAAATCGATGCCGACGCCATAATCCCAATGCGTCCCCGGATCTGCCATCAGCGGCACGTCGAGCGCCGCCAGCTGGCAGCTGACCACCGGCGGCAGGCCCATCACCTCCTGGCAGCGCACCACATCGGCGTTCCAGAAGTCGTAGGAAAAGCCGGAGGTGTGGGTCAGCAGATGGCGGAGCGTCACCGGGACGCGCGGGGCGCGCAGCCGGGGATTGCCGGCCTCATCGAACCCGTCCAGCACCTGGACCCGGCCGAGTTCGGGCAGGACATCGGCGGCGGGGCCGTCGAGCGACAGCGCCCCGCGCTCCACCTGCTGCATGGCGGCGGTGCCGGTGACCGCCTTGGTCATCGAGGCGATCCAGACCACGGTGTCGGGCGTCATCGCCTGGTCGCCACCGGCGGTGCGGGTGCCGGCCGCCGCCTCGAAAATCTGGCCGTCGGCATCGCCGATCGCCACCGCCACACCCGGCACATCGCCGGCCGCGGCCGCCTGGTCCAGCAGGGCCTGCACCCTGGGGCCGAATTCCTGCGCGTTCACGCTCATCAGACGTTCCTCCGGTGATCCCGGCCGTGTTGCCCGGCCGTTGTCATGCCGCAAGTCTAGCACGCTGCATAACGCAACATGGAGCGCTGGTTTTGCGTCAGATCCGGCGGGCGGCCAGCCAGCTGAACAGGGCCATGAGACCTGCGGTCGCAAGACAGAGGCCAAGCCCGCCCAGCTGATAGCTCACCCCTGACAGCAGGGTGCCGATCAGCCGGCCGGCGGCATTGGCCATGTAATAGAAGCCGACATCGCGGGTGATCCGCCGGGCATCGCCGAAGGCCAGGATCAGATAGGAATGGACCGAGGAATTGACCGCGAAGACGAAGCCGAAGACCAGCAGTCCTGCGACCAGCAGCAGGGTGAGCCAGGGCGCCGGATCCCCCGCCAGCCAGACCATCGCGGCGAGGGAGAGCGGGACCGGCACCAGCAGCCCCGCCCAGAGGACCGCCTTGCGCAGGATTTCCCGCTCCGGCCGGCCGGCGGCCTTCAGGATGCGCGGCGCCAGCGCCTGAACCAGACCATAGGCGATGATCCAGACCGCCATGAAGCCGCCGACGATGAAGAAAGCCTCGCGCCGCCCCTCGGCCGTGCCGTCCGACAGCACGGCCTGGAAATAGACGGGGATGCCGACCACGAACCAGACATCGCGGGCGCCGAACAGGAACATCCGCGCCAGCGACAGCCGGTTGATCCGTGCATCCTTCGACCGCCAGCCGGACCAGCTTTCGGATGCCTTGATCCGCCCCGGCAGCCCTGCGGGCAGGAACAGGATCACGGCCGCCAGGATCACCGCCAGAACCGCCGCCATGGCCCAGAGTGCGGCCTCGAAACCCGCCAGCGCCAGCAGGGCGGCGCCCAGGAAGAAGCCCAGCCCCTTGACCGCGTTCTTCGAGCCCGTCAGCAGCGCCACCCAGCGGAACAGCCCGCCACCCGTCGCCGGCGCCAGCAGCTTGACCGCCGATTTGGACGACATCTTGGCGAGATCCTTGGCGACACCCGATGCGCCCTGCACCGCCATGACGAAGGCGACCGAAGCCGCCAGGCCCCAGCCCGGATCGAGCCGGGTGAGGGCAGCAAGTGCCGCGATCTGCAGGCCCAGCCCGCCATAAAGCGTCGCCGCCAGCCCGAACCGCGCCGCCAGCCAGCCCGCGGCCAGATTGGTGGCGATCCCCGCCAGTTCATAGAGCAGGAACAGCCAGGCGAGCTGCACCGGCGTGAAGCCCAGCGCGTTGAAATGCAGCAGCACCAGCATGCGCAGCGCGCCATCGGACAGCATGAAGGCCCAATAGGCGGCGGTGACGGCGGCATAGGCGCGCAAGGGGTTGGCGGGGGCTGCCTGCTTCACCATCTGCCGGCCACCATGCTCACGATATCGGCCATCCGGCAGGCATAGGCCCATTCATTGTCGTACCAGGCATAGATCTTCACCTGGGTGCCGCCGACAACCAGGGTCGAGGGGGCATCGACGATCGCCGAGCGCGGATCGTTGACGAAATCCGCCGAGACCAGCGGCCGGGTCTCATAACCCAGAATGCCGGCGAGCGAGCCCGCGGCCGCCGCCTCGAACAGCGCATTCACCTCGGCCACGCTCGTCTGCCGCGCCACCTCGAACACGCAGTCGATGATCGAGGCGTTGAGCAGCGGCACCCGCACCGCATGACCGTCGAGCCGCCCGGCGAGTTCGGGGTAGATCAGCCCGATGGCGGTGGCGCTGCCGGTCGTGGTCGGGATCAGGTTCATCAGCGCCGAGCGCGCCCGGCGCATGTCCTTTGCCGGCCGGTCGACCATGGTCTGGGTGTTGGTGACGTCGTGGATGGTGGTGATCGCGCCATGGCGGATGCCGATGCCCTCGTGGATCACCTTCACCACCGGCGCCAGACAGTTGGTGGTGCAGGATGCCGCCGTCACCAGGCGGTGCGCGGCCGGATCATAAAGCCCGTGATTGACCCCGTAGACCAGGTTGAGCGCGCCGCCATCCTTCACCGGCGCGCTGACCACCACCGTCTTCACGCCCGCGGCATGATAGGGCGCCAGTGCCGCGGCGGTCTTGAACACGCCAGTGCAGTCGATCACCAGATCCACGCCATCGAGCGGCAGCGCCGCAATGGTCTTCTCGTGGGTGAGGCGGACCCGGTGGCCGCCCAGGATCAGGGCGCCGTCCGCCACCTGCACCGACGTCGGCCAGCGGCCGTGGACGCTGTCGAATTCCATCAGCAGCGCATGCTGGGCGGCATCGCCCGCGGCATCGTTCAGAAGGACGATATCGCCACCGGCGCCGGTATCGATCAGGCGGCGCAACACCAGCTTGCCGATCCGGCCGAGGCCGTTGAGGGCGATGCGGGGAGACATCGGGTCAGACCTCGTCACTGGTCGCAGCCTCGGCGGCGATGCGATCCACCCGGCCCTGCAGGGCCAGCCGGTCGAGCGCCGCGAAGGGGAGTGCCGTAAAGATGGCGATGCGTCGGCGCAGGGCGCCATAGGTGCGGGCGAAGGCGAGTGCCTTTTCGCTCTCGGTACCCTGCGCCTTCACCGGGTCGGGCAGGCCCCAATGGCCGGTGATCGGCCGGCCCGGCCAGGACGGGCAGTCCTCGGCGGCCGCCGTGTCGCAGACGGTGAAGACGAAATCCATCACCGGGGCCCCGGCTGCCTGGAATTCAGCGACGGGCTTCGATCGCAGCCCCGAAATGTCGTGGCCGTTGCGGGCCAGAACCTCCAGCGCCGCCGGGTTCAGCCGGCCGTCGCCGCCGGTGCCGGCCGAAAAGGCGGTGAACCGGCCGCCACCCAGATCACGCAACAGCACCTCGGCCATGATCGAGCGGGCGGAATTGGCCGAACAGATGAACAACACGTTGAAGCCGGCATCGCGCATCGCGGGGGTGTCCTTTTGAGGCCCCAGAATGGAGCCGAGCAGATCCGGGCGGGCGCGCCCCAGATCGAGCGCCAGATAGCCGATCAGCCGCTCGGTCGCGGCCAGATCCACCGCATAGAGCAGCGACCGGCCCCGGCGTTCGGCCGTGATCAGCCCCACACCCGCCAGATCGGCCAGGTGGTGGGAAAGCGTGTTCTGTTTCAGGCCCAGCGCCGCCGCGATCTCGGTCGGCCGCACCCCCTGCGGTGCGAAGCGCATCAGCAGGCGGAAGACCGCGAGACGTCCCGGATGGCCGAGCGTGGCGAAGGCATAGGCGGCGAGTTCATTTTCCATGATTCCGGAATATAGGAAATATGAGCGCCGCGCTCGTGAAACCTTTATGACGATGGCCGCAGGACACCCTTGCAGGAAAACGCCTGGCCCCGGCCGATAATTTGTCCGTACAATTCGGGACCACCAGACCGAACGGATCCGCCCCATGGCCCAAGCCGACAACCCCCACCCTTCCACACCTGCCGATATTCCAGGGCCGCCGCGGCTTCTGACCGCGCTGCTGGTAACCATGGCGGTGCAGATGGTCTCGACCGGGGGCGCGCTGGCGCTGTCGACCATCGCACCCATCGCCGGGGCTGCCCTTGGCGTCGCGCCGTCTCTGGTCGGTTTCCAGGTCAGCCTGGTCTATCTGGCGGCTGCCATCACCTCGGTGATGGCGGGCGGCATCGTGCGCCGCTTCGGTCCGGCCCGGGCCTCGCAGATCAGCATGGCGACCTTCGTGATCGCCCTGCCCGCCTTCGGGTCGGGCAGCCTGCCCCTGATGGCGGCGGCCGCCCTGATCGCCGGCTTCGGCTATGGGCTCAACAACCCCGCCGCCTCTCAGATCCTGATCCGGGTAACGCCCGAAGGGCGGCGCAACACGGTGTTTTCGCTCAAACAGGCCGGCGTGCCGCTGGGGGGCGTGACGGCGGGGCTCGCCTTCCCGGCGATGGCCGTGGCGCTGGGCTGGCAGTCGGGGCTGTGGCTGGCCGCGCTCGCGCCGCTTGCGCTCATCCTGGTGTTGCAGCGGCTGCGCCCGGCCTGGGACGGCGATCGCGAGCCGGGGGCCCGGATCGCGCAGGACTGGATGCAGGGCCCGCGCCTGACGCTGCGGGAGGCGCCGCTCAGGGCGCTGGGGCTCCTGGGCCTGCTCTATTCCATGCTCCAGCTGTCGCTCTCCACCTTCACCGTGGTGATGCTGGTCACGGAACACGGCTGGTCGCCGGTGGCCGCCGGCAGCGCGCTGGCGCTGATCCAGGCCTCGGGCGCGCTCGGCCGGGTGATCTGGGGGTTCCTGGCCGACCGGCTGGGGGCCGGTTTCCTGGTGCTCGCCATCGTGGGCGCCATCTCGGGCGCCGGCGCGCTCGCCATCGGCCCGGCCGCGGCGGCCGGACCGGGGGTGCAACTGGCCCTGCTTTGTCTGATTGGTAACACAACTAATGGTTGGAATGGCGTGATGCTGGCGGAAGCCGCCCGCCGGGCGCCCACCGGGCTGGTCGGTGCCGTCACCGGCGGCGTGCTGATCCTCACCTTCGGGGGCGTGGTGATCGGCCCGGCCGGTTTCAGCGCCGCCCAGGGGCTGACCGGCAGCTATGCCGCCACCTTCGCGGTGTTCGGCCTGGTCTCCCTTGCCGGCGCCGCCTTCGCGTTCCGGGCGCATCTCGCCAATCGGCGTTGACCGGCAGCACACCTTCACGGCGCCTGTCCATCGCATTATGCAGCAGATTAACGACCGTTGGTTTTCAAAGAACGGTCATTGACACCCTTTCGGCTCAAATCTAACCTTTCACGCAATAATCCTGAAAGTGGGAACGAGCATACCGGCAGACACGTCTCTCCCAGAGGCGTGAACGGTTTCGCTTATTCCCGGATCAAGGACATGAGGGGAAGGGGATCGGATCATGAAAAGGCGCATGACGGATATCGGGGTCGACCGCTTCGGCAGGCTGGCAAGCCCGATGAGCAAGGCAGAGGCCGATGTTTTCCAGACGGTGACCCGCGAAGCCGCGGCCACCCCCAACGGCGTGATGTCGCTCGACATGCGCAACGAGACGCATCGGCAGTTCATCCTGGACCGCTTCGGCGGCGATGACTATCTGGAGCGCCACTTCCCCAGCACCCGCCGGCTGATCAAGCTGACGGAGGCCCATCACACCGCCACCGGCGGGCCCCGCAAGGCCACGCTTCTGGAGATGGACGATCCCCAGCCGGGCAGCTGGGTGCCGGCGGTGACGCTGACCTATCTGGGGGTGGAGCCGAACAGCAACCAGGTTTCGGCCCAGGGCATCGTGACGCTGACCGGCATCTCGACGGTCACCGCGCTCAACCTCATCCTGGTCGACAACCATACCGGTCAGCAGATCGGCAGCAGCTCGATCCCGCAGCAGTACAACAGCACCACCCAGGTGGTGGAACTCACCTCCGGCGCCTCGGTGGTCGACGGCAAGCTGGATGTGACGGCCACGCTGTCGGCGGCCTATCTGCCGGCCGGCGCCAATGCCCTGGAAACCGTGGTCGCCACCGCCGATCTGCGCGGCGTGGACGCGATCGACACCCTGACCGTGGTCGACCCGAACCACAATTCGCACCCCACCCGCGACTACATCAAGGTCGGCCTGAACCGCACCGACAACCAGGTCGGCGATTGCGACTATTATTACCAGTACGGCAATGACGGCTCGAAGCCGATCGTGGGCCTGGCGGTCAATGGTTCGGCGACCCTGCTTCAGGGCTATACCGTCGCCCAGAACCCGAATTTCAACGGCAGCTGCATCCTGTTCCGCCGCTCGGGCCAGGGCGATGGTGCGGCGATCGCCTTCCCGTCGGATGCCATTCCGGGGCTGTGCACCGGGGCCGGCGGCGCGATCAGCTGGGCGATCGGCCCCGACTGGCTGCAGGGCGCGCCCTGGGATCAGGGCCAGACCATCGATCTCGACTTCCTGCTGAACTTCAGCCTGTCGACCGGCGAGAACGCCTTCATCCGGGTGACGAGCGTGCCGCTGGGCCTTGGCACGCCGCCGGCCAATATCGGCGTGACCGCGCCGATCCAGTTCGTCTGGGGCTGCGTGGCCGCCGGCAGCCTGGTGCAGCTGGCCGACGGCACGACCCGGCCGATCGAGAGCCTGACCGCGGGCGAACGGGTGGCCGACGGCTTGGGCGGCAGCCTGCGCATCGCCGAAGTCTGGCGCGGCACCGAAGACAAGCCCATGGTCCGCGTGGTGACCGAGGGCGGCGGCGAGGTGCTGCTGACCCACAACCACCCGGTGCCGACCACCGCGGGCGTGATCCTGGCCGAGGCGCTGGAGACCGGCGCCGTCGTCACCACCGATCACGGCCCCGCGCGGGTGGTGCTGGTCGAGCGGGTGTCCCATGACGGCCAGGTCTTCAACCTGGATCTGCTGCCCGACGGGGCCGAAAGCCTGGCCGATATCGACGACGACGCCATCACCGGCTTCATCGCCGGCGGCATTCTGGTGGGCGACAACCGCATGCAGGCGGTGCATGCCGCCCGCGCGGCGCTGCCGGCCGATCTGCCCGACCCGGTCGAGATTCTGGGCCAGACCCTGGGCGACGACTGGCGGCTGGACGTGACCAACGCCCGCCGGATCGCCGCCGGCCTGGCGCCGATCGCCCGCATCGACGGCTGATCCCAACCCACAGATCACGACGGACGACGACGCATCCCGCCGGTCCCATGGGGGCCTGCGGGGTGCGCGGGCTTCTGCATCGGGGGAAGAGCGCATGTCCACCGCCACCACGCCGGCCGCGCCGGTCATCTCGTCGGTTTCCTGCACCACCGGCGGCACCCGCCCGGTCTTCTCCCTGGCCTGGCTTATCCAGCAGGGATATACCGGCCCGTTCACGATCATCGTGACGACCGCCGGCGGGACAGCCGTCACCGGCACCGCATCGGGCATGACGCCCAGTGGCGGCACCTGGACGGCGGGCGAGGACATGAACGCCCAGACCACGATGTATTACGTCCAGGTCGCCGTTCAGAGTGATCCGACCATCATCTCCGACCGGGCGCCCCTGCTGTTTGTGCCGGTCACCAACATCACCACCGCCTATGACGGCATCACCCTGTCGGTGGGCTGGACGGCGGCCGCCTCGGCCATGCCGGCCGGCCAGACCCAGATCCGGCTGACCACCGGCGGCGGGTCGCAGGTCGCCTCGGTCACCTCGGGCACCGTCGCGCAATTCGTGGTCGCCCCCAATCTGCGCACGGCCGGCGGCAGCTGGACCGTGAAGGTCACGCCGGTCTTCGACATCTCAAGCGGCCCGGTCAGCGATCCGGCCACGGTGCTCTATGCCCGCCCCGATGTCAGCGCGGTGGCGGTGACGACACCGCTCGATACCGTCAACACGCTGATCACGGTGTCGGGCGCCGGTCTGCCCGACAGCGGCGATGTCTGGTTCGTCGCCAGCCTGGTGCAGGCGGGCCGGGTGGTCGCCACCACCGCGCCGCTGGCCGGCACGCTGACCGGCACCCGGACCTGGACGATGACCGCAGGCTTCGGCATCGCCGCCGATCTGGCTCATGACTATGCGGTGACGGCGGCGCTGTCGTCGCAGACCGCCGGTGTCGCAACCGGGCCCGACGGCGCGTCGATGGGGCTGGTGCTGCTCTCGCCCACGCTCGACGTCGTCACCACCGCCTCGGGCACCGACCGGACGATCAGCGTCACCATCACGCCCCCGGCGGGCAGCCCGGCGATCAGCGGCTCGGCGATCAACCTGCTCGGCGCCGACGGCCAGCCGGTTGCGGGGGGCCAGGCCTCGGGCACGGGGCTCAGCCACAGCGTCGGCCCCGCGGGCCTGACCATCGGCGCCGCCTATACGGTGATCGCCGCCGCCTGCCGCGGCTCGTCCACCGGCCCCTATACCACCACCGGCCTGCCGGTGCTGACCTCGGCCGCGGCGCTGACCGGCGCCACGCTGGATGGCGGCGTGGTCACGGCCAGCTGGAACACCGTCACCGATACCGGCGTCACCGGCTATCGGCTGGATCTGGTCTCGGGCCATAGTGTCTCGGGCCTGGGCGTCATGGCCTCGGGCACCTTCAGCGGCGGGACCGGCAGCCTGTCCGTGCCGCAGCTGCCGGCCGGCGCCCAGGGTGCCGCGCCGTCTCTGGTCGTCCCCCCCATCGGCTCCGGCGCCACGGGCAGCACCACCGGGCCGGGCTCGGTCGCACTGGCGCTGATCAGCGAGGCGGTCGCCGTGACCGGCATCGCCTTCCCCGCCGCCGGCGGCGACGTCGCCGTCACCCTCAGCGCTGCGGGCCAGGGCGAGGACGGCTATGCGCTGGAGCTGTGGAAGAACGGCACGCTCAGCCAGAGCCTGACCAGCGCCACCACCACCGTCACCATCCCCGCCGCCGCCCTCGCCGATCCGGCGAGCTATACCGTGCGCGGCCGGGCGACGCGGTCCAATGCCACCGTCAAGGGGCCCTGGAGCACGTTCACCCCGCTCGCCGACATCGCACCCGCGGGCCTTGCCATCGCCTATGACGGTGCCACCGCCACGCTGTCCTGGCAGGCGGTGGCCGGGGCGTCGGCCTATCTGGTGACCGGCATTCCGAACTCCACCGGCGTGCTGACCACGGCGACCGCACTCCAGGTCGGCATCGCCTATGCCAGCGATCAGAACCCGACGCTCAGCGTTCAGGCGATCAGCGGCGTCACCACCGGCCCCGCGGCGGCAGCCCAGCTCTTCACGGCCGGTCTTTACCCCACCTTCGCCCAGGACACCGCGGCCGCGATCATTCCCGCGACCGCGCCGGCGATGACCGCCTATCAGATCACCATCGGCCTGCCGCAGCTGTTCACCACCCCGCCGGCCGCGGCCGATCTGCCGGCGGTCGCCCCCTTCGCGATCGTCGAGGGCACGGCCCCCTATACCTATGCCCTGACCATCGCCGGCGATCCGGACGCCCTGCCCTGGACCTTCACCGCCGAGGCGGTGCGCCAGCCGCTGGTGACCGCCTGGAACAGTTTCCTGACGGCGCTGGAAACGGCGACCGCCACCCCGCTCGCCATCCAGACGGTGCAGGCGGCGATTGCCCGCGCCATGCCGCAGACCTTCGCCGAAACCCTGCTCTTCGGCTACAGCTTCGACCCGGTCAACGGCCATGTCGATCTGCTGCCGGGCATGGTGCTGCGCGCGGAATTCGAAGCCTATACCACCATGCCGGCCGGATCCCCCGATCAGGCCTATCTGAACGGCTTCGTGACCTCTGGCGTCGCCCGCTGGCAGGTGGGGCGGATCGTGAAGAACGGCGTCACCTGCACGGTGCTGGATGAATTCGTGGGCCTGGTCACCAGCCAGGGCGGCACCACGGTGCCGCGGCCGCTGCCGTCGAACCGCAAGGTCGCCGGTGCCGGCGGGTTGATCGATACCGGCTGGTCGACCATGCAGCAGCCGCTGCTCCGCCTGGTCTATCCCCAGGCCTTCCCGTCCTGCGCCCAGCCGGGCACGCCCTATCCGGAACTGAATGCGGTGCTGCTCGCCGCCTCGAAACTGTCGGATCTGGAGGCGGCGACCGAAGCCGCGCATAACGGCACCGATGCCAGCGCCCGGGCGGCGGTGCTTTATTTCCGCGGCCGCACCACGCTGGTGGCCGAGATCCGCATCCTGGTGAACGGGGTGGAACAGCTGGTGCCGCTGGGCACGACGCTGGGCGATGTGCTGGCCCCCCGCGCGCAGGAGCCGGCGACGGTGGGCCTGCCGCTGACCGGCATCCGCCTGACCCGCGGCACCGGCCCGTCGCCCGCCGGCACGCCCGCCAGCTACAATGCCGGCGGCGGCCAGCCGCTCAGGGTCGACTGGGCGCCCGCGGCGAATGCCGCGATGACCGCCCTGCCGCTGATGGCCGGCGACCGGATCGAGATCGGCACCCCGCCCGCAGGTGCCGCATGAGCGGCGGGGCAGAGCCCGCCTTCAGCCGGGCGGCCGCGGGCTCGCCGCTCTACTGGCTGACGGATGGCGGCAACCGGGCGGGGTTCCTTGCCTCGGATGCCGCGGGGTTCGGCGACAGCATCACGCTGTCCACCAGCTGGACCGATGCCCGGGGGCTGTGGTTCTGGCTGGACCAGGCGCCCGCCGACCCGGCCGGGTTCGCCGGCCCGCTTCAGGCCTTTCTCACCCTGCTGCCGCCGGCCCGGGGCCCGCGTTTCCTGTGGATCGCGGGCGTGGCGCTGGGCGTTTACGGCTGGACCGGGTCTGCCGTCGACATGGCCCGCAGCGGCGACGTCACCTCCGTCACCGGCGGCCAGACCTTCGATGCCGGCGGCATCATCGTGGTGGCGCCGGCCGGCGGCCGGGTGATGGTGGAACAGGCCTCCGGCGATCAGAGCTGGCTGTTCCGGGTTCATGACGGCACCGCCCTTACCCTGCTGGCGGGCGATGCCAGCCTTGCCGCCACGCAGAACCTCTGGGGCATCAGCTACAACCCGCTCCGGCCGGGCGCGCTGGTCTGGACGCTGGATCTGCCGGCCCCGGCCACAGATGAGGCGGGCGAGGGCGCGGTGCCGGTGCTGACCGCCATGGGCGCCAGCCTGCGCTTCTTCGCCCCCGAAATGGCCGAGATGCTGCCGATCGGGGCACCGCCGGTGCCGACCGGGGCGGTGCGCAGCCTGCAGGTGGTGCCGCTGCGCCAGCGCGCGGCGGTGACGCTCTATTGCGCCTTCGACCCGCTGGCACCGCTCGATCCCGCCCGCACCCGGTTCGGCCTTGCCCCTTTCGGCACCACGGCATCGGGCGACGCGCCGGTTTTCGACAGCGGCTATGTCACCGCCCTCGGCTATGGCGTGCAGCTGAAACCGGTGCAGATCGCCAGCCAGACCCAGCCCGGTTTCGTGCTGGCGGTGCAGCCGCTGACCACCGGCGCCATCGGCGGCGCCCCGGGCGATGTGCCGGTTGCGTATTACCTGACGCCGGACGGTGATTTCACCCTGCTGGGGCTGGACCAGGGCGGCCAGCTGGCGACGGCGCAGCTGTCGGAAGACATCGCCGCCGCCGCCCCGGCGGTGCGCGTGCTCTGCGGCACCACCGGGCTCGATTATGTCGGGCTGAACACGGCCGACGGCAATGTGTTGAGCTTCCGCGCCGGCCGCGCCGCCTATGCCCCGCCCGCCCGCGCCGAGGACGAGGCGCCGGTGCTCACCCAGGACGATGCGCCGGCACCGCCGGCCCTGACCGATCTGGGCACCACCGCCTGGAGCTGGATTTCGGCCGGCAGCGCGCCGCGCTAATACGCCCAGCCCGAGGATGCGCCCTTCTATGCCGGCGGCTATTCGGGCTTTCTGTCCTATCTGGAAATGGCCGCCACCGATCTGGTGACCGACGATCCCGCCCCCGCCTTCCCCATGGTCGGCTATGCCGGGCTTGCCGCGGAAGATGCGGTTTTCGCGCGCGACATCGAGGCGCGCGGCATCGCGCCCGAACGCCGCCGGCGGATCGGGCTCGCCACCGGCACGCAATGGAATGTGGCAAGGGCCGCGGATGCCGCAACCGCCCTGGCCGGCACGGTAACCCCGGCGGTCTCCCCGCCCGGTATCGCCATCGGCTATGCCGGCGACAATCAGCCCTGGGCCTGGCTCGGCATCGGCAATATGGGCAGCAGCGACGGCCTGCCGGATCTGCGCTTCACCGCCATCGACGGCGCCTTCCGTCAGGCGCTGCTGTCCAACCGCCTGTTCATGGTGCTGGGCTCGGCCGCGACCGTGATGGCGTCGGGCTCGGTCGCCTATCAGCTGACCCAGGCGTCGATGAACCTGATCAAGGCCCTGCCGCCGGGCAAGGGCGTGTCGGACACGGTGTGGAACCAGGTCTCGGCCACGGTCTCGCGCGCCGGCTATCCGGTCTACGACACCGAAACCGCCTTCGACCAGATGCTGACCCAGGCGACATCGGGCACGATCACCGCCGAAGAAACCCTGGTCTTCCAGCGCTTCGCCGGGCTGCTGACCCCGGTGATCGGCGACTGGCTGTTCCGGATGAGCCCGCGCAACTGGGCCGCCCCCGATCGCCAGGGGCCGAAAAACGCGCGGATGATCTTCAAATTCGTCAGCGGCCGCACGCTCGCCGATCTGGTTTCCGACACCGCCGCCTGGAACTGGCCCGAGGCATCGTCGGACGACGGCAAGGCCGAAACCGCGCGCAGCGACATTCAGGCCATCATCCGCACGGCGCGCGAAAGCGTCGCCACCGCCCGGCTGAAGAACACCGCCTCGCCCTATGACCGCTTCGTCGAGGTGATCGACGATCCCGACTGGGCGGGCGTGCTGGCGCTGTCGGTCGAGGTTCCGCTCGACACCCTGCCCGAACCGCTGCAGCCGCTGGCCGCCGGCATCGACCCGGCCGGCTTCTATGCCCATCATCTGGGGCTGACCGCCACCTCGTTCACCTCGGACAACGGCACGCTCAGCTTCGACACCACCTCCACCTTCGGCCTGATCGACTATCAGAATCCGATCGACCAGTATTTCTCCAGCGACATCGCCTTCGCCTTCAAGGTCCAGCAGCTGACCGTCGGCTTCGAGAACGGCCGGCTGGCGAGTTTCACCAGCTCGGCGCAGCTGATGGGGAACCGGGTGTTCGGCGCCCAGACCCGGCTCTTCCCCACCGGCCATGGCAACAATCTGATCCTGGACGGCGTCTATCAGTCGGAAGCGGCCGACGGCGGCGACCGGCGCGACACCTATGTCTTCGCGATGCGCGAGGCAGGGGCGTTTCAGTTGCAGCTGGGCCAGCTGTCGGAAATGGCCGTCGATCAGACGCGCATGGTCACGGCCCGCGCCGCCGACCCTGAGACCGGCAACACCACGGTCACCGCGGCCTTCCAGATGGCCGGCCGCCTGCGCTTTGCCGAGCCTGAGAAGTTCGACCCCTTCTGCTGGGGGCCGCCACTGACCGCGGCCGGAACGATTGTGGACGGCGGGATCGACCTGCCGGCCGAGGCAGACACGACCGATGCCGCATCGGCGGCAGGCCTTGCCTATTCGAACTATGCCATCACCATGAGCTTTTCGCTGTCCGATCCGACGGCGGTGACCTTCACGGTCCAGGATGCCGACCTGACCCTGAATGCGGCAAACAGCCGGGCGCGGCCGAACTCGCTCTTCGCACGCTTCCCGCTGAGGCTGGCGGGGTTGATGGGCACCCCGGATCCGGCGGCCACCGGCCAGGCGTCTACCCGCACGCCCGAGGCCGCGGGTTTCGTATCGATCTCGGCCCCCCTTCAGCAGGGGAAGCTCACTCAGCCCTGGTACGGGCTGGTCTACGAGGTCGACCTCGGCACGCTGGGCGCGCTGGCGGGGTCGGTGGGCATCACCGTGCGCCTGCTGGCGGCCTGGAGTGCCGGCGGCGGCGACAAGGGCAATCCCGGGATCTATTTCGGCGTGGCCCTGCCCGGGATCGAAAACATGCTGGGCGTCAGCCTGCCACTGCAGGGCATCCTGGATATCGGCTTCCGGACCATTCAGTTCACCACCTATGAAGACGAGCAGCACGGCCGTCAGTATCTCATGCGGCTCAGGGATTTCGGGCTGCATGTCCTGGGCCTCTCCTTCCCGCCCGGCAAGAACGACATCACCGTCTTCGGCAATCCCGACCAGACCTCGAACACCAAACTCGGCTGGTATGCCGCCTATGACGACGGCAAGGAGGTGCCCGCAAACAAGTCGGCTGCCACCGAAGGCCGTCTCGCCGGCCCCGGCCGGAAGGCGCCGCCGGCACACAGGACCGGGGCGACCATACGCGCGGCGCGCGGCGCCAGACTCCGGGCGGATGGCGGAGAGAGCGCATGACAGACACGCCGGACATCACTCTTGCCCATCTGCTCCGGATCGAGAACGCCGCGCGGGTGACGATGTCGTGCCTGTGGTGCGATCAGGGCATGGCCAACATGCTGACGGCCAATGAATACGAGGACGACTATATCCCCGATGTGGTCGCCCTGTTCGACTTCGGGACCACCGTCAGGTTCATCACGAAAACCCTGGTGCCGAAGCTTGCGGCACCGGCGGTCGAGAGGGTCTGCGAGGTCCTGGAAAGCCAGGAACAGGCCGGCAAGCCACCACGCATCGACCTGGTGGTGATAAGTCACCAGGACGAAGATCACTGGAAGCTGCTTCGCTACCTGATGGACGCCGTCAAACTGCGCAAAATTCCGATGACGGTCGGAAAGATCATCTATGCCGGCAGCGACTGGGGTAACACGGCACGCAACACACTGATCGAACTCGGGACGTATACCGCAAATCCGAAAAAGGATCTGACCTACTGGGACACGCTGGTTTC
The DNA here is from genome assembly GCF_002684955.1 of Tistrella sp. NCBI lineage: Bacteria > Pseudomonadati > Pseudomonadota > Alphaproteobacteria > Geminicoccales > Geminicoccaceae > Tistrella > Tistrella sp. Next base: position 34,490 of record NZ_NYWI01000060.1, on the reverse strand, counting down.
GGACTATAGCAATCCGAGTAAACCGCCGACCCAGGCAGATGCGCTGGGCGACATCGTGATCCGAACGCTCATCGCCAATTCGCCCACCACCTCCAAGGCGAAGTCGAACGAGCGCAAGAACGCGACATCGGCGGTCATGGTGATCGACTATGCCGGCGAGCGGATCATCCTGCCCGGGGATGCAACCTACGAGACCCTGAACCAGATCAACATCTATCTCAGCGCCTGGAAGAACAGTCCGGTTCAGCCGGTTTCGCTCATGTCCGCCCCTCATCACGGGGCGCTGGCCACAATGACCAAGAGCAGCACGACCGACAACGACGCCGATCTGAGCGAGTTGATCCGCTTCACCGAACTCACGCAGCCGAACAGCGTCATCACCAGCGCCGGCATCGCCAACAGCCACAGCCACCCGCACGCGATCGTTCTGAAAAAGCTGATCAAATATGCCGGGTCGGGGGCGTTCCTTCTCCACCCCGTGGTCTATTACGACCTCTTGGCCAAGGAATTTCGTGTGCAGAAGGAAGTGATGGCCAACCTCTACACCACCGTACTGGGTCTCAACACGCCGGTACCGGTCGCAAACTGGTTCTACACGCTCACCCCCGATGATCCGATGGTGACCAATGTCGAAACCTTTTACGGCGCCTGTAAGGCACTGATCAATGTCCCCGATACCTCCCCCGATGTGTTCGGGCTGGAGATGGAGATCAGCGAGGACGATGACATGAATGGCGACATGACGGAGGCCATGACCGTCATCACGCCCCTGCCATCTGCACCGCTCCGCTTCCGGTCCTCTCCGGAAGGCCGCAATGGCATGACGGCCCCGGTCAGACGCGCCAGCGTCCTGATCCGCCCCACGCCAGACCGGACCAGAGACGAGGGCGCCGCATGACCATCGAACTCGCCTATATGGACGGCATGTGGTGCGGCCAGGGCATGGCACATCTGCTCAGGCTCTATACTGATCGCTATGCGCGGCCGGACAAGGATGCGGCCGAGATGATGGCGCTGTTCGACTTCGGTAATTCGGGCGGCGGTCTCAGCCAGTCGAAGGAAGTTCTGGGCATTACCCCGCCAGTGCGAACGCTGATCGAAGCGCTTGAGCTGCAAATGGCCCAAGGCAAGCCTCCGAAGCTGGATCTGGTGCTGTTCAGCCATCAGGACACAGACCACTGGACGCTGACCAAGGAGTTCCTGGATCAGGTCGCGACGCGCAACATTCCACTAGAGGTCGGTCGCATCCAGCTCGGCGGCACGAATTGGGGCCCGCAGGCCAGGGCGACCATCGGCCGTCTCGCGAAATTTCTGCCCGAAGGCGACGGCCCCGTTTCCTACCTCACCAATGCCAGCGACTATGGCGATGCGAATGGTGACGTCACGGAGACCATGGCACTCGGCCCGGTCTCGATCCGGACCATCGTGTCCAATGTGCCGAGCGCCACGAAATCCCAAGCGCTGATCAAGAACGGCAGTTCGGCCGTGGCAGTCGTTCAGTATGGCCAGACGGCTTTCATCCTCCCAGGCGATGCCACCTACGAGACGTTGGACTTTGCCAATACTCTTCTGCAGGCGTGGACGCAGTCGCCGCTGCCCAATATCTACATGATGTCGGCGCCACATCATGGTTCCCTCGATACCATGACGCGCAAGAATATCGGTGATAAGAGCGACCTTGCCGAGTTGAATACCTTCGTCGAACTGACATTACCCTATTCCATCTTTGCCAGCGCCGGATATTACAGTCATCACAAGCATCCCTATCTGTCCATCCTGGTCGCTCTGTCTAAACATACAGGCTCTCACGAATACCCTGACCCGCATGGGGTCGTTGCCTATGAGGCCGATACGGCGCGCTGGACCCTGCTCCCAGAGGTCGACCGGAACGTCTACACCACGGTCCTCGATCTCGACCCCGACAAGCCGTTGCAATCGGCCGACTGGCTGTTCTGGATCAATGACCAGGGCCATTTCGGCACCGATGCCCGGTTCTTCGAAGGCGGCGCCCGACAGATCATCGGTGTTCCACAGACTGATTCGACCACGATGATCCTGGAGGAAGACGGCAGCGGCGGCGGCGGTGGTGGTGGTGGTGACGGTATTTCTGCCGTCACCGCACCACCCGGCCCGCTACGTGTCGGCGATGTCCTGCCGGGCCTTGAGCGCGGCCATCTCGTACGATCCCGCCAAATCCTGGCCCGCCAGATCCTCGACAGAGGCCGCGCGGCATCAACGATCGGATCCGCCCGTCCGATCCCGCCACCGCGCCGGGTCAGACCGCGCATCGCCGTCTGATCTGCCCGCCTCGCCTTCCTGAGTTCCCTGCCTTCGCTGATCCATATCGTCCCGCTGATGCCAGGAGATCCGCATCATGTCCGTCGCCACCCTCTATGACGCCTTCGTGCGTGCTGCGGCTCAGGGCAGGCTAGATGCGGCGATCCTGCCGTTGATGGGTAAGCTGGTGGCGGTTCTGGGGGTCGATGTCCTGCCGGTTACGGGCGGGCGGGCAGAGCGCCTGCCGTCGACGGCGCGGCTGACAGGCACGTCCAGCTGGGCCGATGGTACCGGCTGGACACTCATACTCACCGGCACCGTCGATGATGCGGGCCGTGACCAGCTGGCCCTGTCGCTTGAAGCGAGAACCACCGACGGTTTCGTCGATCTGACGACATTGATCCCCGATCTGCCGTCATCCCGCGTGCCCGTGCCGGGGTCGAACGGCACCGTTATGCTCGGCACTTCGGTGCTGGCGGGCCTTGGACCACAACAGGCGACGGTCACGGCGACGGCAGTCGACGACGGGACGGCCGCAGCGCCCCGTCCCGGCCTCTCGGGCACGCTCGTCCTGACCGACACGCCGCTCGCCCCCTACGCCCAGCTTCTCGGCAGCACACGGCTTGCGCTGTCGGGCGTGTTCGATCCGCGGGCCGAGGCCGCCATTGCCGACAAGGTCGACCTTCAGGCGAGCGCGCCTGATGCCGACACTGCCTGGTCGAAGATGAACGTCGAAGCGCTCGATCTGGTGCTGACGACCAACTATGTCGACATCTACAGCCTTGAAGAGCCACCGGCGCTCATCTCGGCAGTCCTGCTGCGCCTCGTCCTGCAGGTCAATACCGGTACCCGTCATGATGTGGCCGTGACCGTACCATTGCTTCAGGCGGAATCACTCTGGGACATTGACGGCAACATCGATCCGCCGCTGACGCTGTCGGACGGTATCATCGCGCTGCTGCAGCTGTTCCCGGGCACCTCTCCCGACACCTTCTCGCTGCCGCCAGGGGTGGCGGCCCTCGATGCTTTCGGCCTCTCCCAGCTCCGGTTCGGAATCCCCAACACCGGCGGCACCTTCCCGATGCCGACGGGCATTTCCTTCACCGGCGCCACGCTGGTCTCGACCACGGCCTGGGACGTGCCGATCCCTTTCATGCGCATCGATCAGCTCGGCGCAAGCTGGCTGGTGATGTGGGATGGCGCCCGCCCCAACTGGACCGCGAGCCTGTTCGGAACCATGCGGTTCGGCTCCAAGACCGGTGACGGCAATGTGCCGCCGGGCGATGAGGTGACCGGCAGCAACGGCGAGCCGGTCTATCTGGACGTGGTCGCCAGCCTGCCGAACCTGTCGGTCAATGCCGCGACCCGCGGTGCCATCGAAATCGACCTTGCCTCGGCCATGTCGGTGTTCTTTCCAGGCACCCAACCCGACGTCGACGCCTCGCTGATCGTCGACCGGATTACGATGAGTGCCACCCTGCCGACCCAGACCTATGGCGCCACCCTCACCGCCCATGGCACCTGGGAGATCCCGATCGGCAACGTCACTTTCACGCTGGACAACGTGACCTTCGAAGTGACGGTGTCACAGGCGCGGATCTGGGGCGGTCTGTCGGGCATGATCGGCGTCAACGTCAACGGAGAACAGGCCACCATCCTCTCTGCCGGGGCGTATTATCCGGGTGACGGCAGCTGGAGCTTCCAGGGCGGTCTGGCCGTGGGCGAACTCAATCTCGGCGAGTTCGTCTACGCCTTCCTCGGCGAAACCCCGCCGGACTGGCTGCCCGACCTGCTGCTCACGAAGCTTTGGGCCGCCTATTCGACCGGCACCGGCAACCCCTATTCGGTCTCCGCCGCAGTTGCCGTGCGCTGGGACCCCGAAGTCCTGGGCCTGAAACTGTCGCTGATTGCCGAGGCCGATATCCGCCGCCGCCCCAAAGCCGGCACCGGCGCCCTCGCCATCAGCGACCGCATCCGCCTCGACGGCCTCTCCCGCGCCCGCCCGCAGCTGCATGCCGTGGTCCTGCGCGACGCCGCGGCGGGCGATGCGCCCGAGATGATCTACGAGGGCAATGTCAAAGGCGCCTTCGAGATCAACAATCTGATCGTCACGCTGGGTTTCTCGTTCCTTGCCCAGGAACTCACCTGGCTGTTCCGGCTGGATCTCGACCGCTTCTCGCTGGAGGCCCGCACCTCGTGGACCGGCGAGGGAGCGAAGCGCCATCAGGTGCTGACGGTGGAGATGAAGGGCGTCACGCTCGGCGCCATGGTCGAAAGCTTCGCGGCGCTGGCCAACCCCAATGCCAATTACCGGCTGTCGGCGCCCTGGACCTTCCTGAACGACATCAATCTGGGCAGTTTCACGCTGATCATCGACCCGACCGAACAGTCGGTGACGCTCAACTACGCCATCAATCTCACCCTCGGCTTCATCACCATCAAGACGGTCGGCATCCGCTACGACCGCAAGACCGGCGAGCCGCAGGTCAATATCGAGATCACCGGCAATTTCCTCGGCAAGGATTACGGCCGCGAGCCGGGCATGTCGCCGCTGGGCTGGGATGCCCTGAACGACAGCCCGCCCGCCGTGCCGGGCAAGGGCAATTCGCTGGTCGATCTGCGCTATATGGGCTTCGGCCAGCATGTCACGCTGGAAGGGCTGACCCGGCCGGATTCGCTCGCCGACGTCATCCGGCTGATGCGCGCCCAGCTCCGGCCCGTGGATGATCCGAACCGCAACCCGCTGGACCAGCCCAGCGGCAACCAGCTGCATTTCCAGGAATCCAGCCAGTGGCTGATCGGTCTGGACGTCACCCTGATGGGCACGGCGACCGTCAAGCTGGTGATGAACGATCCCATCCTCTACGGCGTGCTGATCGCGCTGCAGGGGCCCGAGGCCGGCACGCTGTCGGGCTTCAGTTTCGAACTGCTCTACAAGAAGGTCACCGACGATATCGGCGTGTTCCATGCCCGCCTTCAGGTGCCGGACATGTTCCGCCAGCTGGATTTCGGCGCGGTCGCGATCACGCTCGGCATCATCACCGTCGACGTCTTCACCAACGGCAATTTCAAGGTCGATCTGGGCTTCCCGCACAAGCGGGATTTCTCGGTCTCCTTCGGTCTGCAATACGGGCCGTTCCTGGGCAAAGGCGGCATCTATTTCGGCCTGCTCAACGGCGCTACCTCCACCCGGGTGCCGGCCATCACCAACGGCACCTTCTCCCCCGTGCTGGAACTGGGGCTGGGGCTTGCGGTCGGTGTCGGCCGCGAATTCAACAAGGGGCCGCTGAAGGCCGGGCTTTATCTGCAGGTCGAGGTGGTGTTCGAAGGCGTGCTCGCCTGGTTCCACCCCGACGATGCCGCCGCATCGAAGGCGATGTATTACTGGGCGCAGGGCACCGCGGCCCTGGTCGGCAAGGTCTATGGCAAGGTCGATTTCAAGGTCATCGCGGTCGATGTCAGCTTCGAAGCCTATGCCTCGGCAACCCTGACGCTTGCCGCCTATCGGCCGACCGTGATCGCGATGAGCGTGGGCGTGCGGGTCCATGCCTCGATCAAGATCGTGTTCGTCAAATTCTCCTTCTCTTTCTCGACCAGCCTCGACGTCTCGTTCACCATCGGCTCGGCCTCGACCACGCCCTGGATTCTGTCCGCCGATCAGTCCGGGCGGAGCCTGGATCAGCGGAATTCTGCGGCTCTGGGCGGGGCTGCCCTCGGCCGCTATGCCGCCATCGGCGTGGTGCCGCTCGCCAATGCCTCACGCGGGCAGGGCCAGCGGTTCCGCCGACGGCCCGGCGACATGGCGCGCATGACCCGGATGCTGACCCGCGCCCGGCTGCGCAGCGACGCCGCCCATGGCCTGACCCATCCGATCGCCCGCCAGATGGCGGTGCTGGCAGAGACCGCCGCCGCAGTCCTCGATCCCTGCGCCGAAGGCGTCTACCGGCTGAACTTCGCACCGGATGCGAAGGTCTTCGCAAACCCACACACGCTCGATCTGCGCATGGTGCCGGGCTTCACCATCGCCGATATGACGGTGGCCTGGCCCGGCGGCAGCACCCCGCCTGCCGCCGATCCGGCCCGGCGGATGGTGATGATGCTGGCGATCGACGGCCCGGTGGCGGTGGATGCCGAGACGCTGGAGGCCCGCCGCAAAGCCGCCTTCACCGCCACCGCGCGGGCGGAAGACCAGGCGGAGACGCCCTTCGCCCTGCTGGCCGAGGCGATGTTCCGCTGGGCGGTGTCGGCGCTGGGGCTGGATCCGATCAGCGCCACGCTCACCGCCGGCGATCTGGCCGAGCTGGCCGCACAGATGGATTGCCCGCAAACCTTTGCCGAAGGCTTCGGCTTCGACAATCTGAGCGGCTTCCTGGGCGGCAATGTCGATTTCCACCTCTCGGGCCCGCCCTCGGGGGATGATCCCGACCCCCTGCCCGGCGTCGCCTTCCCGATCCCGCCGGTGCTGGGCTGGACCAGCCCCGATCTGCCGCCGCCGGAAAACGACCGCAACTTCGCGGTGTATCAGCCGGTCGACGACGCCTATGCCGACCGGATCGCGGCCTATTTCCGCCAGCTGTCGCCGCAGCCCATGGGCGATGGCGGCCAGCCCTCTGCCGGCATCCAGCCCGACGAACCGCTCGCCTCGGTGGTGTTCCGCGAATACATGCTGCTGGTCGCCAAATACATGGTCCAGGCGGCCGAAGGGCTGTTTGCGCGCTTCCCCGTCGAGATCGACGCCGACACCACCCTCGCCGCCCTGGCCGGCAGCTTCCCGACGGTTCAGATGCCCTATGTGGTGCATCTGGGCGATACGGTCGCCCAGCTTGCCGCCACCTTCGGCTACGACACCGACGAGATCCTGGCGCTGAACCCCGGCATCACCGAAGAGCTGGCCGCGGCGGCGCCCGGCACGGTGTTGAGCGTGACGCTGGGCGTGACCCCGGCGGCGATCGCCGCCGCCAATCCCGAACGGCTGCTGACCCCGGGCAAGACCGCACAGGTTGCGGCCCTGGAAACCCAGATCCGGACCGGCGACACCCCGGACCGGCTCTGCGCCCGGCTGGGTGCCTCGGTCGATGCCTGGCTGCAGACGGCGGCCGCCCTCGACGTGTCGGCGATCACCCGCGCGGGCGCGCCGGTCGCCCTGCCCCAGGGCGCCGGTGTGGCGCTTCAGGGCCTGACCATCACCCAGGCGGCGGCGCTCTATTACGTCCGGCTGAATGCCGGCACCCCTGCCGTCACCCTGCTCCCCGAAACCGGCTGGTATGCGGAAGCGATCACCAGCCTGAACGGCGATACCATCGGCGCCGATGGCAGCCTGCCGGCGGTGGTGAAGCTGCCCTCGGCCTTCGACGTGCTGACCGATCCGGTCGATTGGACGCGGCTGGCCGGCGACACCCTGCCGATGCTCGCCGCCGTCACCATGCTGTGGCAGAACCCCGATACCGATCCGGCTTTCGCCGCCTGGGCGGCCGCGGTCGCCGAGCTGAACCCCGGCTATGCCGGCGGGCCGGTCACCCTGCCCGCCGCGACCACCGCCCTCCTGCCCGATGAAAGCCTGCGCGCGCTGGCGGCGCGGCTGCTGATGGTGGCCGATGCAACCGCAATTCCGGCGACACCCTCGGAAAACTTCCGAACGGTTGTGGCGACCACCGATCTGCTGGCGCCGCTGGCCCCGGTGGTGGTGACCGACTGCCGGCTGACCACCATCGACAATCAGACGCTGCGCGCCTTCGCCACCTCTTACGACCTGGCGATCGAAACCACCGGCATGGTGGTGGCCGATGTGCCGGGGGTCTTCGCGGTGGATGCCGCGCTGCCGCTGATCGTGCCCGATCTTGCCGCCATCGGGCTGGCCCGGCTGATGCCGGCGCTGACCGGCGATGCGCCGGTGCGCGATGTCGCGGGCCAGGTCTCGCGCTTCATGCTCCATGGCCAGCGCCTGCCCGCCCCCCAGGGCGACGACAGCCAGTTGAGCGGTCTCTACGACCTGATCGGCCAGCAGGTCACCGGCCCCGCCCCCGACACCACCCAGCCGCCCGAAACCGTGCGCCTGACCCTGACCGTCACCGAAACGGTGGAGGTGCCCTGGCTGACCCTGGTTGCGACCGAAACCGCGCCGCCGACCGAAGGGCTCGCCGCCTTCACCGCCCGCAACACCGATCTTGCCGCCCGCAACCCGGCCGCCGCCGCGGGCCGCATCCGCCCGGGCATGATCCTGGAGGTGGACGACACCACGCAGCTGGTCATCCAGGTCACCGAGAAGATGCTGGAAGACGGCTATCCGGCCGATACGCTGACGCCGGTGTTGAGCGCACCGCCGGCGCCGTTGCAGCTTTGGGAAGACGTGCCGGTGCGCCACGGCCTGTCGCAGATGGTGATCTGGCAGACGCCGAACCAGATCAATCTGCCGGCGCTGGGCGAGGGCGCCGAAACGGCGAGCATCGGCATGCCGTCCTTCTGGCCCTTCGGCAGCGATCTGGCCGCGATTGCCGCCGCGGCCGATGGCGGGCCCTGGCAGCTTTATCGCACCGATCCGGAAAAGGGGCCCGACAGCCCCGCTTTGCCGGTCCACCGCTCCATCTGGGCCAGCCTGATCGATATCGGCATCAGCCGCATTCCCGGCCGGCCGAACACCGCCAGCGTCACCGGCGCCGATACGGCGGGCCGCCAGCTGCTGCTGGAACTCTGGCGCTATCTGGAAACCCACCCCGACGACAATGCGGTGCTGTATTTCGGCTTCCGCCTGTCGCCGGCCGCCGGCCTGCCCGGCGGGCTGACCACCACCGGCATCGACCGCAGCGCCAGCTATATCGTGCGCACCAATCTGTCGACCGAAACCCGTTCGGGCAATCTCTCGGCCAACCGGCTGGCGCTGGCGGACGGCGACCTGCCGCCCTCCAGCCCCTATTTCGCCCCGGTCGGCGATGCCGAAATGTTCCTGAAACTGGTGTGGGAGGCGAGTGTGGTGGGCGGCGGCGGCTATTGGCTGGAGCTGACCGATGGCGACGGCAACGGCTATGGCGACGAGATCTGGAGCCAGGAAGGCACCGCCACCGTCACCATCATCGCCCTGCTGGCCAGCCAGTCGGCGGCCAATCCCGACCGGCAGCTGCATTCCTTCAACACCGCCGCCCTGGTCGCCGACCCGATCGACCCTGCCGCCACCGCCCTGTTCGTGGCGGCCCCCGATGATCGCGACCAGACCCGCCAGGCGACCGTCGCCCAGGGCAATGTCGGCTTCACCATGGGGCTGGTGAACCCGCCGGATGCAGGCGACGACCCGGATCTGCGCGCCCGCCGACTGTACAACCTGGCCGGCTATCAGCTGCCCGAGACCGAGGTCTTCGCCGCCAGCAATGCCGGCAGCCCGGTCGGCCCCCGGGTCGACGGCAGCGCCGCGGCGGTGGACCGGATGCGCATGACGCCCCGGATGACGGCCGATGCGGTGGATGAAAACGACCAGACCCTGTCGCAGGTCATCCCCATCCACCGCTATGCGAAGACGCCGACGGTGCCGGCGATTCCGGGCCTGCCGCCCCAGGCGGGTGACCCCTATGCCGGCATCTCGGCCACAGGGCGCACGGCACCGCCGGTCGCGACCGTGGTGTTGGGCTTCCACGACGTCTACGGCAACGCCACCGCCGAAGGAGACGCATGATGAGCGCCGCAGTTTCGTTCGACGCCGCCTCCGGCACCGTGGACATGGTGGTCGGCTATACCGACCCGATGATCGGCGTCACCTCCTGGCCGGTGACCAGCGTCGCCTGGGGGGTCACCTCGGCGGCGGAAGGACAGGTGGGTGCCCGGCTGCAATTGCGCATCGCCATGCAGCCGGGGGGGCTGACCGCCGGCGGCACGGTCGCGGGCGATGCCGCGGCGGCGACCGCGGCCGATATCGGCGCGCGCTTCGGCGCGATCTGGTACCAGATCATGCAGCCCGACGTGACCGCGGCACTCTCCACCTCACTGGATCAGCCGGCCGCCGCCAGCCCCACGGCGCTGCCGGTGCCGATGGACGGGCTGCGCGCCCATGTCTCGGCCTGCTATGCCTTCTCGACCGCCGCCGCATTGATGGGCGCCAGCCTCGCCGATCCAACCGTCACCCCGACGCTTGCCGATGTGGTGACCCGCTACGGGCTCGACTGGCAGGCGCTGGGCCTGGCGGCCGGCGAACGGCCGGTGGGGCAGCTGGTCGCCCTGCCCGAGGCGGGGCTTGCGGTGCCGGACTACGTGGTCTTTACCGCCGGCAGCACGGTCGCCCAACTCGTGCCCACGGGGCTCGACCCGGCGACGGTGCTCGCCGATGACGACAACATCGTGCTGCCGTTGCTGCCCGGCACCGAGCTGGTGATCCCGGCGGCGGAACATGCCCAGCCGGCAGATGGTCTCTCGGCCGGCGAGCTGGCCGAGGCTTTCGGCGTGACGCTCGCCAGCCTGACCACCGCCAATATGGACCGCCCGGCCCTGCTTGCCCCCGGCTTCGTGTTCAGCGCCCAGGGCATCGAGGTAGAGGTGCCGGCAACCGGGGAGCCCGGCGCCGATGCCACGCTCGACGACATCGCCGCCACCTTCCGCGACAATGGCGTGCCCTATGATGCGGTGATGACCGTCGGCGCCAATGCCGCGGCCGGGGGCATGTTCCGGCCGGGCGTGACCCTGACCGTCGACCGCAAGCTGATCCGCGACGGCTGGACGCTCGACGACAACGACACCGGCCAGACCGCGGCAACGCTCGCCGGGCTCAACACCGCCACCATCGATCTCTTCCCGGCCGGCGCGCCGCTGTTCCTGAAGACGACCAGCGTCACCGGCCTGGCAGATGCCCCGCTCGGTGCTACCGCCCGCGCCTATGGGGTGGAGCCGGGCGATCTGCTGCGCCACAATGCCGGGCTGGCGCCCGTGGCCCCCGCAAATGGCGGCGGTCTGCCCGTCCCCGGCCTCTCGGCCTGGCCCCAGGATCCGACCACGATCCGTATCCCCTGGCGGATCCTGGGCGGTACCACCATGACGGCGATCGCCGCACGCTTCCTGCCCCTCGGTAGCGATGCGGAGGTGGCGCTGACCCAGGCCAACCGCGCCATGCCCGGCACGGTGGCGGGCGGGCGCAGCATCACCGTCGACGGCCAGGCGCTGGCGACCGAACCGGGCGACAGTTTCGATGCGGTGATCGCCCGCGCCGACCCGCCGGTGACGATCGAGGCCTTCGCCGCCGCCATCGCCGACGATCCGGACGCGCTGGCGACCGGCGGGCTGCTGCTCTGCGGCCCGGCGCTGACGGGAGATGCCGCCCTCACTCCGCCCGATCTGGGCGCGCGCTACGGGCTGGACCCGACCCTGATCCTGTCGGCCAATGCCGCGACACCCGGGGTGATCGTGGCGGGGCTGACGCTCCGCCCCTCACCCGTTGCCGCCACCCCCACCGTCACCACGGCGGCGGACGACAGCCTGAACGCCATCATTCGCCGCTTCGCCGCGGCCGGCATCGCGGTCACCATCGGCGATGTGGTCACCGGCAATGCCGATCAGGCCTGGATCGCGGCGGCCGCGAAACTGCTGCTGCCGCCGGCCGATACCCGGCTGGAGGCCGGTTTCGGCACCGGCGGCTGGCAGTTCCCCGACGTCATCTTCCCGCTCAGAACCTGGATCACGCTGGCGCGCGACCCGCGGCTGGTGGACCCCGCCTTCCTCCGCGAGGGCGCCGATCCGGGCCCCGTGGCGCAGGTGGCGAGCCCGATCGCCGTCACCCGCAGTGCGGCGCCAGAGCAGCAGGAAGACGGCGCCGTCACCCTCGACGTCTTCGCCGCGGCCATCGAAGCCGCGATCGACGGGCTGAAGATCGCCACCGGCAAGGTGCTCTCGGCCGAACGCGACCCGGCGCCCACCGATGTCTGGGCGGTGTCTTTCGTCGATCCGGGCGGCATCACCAGGGTGGATCTGGCACCGCCGCTGACGGTCGACTGGAACCCCTCTCCCCAGCCCTGGAGCTTCGGTCTCCGCCCGCTCTCCAACACGCTGGAAGCGGAAAGCGGGGTCACGATCAGTATCCTGGATCCTGCAACCGGAACCTGGGGAAAATCTCAAACCTACGACTTTCAGGGGATTGATCTGGAGGTCTGGGCCCGCTCCTGGCTGGCCGGGCTGGATCTGATCTGCACCGCCCCCTATGCCGCGCCGGCCTATCGGGTGAACCCGTCGGCGCTGGAGACGATCCTGGCCGCCAAGAAACTCACCGCCTGTGCGGTGGCCGACGGGCTGTCGGCGATCCTGGCCGAGCAGGATACGGGCCCCGGCGCCATCAACGGTGCCGGCTGGAAAGCGGCGCGCGAGGTGCTGTATCAGCGCCTGCTGCGCACGCTGGCTGCCGGCTACGACACCACCGCGGTGCTGCAATTCGCAGCCGAGGTCACGGCCCCCGCCGCGGCCGCGACCGCGCGTCTCTCGGGCGCCGGCAAGCTGACCGAGGTGCCGGTCGACGGCAATGGCGGCGTGGGTGCGGAGGGCGACCCCAATGCCTGGAAGGTCTCCCAGCTCGGCAACGCCAAGCTGCCGCTGAAGGCGGCCCCGGCCGATGCCAAAGCACCGGTCTCGTTCACGCTCGACGTCTCGCAGCCGGCGCTGCACCGCTCGGTGCGGCTGAAGCCGGTCTATGCGGTCAACGAGATCGAATTCGGCATCACGCCCGTCGACAGCGGCTATGACGCCTCCAACTGGCTGACCTTTGTTCTGCCTTTCGAAACCGATGCACCACCGGCCTTCACCGCCGATCTGGAGACGCCCCAGGTGCCGGTGCCGCTGCGCGCCTATCCCGACCTGCCGGCGCTGATTTCGCAGACCGCGACCACGCCCGACGATCCGCAGAGCGTGGCAGAGGCGGTGCACTGGGCCTATGTCTTCACCTACACCCATCAGAGCGCCGATCAGGACCAGATCCGGATCGAGCTGGAATTCAACCGCCAGCCCGCCCCGACGCTGCGGGCGATGCTCGACGAGGATGAAAGCCTCTTCGCCCTGCTCGCCCAGTATGCCTCCGCCGCCGACACCTTCTGGCAGATCCTGGCCGGGCTCCAGGCGCCGACCGCCGGGCCGGGAGACACGGTGCTGGCCGCCACGCTCGATACCTATGCGACGCTGGCCGGCAAGGTGGCGGCGCGCTGGTCGGCCTGGTGGGGGGTGGGCAGCTGCGACGATCTGGTGGCGGCACGGAGCCTGGTGCGCCCCGCCCATGAAGGGCTGGTCCCCGCCCACCGCACCACCAGGGGCCGGGCGGCCCTGCTCGGCCGGGCGCTCGACGGCTCCGAGGGGCCGGTGAACAGCTTCTTCCATTATCTGGCGACGCTGAACACCACCGTGATCGGCATCACCGAACCGGTGCAGGTCTATGCCACCCTCACGCTGCAACAGCTGGGCGAGGAGGCCGTGCCCTTCGACTGGCCGGAAATCCTGGTGATCCGCGACGACGGCGCCACCGCCGCCCTCACCGGGCGCGAGCCCACGGGCACCATGCGGATCTATGATTTCCCGCTGGGCGAGGGGGCGACGCTGATGCCGGCCTTCTCGCGGCTCTCCTTCCGCTACACCATCGGCGGGCTGCACATCGCCGCCTTCCAGAACGCCACCGCCGGCGTTTCGGTGATCCGCAATGCCCGGCTGCTGGGCGCCGAGGGGCCCGAGACCAGCTCGGCCTTCGTCTACCGCACGCCGCAGCTGGGCTTCCCCGAACCGCTGGTGCCGCTGATCACGGTGCAGGAGCGGATCGATATCGGCGCCTGGACCACCGACCCCGCCACCAACCCGCTGACCGCGGTGTTCAACGAAATGTTCGACGGCCAGCCGGCCGGCCAGCAGATCGCGGTGTCGATCCGCTATGGCTATACGCTGGTCCAGGCGGGGGCCGATTCGATCGAAACCCTGCTGCCGGTGCTGCTGCACCCGCGCTACGACTATACCAACGGCACGGTGTCGGGGATCATCCAGGCCGTCGGCCAGTGGCAGCAGGCGACACAGCCCGTCACCACCGGCGCGGTCTGGGGCTTCTCGATCAGCCTCTATTCCACCACCGACCCGGACCTGGACCGGCCGCTGCTGGAACTGCAGAAGCTGGTTTCGGCGATCGGGTAGGGGCGTGACCAAGACAAGACCCCCCACCCGAGGATCGCTTCATCGTCGGACATGACTACACGCCAGAACCTCATCGTCCGGCGTGCCGATCTCAATACCGTCATCGCGGTGCGGAAATCGGGTATCAAGCGTGAGAGATACCCGGCCGGCATCTGGAGACACCCCTTTGATCACCAGTGATTTGAGGAGAAACAACGCGATGACGTCCGATGCAACGGCAATCGATCCGGCTCTCATTGCAGAGGTGGAGAGCTTTCAGCATCGACTGTTGATTCGCGCTGGATTCGATCCCGAAACATTTGCTCAGCGCTCGGACGCTGACGAAGTCACCTTGCCAATCCGGATCGCTTCACGTGGTTTGCGACTGATCTTCCGGATCACTGGGCATCGCGATCGTGCAGAGGAGATCGGTTCCTTCATCGAGTACGCGCGCGAACGGTCGCGCGAGGCGCCGCTGCTGCGTAAGCTGACAGCGGAACGAACCGCTCGCGACCCCGCACCCGTCTCGCGCTACCAGCGTCGCGACGACCATAGCTTCCTGCTCGAGATACGCTCTCTCATACGTGCTGCGCTTGATAAATTGCCCGCAGGTGATCCACGTCGCGACATGATCCAGACGATCGACAGGACCCTGCTCGCCACCGCCCCGCTCGGGAGATGCGACGCCTGGATCCGGGCGAGTGCAGACCGCCGTAGTTTCGCGATCACGATCGACGATGAAATCGTGCGGCTCGCGTCGCAGATGGGATTTCTATTTGCAGAGATCATCGGCGAGCACCGCGACACGATGATCCTCGACTCGCACCGCGCCGAGGAATTGCTGACCAAGGCGGATGGTCCGATCACGCAATTCGGCAAGATCGTCCGCGGCTTCATCATTGATGGCTCAAGCCTGATGGCGATCCCGCCTGCCCGGCCAAGCCGGTTCTCGCGCGACGTGATGGCGACCTTTGTCCAATTGGCGGCCATCTTCATCCTTGCGCATGAATACTCTCATGCGCACCTTGGTCATTTCGACGATCACGGTCAATTTCTTCGAATGATGGAAGAATGCGAGGACGATGATGAAGAGGCAGCCAGATATCAAAAAGCGCGAACCGACTCAATCGAAGCCGAGGCGGATGCAAATGCGCGTGCGGTGGTCCTTTGCGTTTGCCGCTTCTGGAACTATGATCCGAGCCTCATGGGGGCGGCCGCGGTCTCGATCCTGTCGGTCTATGATGCGGTATATCGCTCGATCGCGGCCAGCGCCGGGTTTGATGAGTCCCGTGCCGATGCAATCGTGAGCAGGCTGTTTAATCATCCGTCACCCTCCGAGCGGCTGCGCCGACTGATCAATCCCTCTGCACCGTCGGACGTCTGGGCACATTATGTGGCCAAGGGTCTGGCACAGCATCGATTCGAGGTGCGGCCCGATCGGATCCACCGGCGGTGGTCCGGTCTTCTGACGGCACTATCCCGCGTCGCTACGTCATAGACGAAAGGACGGGCCCTTCAGCCCGTCCCTCTTGAACAGCAGTCGACGCAAGATCACGGTTCCCGCAAGGTATCGATCAGGTGATCTCCCGCCTGCCAACCGCCGAACTGATCGAGCGCATCAGTCCAGAACAGCCGCTGCAGCCAGCGATACGGAGCGCCATCGCGGGTGAAGGTCGCAGCATAGCCGCAGCGACCGTGCAGCATGCAGCGATTGTCAATGAGGATGAGCCGGCCAGGGTCGATCACCACACCGACCGCGACCGTCTGCAGCGCCCGGATGAAAGCCTGCAGCGCCACCGCGGCACGGTCGTCGTCAGCCCGAATCATATCGCCATAGGTGGCGATGATGAGGGCGATGCGGTCCCCGGGGCCCGGGACGACAACCGCAGTGCGCCGTTCGGTCGGCATGTCCGTTCGCCGCCAGCGCTCGGGCCGACGGATCCAGAAGCGCTCTTCGAACAGGATCGCCCGGTCCTCCTCGCTCAGCATATCGAGCGCGATCCGCCCATCGGCCACATAAGTCGCGGGCGACCCGCCAGGCTCGCGGCATACACCGATCAGAGCGAGCCCTGCCGGCGAACGGTCCTGCCGGAAGGTCCGGCCAAAGGCGTTCTCGATATGCGGATTCAATTGGACCGCCCCCAGACCGGTCAGCGTCTTCGTACGGCCAAGCTTGGCCGCGACGTTGCTGACCAGGCTGCGGCCCTCCTGGACGATCGCATAGGGCACGCCGCACTGGGCGACAAAGCCGGTGAGGACAGCCTCGCTGATACCGGTCGGCTTCGCACGGATCGGCGCTTCCGGGTCGATCGGTCCCGAGAGAACATTCGCATCGACTGGCACATTGTCGATAACCAGTGCGCCGAGATGGGGAAGATCGGCCAGCATGCGGCGCTGGCCGTCCTCCAAAACCGCGGAAACTGCTGCGCCGGTGCGCGCGATATAAGGTGCGAAGGGGCCGTTGAGAGGGTACGTCTCTGCGGCGATCCGGGCACTCAGCGCGTTGCGCTGCGCGTCCGCCAGCATTATCGTCGGGAGTGGAAAGGTATTCATCATCTGGTGCCTCCTTCTATTCGAGCACCAGCAATCATTGATCTCAGGTGGTCCGGAAGGGCGGGGACCAAAAGGCGGGCAAAGTTCGCCTGGGGGACTCGGGAAGGAGTTTGATGGCTCTGGTTTCTTGCACGGCCCTACCATTAAAATTGCACCATTTTTTCGAGTTCGCCGGTCAGGCGATCGGCGGGCCATTCCCCATCAAAGACAAGGCAGCGATTGCCCGTCACCTCAACATCCCGCGCGCACGCGTCACCGAATGGACCCAGGCCGACGACGACAAGAACCGGCCCGTCAACAGCGTCCAGAACGCACATGTCGAGGAGTTGGCGCGGCTTTATGCTTTACTTGCGCCCGGCCCGATTCTTGCTGAGGAGGCGTATCGCTACTGGCGCTATGTTTCAGCGGAGGTGTTTCGGGACGGGCTGTTTCCGCGTCCGGACTGGCGCAACTTGTGTGCCCTGCTCAAGAGCCGTGAGCCAAAGGTCAAGATCACATTGGACCCGGCGCAGGATGCGCTCGGTATGATGGACGAGATGGTCGAGCCGGTGCCCGGAACACACTGTCTCAAGCTCGGCCAGCACTTTTCAGTTTACGTGGAGCGCATCCGGGGTAAATCGATGTACCTGCTGGTAGATGCTCCCGAAGGCCTGTTCCTCCATGTTCCAGGAGCCACCTTCGACGGAATATTTCGACAGAATCCGCAGAGATTACCCCCTGAACGGCGGTGGCGGTTCACGACCAACGGCCCCCATCGCATCATTGTGATCGAACTCAGCGCCGACGCGCCGCCCTTTGTCCGCCACCTGTCCACCAGGGGGGCGCTCAGCGAGCGCGAGATCGATACGATGGTCTCGGCGCTGGAGGATCCTGGTCGAGTGCCGGTCTGGAACTGGGGCGCATGCGCCATCCATGTCGGCGACATGAGCGCGGACCAAGACTGACGACTGAGAATGGCCCGTCCAGCGATCGGCTGACCACTTACTCCTTTGATGCGGCACGCATGCTGGCCCCGGATGGCCGTTCACCGCCAGACGGCAGCACCCCGCACGGGCGGACGATGGGCCAGGCAGGTGGCCACG
The DNA here is from genome assembly GCF_002684955.1 of Tistrella sp. Lineage (NCBI taxonomy): Bacteria > Pseudomonadati > Pseudomonadota > Alphaproteobacteria > Geminicoccales > Geminicoccaceae > Tistrella > Tistrella sp. Next base: position 16,479 of record NZ_NYWI01000060.1, on the reverse strand, counting down.
ACCAGCATCTGGAACAGCTGGACCGGCAGGCTGCCGCCGGTCTGCCAGGCGAAGCCGCCGGGCAGGGCAGCGCAGATCAGGATGGCGATCGGGAAGCTGCCATGCAGCCGCACCAGCGGCAGCCGGCCCGCCACCACCTGGCGGTGGCTGCGCAGGGCCGGCGACATGCTGCGGCTGCCGAACAGGGCCCCGTTGAGGGCGGTGGAAAAGCCGCCCGCGACGCCGATCCAGAGCGCCACCGCCGCCAGCTTCCACCACAGCCCATTGACCACCGCCACTCCGCCGGCGGCCGAGGCCAGCTCCAGCGCCGCGGCGGCCAGGCAGATCGCGGCCAGCCAGACCGTCAGGCGCCGGGTGATATCCCGGTCCAGACGGGCCGGCAGGGCGGCATCGGACGGAAGATCGGCGGAAACGTGGTGCTGGGCCATCGGCGCGCGTCCCCGGCTGGTCGGAAGTCTTGCCCGGGGAGGATAATCCCGGCAGGTCCATGTCACCACAGGTTTTCAGGGCGGGGCGACCGGCAAAAAGGTTGGGGCCCGCACGCACACCGCCGCCGCAACCCTTGAATGTGGGGCGGCGGCGGCGCGTCGTCTTATAGATGCAGGTCGGGGTCGTGCCCTACCAGGCACGTGCCCCGCCGCTCTGGGCCTGGGAAACCGTGCCTGCGATGTCGCCGGCGCGGAGATAGTCTTCCAGCCGGTCCAGCCGGGCGGTCCAGTCGCGTTCTGCGGCCTGCATCAGATGCAGGCGGGCCTTGTCCTCGAAGCCCGACCAGCCGACATGGTCCAGCTGAAGGCGGGTGTCGCCGTCGGGGGTGGGCGTCAGGCGGATATTGACCCGCGTCTCGGCAGGCCAGGCGGCATCTGCCCAGGCCAGTTCGAGTGCGGAAGGCGGCGACCAGCGGAGCACGCGGCCGCGCACTTCGCGCGACTGCTCCCGCCCGTCGCCCCGGACGAACAACCTGCCCCCGGCGCGAGGTGTGAGGGAGACATGCCTCCCCCACCACGCCTGAACATGCTGCGCGCCGGTCAGGGCCTCCCACACCGTCTGCCGGTCCGCGGCGAGATCGACCTTCAGGCGAATGATCCTGTCGGTAACGTTCATGATGCGTCTCCGGTAACGGGGTGGGACAGGTCGGCGGTGCGGCGGCTCACTTCCTGAGCGTGTCGCGGACCTCGTCCTTGGCCTTGCCGTATTCCTTCTGCACCTTGCCGGCCGTCTTTTCGGTGCGGCCCTCGGCCTCGGTGGTGGGGTCGTCGGTGGCACGGCCGGCGACTTCCTTGATCTTGCCGGTGACCTGGCGGGCGGTGCCTTCAACGCGATCCTTGTCCATCTTCGGTCTCCATTGCTGTCGATGCGGCGGAGGCTCGTATCCGCCGTCCTGGTTCAGACATCGGCATGGAGAGGGACAGGCACAAGCCGGTGACGGCAGAAGCCACGAAGCGACCATCATGAGGTCACAGCCCGGCGCAAATAACGCCGGAAGGTCCGGTTTCGGCCACGGATCGTTGGCGCCCGCACCTGTTCAGGCCCCGCCGGTTTTGCCCTGCGCCGGTTTCTACGGCGACCGGTCACCGCCCGGCGAGGACTTTCAGCGCCGCCGCCGCCGCCGCGGTGCGGTTCTCGACCCCCAGCTTGGCGAAGATGCGCTCGACATGCTTGTCGACCGTGCGCGGCCCAAGCTCCAGGATCTCGGCGATCATCCGGTTGGCCTTGCCGTTGGCGACCCAGAGCAGCACCTCGGCCTCGCGCGCCGTCAGGCCAAAGGCCTCGCGCAGGAGATCCTCGTCGCGGACCTCGCGGCCTTCGGTCAGGCGCAGCAGGATCTCGTCGGGCCCCAGCCGGCCGATCAGCGCCAGGCAGAGCGGCAGCCCCGCCTCTACCGCCAGCGTCAGCGGCCCCGCCTCGGCGGCGCCCGGCACAGCCAGCCAGGCCGTCGCCTCGGCCCCCAGCCGGAAGCCTGCCGGCAGGCTCCCACCGGGCTGGCTCCCACCGGGCTGGCCCCCACCTGGCAGCCCCGCCCCGCCCCCGCCGCAGCGCGAGGGGAAGGCCGCCGCCAGCCGGGCCTCGGCCTGGGGCGTGGACCAGAGCAGGCGTGCCGCACCGTCCACCGCCAGCAGATGGCGGCCGGTGGCATCCAGCGCCGCGCGGGCACTCTGCGCCAGCCGGGCATTGGCCAGATGGGTGCGGATGCGGGCGATCAGCTCGTCGGGCACGATGGGTTTGGGCACGTAATCCACCCCACCGGCCGCGAAGCCGCGCACCACATGCTCGGTTTCCGCCAGCCCGGTCATGAAGATCACCGGCACATGGGCGATATGGGGCCGGGTCTTCAGCCGCCGGCAGGTTTCGAACCCGTCCATGCCGGGCATCACCGCATCCATCAGCACGATATCGGGCGTCACCCGCTCTACCAGGTCCAGCGCGCGGGCGCCCTCTGCCGCGACCAGCACGGTCAACCCCGCCGCCTCGATCGCATCGGTCAGCAGGGCCAGCGTCTCCGCCCGGTCGTCCACCACCAGCACGATATCGCGCGGCCTGGTCATCATCATCCCCCGCTCTCCCGTTGGCTTTCCGCACGGCCGGTTTCCGCATCCCAGCCGTCGAGCACCGCATCGAACCCCGCCAGTTCGAACCGCTGCAGCATGGCGACCAGCCGCCCGGCGGTCGCTGCATGTTCAGGCATGTCCGCCGCCGCACTCTCCAGCCGCTGGATCAGGCCGCGGACATATCCGATGGCAGCCAGCCGCCGCAGATCCTGAACCAGCTCTGCCGGCAGCGGCGCCAGAACCGCGCCCACACCCTGCCGGGGCAGAGATGGTGTCGTGTCCGCCGCCGCCTCGGCCTCGGCCCCGGGGTCGGCATGCAGCCAGCGCAGCGCCAGCAGCCGGCCCACCGTCTCCACCAGCCGGTCGAGATCCACCGGTTTCGGCACGAAGGCGTCATGGGGCGGCGGCGGACCGCCGTTCGCGGCATGGTCGATCAGGTCGCGGTCGATCTGGGCATCGGCCGAGACCATGACGATGGCAGTATGGTCCAGCCCCGCCCGGCGCATCTCCCTGGCCGCCGTCCAGCCGTCCATATCGGGCATGGAGATGTCGAGCAGCACGAGATCGGGGCGGAAGCGTTCGGCCAGCGCCAGGGCGGTTTCGCCATCGGCCGCGAACAGCAGGGTGAAATCCAGCGGCGCCAGCACATCGGCGATCAGCGACCGGTGCGAGGGGTCGTCATCGACGACCAGCACCATCCGCCGCCGGCCGGCATAGCCGGTCACGTCGCGGGCGGGCCGGGGCGGGGCCGCCGGCTCGCCCGTGTCGTGCACGCCCGCATCCGACAGGAACAGGCGGATGCGGAAACGGCTGCCCTGGCCGGGGGGGCTGGTGACGGAAATCTCGCCGCCCAGAATCTCGGTCAGCAGCTTGGCGATGGTCAGGCCCAGCCCGGTGCCGGGCAATTCCCGCGCCCGGGCCGATCCGCCGCGCTCGAAGGGTTCGAAGATCTTCGCAAGATCGGCCGGCGCGATGCCGATGCCGGTGTCGATCACCTCGAACTCCGCCACCTGGCTGCGGCGGCGGACGCGGAAGGTCACCTGGCCGCGATCGGTGAATTTCACCGCATTGGACAGAAGATTGATCAGGATCTGGCGCAGCCGCTTCTCGTCGGTCCAGACCTCGACCGGCGCACCGCTGGCCTGGACGGTGGCGATGTCGGGGGCCGCATCGTAGACGAAGCCGATGCCCTTCTCGGCGGCGGCGAGCGAAAACATGCCGACCAGCTGATCCAGGAAATCCCCCAGCCGGATGCGTTCCCGCGCCAGCGTCACATGCCCCGCCTCGATCCGCGAGATGTCGAGCAGCCCGTCGATCAGCCCGGCCAGGTGTTCGGCGCTGCGCCGCACCACCCGCACGGCATCCCGCCGGGCCGGCGGCATGCCGGCATCGCGTTCCAGGATCTGGGCATAGCCGAAGATGGCGTTCAAAGGCGCGCGCAATTCATGGCTGATGCCGACCACATAGCGGGTCTTGGCAAGGTTCGCGGCCTCTGCCGCCTCCTTGGCGCGCTGCAGCTCGGCATCGGTCGCCTTGTGGGCCTCGATCTCTTCCAGCAGCAGCCGGGTCTGGCGGTTGCTTTCGGCCTGGGCGACCCGGCGGCTTTCGCGCGCCAGCACGAACAGCCAGGCGGCGACGGCGGCGATGATCGCCATGGCCGCAAAGGCCTTCCACAGCGTGGCCCCGGCACCAGGCCCCGGCGGCCCGCCGTCGAGATGCGCCTGCACCCCCACCAGCGCCAGTGCTGCGCCGATCACCCCCAGCGACACCGTCAGGATGGTGAGATAAAGCCCCAGCGGATGCAGGGTGCGGCTGCGCGCCGCCGCCGGCATCACCCGGCGCAGCAGCTGGGCGAACTGGTCGGTCAGCCGGGCATCGGTTTTGCAGACGTCGTGGCAGCGGGCATCGAGCGAACAGCACAACGAGCAGATCCGCCCGCCATAGGCCGGGCAATGCGCCATGTCCTCGGGCTCGAAACTGTATTCGCAGATCACGCAGGGCTCAGGCGCCGCCCCCTCTTCACCCAGTTCATCGCTCACCGGCGCCGGCTGGCGGGCCAGATAGAAGCGGTGGCCGCCGGCCGCCGCGATGGCCGGGGCGGCGATCATCGGCACGCCCAGGGCGATGAAGGCCGCAAAGGGCTGGATGGCCGCGCCGAAGGCGCCGAAATGGCAGAGCATCGCGCCCGCCGCCGCCAGCCCCATGGCGCCCAGCCCCACGGGGTTGACGTCGTAGAGATGGGCGCGGCGGAACTCGATCCGCTCAGGCGCCAGACCGAGCGGCCGGTTGATCACCAGATCGGCGGTGATCGCCCCCACCCAGGCGATGGCGACGATCGAATACAACCCCAAGATGTGTTCCAGCCCTTCATAGATACCGAAGGACATCAGCAGCACGGCGATGGCGACGTTGAAGATCAGCCAGACCACCCGGCCCGGATGGCTGTGGGTCAGCCGCGAGAAGAAGTTCGACCAGGCGATGGAGCCGGCATAGGCGTTGGTGACGTTGATCTTCACCTGGGCCAGCAGCACGAACACCCCGGTCAGCCCCAGCGCCAGCGCCGCCTGATCGGTGCCGACCATCCGGCCGAAGGCGACGAGATACATCCGGGTCGGCTCGTCGGCATGGGCGGCGGGCACGCCCGCCTCCAGCGCCAGCACCGCCAGCAGCGACCCGCCCAGCAGCTTCAGCGCGCCGGGGATGATCCAGCCCGGCCCGGCCGCGGTCATCGCCGCCCACCAGCGCAGATCGCGCCGGCCGCGGCGGCGGGGCAGGAAGCGCAGGAAATCCACCTGCTCGCCGATCTGGCCGACCAGGGCGAACAGCACGCCCGATGCGGCACCGAAGGCCATCAGGTCGAAGCCGCCCGCAGACATCCCGGCGCCGCCGCCGGTCTCGGTGCCGGCAAAGCCCTGCCAGCGGCTGAAGATCCCCGGATCGGCCAGCGCCAGGGCGATGAAGGGCAGCAGCTGCAACACGATCCAGACCGGCTGGGTCAGGTTCTGCACCCGGTTGATCAGGGTGATGCCGTGGGTGACGATCGGGATGATCGCGATCGACGAGGCGATCGTGCCGATCCAGAACGGCACCCCGAACAGATCCTGAAGCGCCATCGCCAGAATCGCGGCTTCGATCGCGAAAAAGATGAAGGTGAAGCTGGCATAGATCAGCGAGGTGATCGTCGATCCGATATAGCCGAAGCCGGCGCCGCGGGTGAGCAGATCGATATCCACCCCCCATCTGGCGGCCGAGGCGGCGATCGGCAGGCCGGTCAGGAAGATCAGCGCCGAGACGGTGAGGATCGCGGCGACCGCATTGTCGAAGCCATAGGCCAGCGTGATCGCGCCGCCGATCGCCTCCAGCGCCAGGAACGAGATGGAGCCGAGCGCGGTATTCGCCACCCGCCAGGGCGACCAGCGCCGCGCGCTCTTGGCGGTGAAGCGCAGCGCATAATCTTCCAGCGTCTGGTTCGCGACCCACTGATTGTACTGCCGGCGGACCCGGACGATGCGCTGCGGCGCGGCCGTGCCCGGCCTGAAGCCCGACACGCCGCCGCCACCCGCCTGCCCGCTGCTGACCCTCCCGGCATCCGCCATACGCCCGCCTGCCGCCTCCCCGCGGTTCAACGCCCGTGAACCATCAGCCTAGCGGCGCCGGGGGCCGGCTCCCATACGTTATTTTGCGTATGCGGCAGGCGGATTGCTGCCCCGCAACATGACCCCTGCCCGGAACCTTGTGCCCGGCCCGGCAGTTCTGAGGTCAAGCGGACGCCCAACCGGGCGCCCGAAGCGACATGACGCGGAGGCCCGCATGAACGAGCCCACCCCCGCCCAGGAACGCGCCCGCCAGCAGGGCCAGGGCATCACCCCCGGCCCCCATCCGGCCGCCGACGCCCCCCGCACCCCCGGCCCCGACGCCCCGGTCAACCCGGCCGGCCACCCCCCGGTCGAAGACCGCACCGCCGCCCGCCAGGCCCGCACCACCGGCCGCATGCGCCATGTGCTGTGGATCAGCCTGTCGCTGGCGGTGCTGGCGATGATCATCGTGTATCTGCTGATGTTCTGACCGGTCGAGCGCAGGCTCCGCCACATCGCCGCACCCCCCGATCCCCGCCCCACCCCACCCGCGCCTTGCGTTATGATGGCGCTGCCCGATGGTCCGGCGAGGGGATGGACATCCGATGCACACCGAAGACCAGAGCGCTGCGATCGCCTGCGTGAAAGAGCATCTGGCGGCAGGCGACGGCGTGCCGCCGCGGCTGGTGGAGACCCATATCTCGCTGGTCTTCATCGGCCGGACCCGCGTGCTGAAGCTGAAGAAGGCGGTGCGGTTTCCCTATCTGGATTTCGGCACCGCGGCGCTGCGGGCGGCCGCCTGCGGGCGCGAGGTGGCGTTGAACCGGCGCACCGCGCCCGGGATCTATCTGGGGGTCCGACGGCTGACCGCCGGCCCCGACGGCCGGGTGGTGATGGAGGGTGCGGGCCCGCTGGTCGATGCCGTGGTCGAGATGGTCCGTTTCGACGAGGACGGGCTGCTGGACCGGCTGGCGGAGCGTGACGGGGCAGGAGAGGGAGACGGGCTGAACCGCGGCCTGATCGAGGCGCTGGGCCAGGCGGTGCATGATTTCCATGCCGCCGCCCGGGTGATCGGGCCCGATGGCGGGGCCGACCGGGTGCGGCGGGTGCTGGAGATCAACCGCCAGGGGCTGGAGGCGGGCATTGCCGCCGGGCTGCTGGATGGCGAGGTCGTGCGCGCCGTGATCGGGGCGAGCGAGGCCGCCTTCGCCACCCATGCCGCCCTGCTGGAGACGCGCGGGCGGATCGGCCGGGTGCGCCATGGCCATGGCGATCTGCATCTGCGCAACATCGTGCTGATCGACGGCCGCCCCACCGCTTTCGACTGCATCGAATTCGACGACGATCTGGCGATCACCGACGTGCTCTATGATCTGGCCTTTCTGATCATGGACCTGCTGCATCGGGGCCGCCCGGCCGCCGCCGCCGCGGTGTTCAACCGCTATCTGGATGCCGCCCCGGAAGACGATGCCGGTGCCGCCCATGACCGGGGCCCGGGGCTGGCGCTGATGCCCCTGTTCCTGGCCATGCGTGCGGTGGTGCGCGCCCATGTGGGGGCCGCCGCCGCGATGGATGCGAGCGGTGCGGATCGCGACCGGATCGCGGCCGAGGCCGGCGCCTATCTGGATCTGGCCCGCCGGCTGCTGGCCCCCGCCCCGCCCCGGCTGGTGGCCGTGGGCGGGTTCAGCGGCAGCGGCAAATCGACCATCGCCGCAGCCCTTGCGGCCGATCTGGGCGCCGCACCGGGCGCCCGGATCATCGCCAGCGACCGGCTGCGCAAACGCGCCTTCGGCCAGGCCGCCACCACCCGCCTGCCCGCCGAGGCCTACACCCCCCAGGTGTCGGAACGGGTCTATGCAGAGATGGCGGCAGAGGCCGCGGCGGCGCTGGCTGCCGGCCATTCGGTGATCGCCGATGCCGTCTTCGACCGCGCCGATACCCGCGCGCGCATCCGCGCCGTGGCCGACGACGCCGGCCTGCCCTTCGACGGGCTGTGGCTGGAGGCGCCCGAGGCGGTGCTGGTCGAGCGCGTGACCGCAAGGCGGGGCGACCCGTCGGATGCCGATGCCGATGTCGTCCGCGCCCAGCTGGCCCGGGCCGCCGGCAGCGGCGGCCCGACGGACTGGCATCATCTTGCCGCGGATGGCGCGGCAGACGACCGGGCGGCACGGGCACGGGGGATGCTGGGGCTCACCTCTGCCCCCCTCTCTACCTCTGCCCCCCTCTCTACCTCTGCCCCCAACCCTACCTCTGCCACTGCGCCAGAATGACCAGCGCGCCGGCGAAGACCAGCCCCGCCCCGGCCCAGTCGGACAGGCTCAACCGCACGCCGTCGACCACCCGCAGCCAGACCAGGGCGGTGGCGACATAGATGCCGCCATAGGCCGCGAACACCCGGCCGCTCGCCGCCGGGTGCAGGGTCAGCAGCCAGACGAACAGGGCGAGCGCCGCCACCCCCGGCAGCAGCACCCAGGCCCCGGCCGCACCACGCAACCATAGCGCGGGCAATACGCATCCGATAATCTCGGAAAGCGCGGTGATCACGAACAGTCCGACGGTTTTCAGCATGCGGCCCGGCGTCGCACCTCAAATAGGGGAACAGACCCTGTTTGTTTACACTTTCTTCGTGATGATCATGCCACAAAAGGGCGGGTGTCCATGCCGGATGTGGCAGGGGAACGGCACCCGCCTGTGGACGGATGATCCTCATGTCGGATGATCGGGTGGCAGAGGACGAGGATCTGAAAACGTCGGAACGACGCTGGACGTTCCGCAGTAAGGTCGCCGTGGCCGCCATCCTGGCGCTGGCGATCTGCAGCGCCTTCGCCATTGCCGGCACCCGCATGGCGGATGCCTTCGATCGCGTGCGCGAGACCCGGGCGGTGATCGCCGCCGCCGACGGGCTGCTGACCGCGCTGACCGATGCCGAAACCGGCCAGCGCGGCTATCTGCTCACCGGCGACGAAGCCTATCTCGCCCCCTATTACAGCGCCCGCCCCCTGGTCGGCCGCCATCTGGACGAGCTGGACCGGCTGTTCAGCAGCATCGATCGCCAGCACGCCCTGCTGGACCGGCTGCCTGGGCTCGTCTTCGGCAAGATGACCGAGCTTGAGGAAACCATCATCCTGCGCCGGGTGGGCGGGCTTGCCGCCGCGATCGATCAGGTCCGCGAGGGCCGGGGCGCCGCCTCCATGGACCAGATCCGCAGCCTGCTGACCGATCTGCGCACGGGCGAACAGCAGGAACTGGACACCCACACCGCCGATGTCCTGATCAGCTTCCGTGCCGGCGGCCTGCTGGCCGGCATTTCGGTGCTGGGCCTGATCATCCTGACCTTCGTCTATCTGAGAGCGCAGGAACAGGCGCAGCGCCGGCAGCTGGCGCTGACCGACGGGCTCAAGGCCGCCAAGGCAGATCTGGAACGGCGCGTGGAGGAACGCACGGCGGAACTCGCCCGCGCCAACACCATCCTGTCGCGCTTCCTCGCCAATGTCAGCCACGAGCTGCGCACGCCGCTGAATGCGATCATCGGCTATGCCGACGCGATCGCAAGCCGGATCCTCGGCCCGGTGGGCCATGAGCGCTATGTCGATTTCGCCCGCAACATCACCTTCAGCGGCCGCCATCTGCTCGACATGATCAATCACATCCTCGACTTCTCGAAGGTCGAGGCCGGCGGGCTGGAGCTGGAACTTGAAGCGCTGGATCCGGTGTCGGTGGCCGAGGGCTGTATCGACATGATCCGCCCGATGGCCGACGAGGCCCGGGTGGAACTGGTGCTGGATGCCGGCGATGCGCCACAGCGGATCATCGCCGACCCGCTGCGGCTCCGCCAGATTCTGCTCAACCTGTTGTCGAATGCGGTGAAATTCACGCCCGAGGGCGGCCAGGTGCGGCTGGAACTCGCCGCCGTGCCGGTCGATGCCGGCACGCCCTGGCTGATCCGGCTCAGGGTGCGCGACGACGGCATCGGCATGACGCCCGACCAGGTGCAGGTCGCGCTCACCCCCTTCGGCCAGGTCGACAACGCCATGGGCCGCCGCCATGCCGGCACGGGGCTCGGCCTGCCGCTGACCCGCCATCTGGTGGACCTGCATGGCGGCCGTTTCGACATCCAAAGCGCCCCCGGCGCCGGCACCACGGTCGAGATTGCCCTCTGATCCGCAGAGCGGACCAGAGGTGACCGCCCCTTCCCAGCCGCCCCGCACGCGCCTATGCTCCCGCGGAACCACAAGAACCGTATCCAAGGGAGGCTGCGGCCCCATGCAGAACCTGTTCGACATTTCCGGCAAGGTGGCACTGGTCACCGGCGGGTCGCGCGGTATCGGCGAGATGATCGCCACCGGCTACGTCGAGAACGGCGCCAAGGTCTATGTGTCGTCGCGCAAGGCGACGGTCTGCCAGCAGATCGCCGACAAGCTGTCGGAACGCGGCACCTGCATCGCCCTGCCGGCCGATGTCTCGACCCTGGCCGGCATCGAAAGCCTGGTCGCCGAGATCACCGCGCGTGAACAGAAGCTCGACATCCTGGTCAACAATGCCGGCGCCACCTGGGGGGCGGCCATCGACGACTATCCGGAAAGCGGCTGGGACAAGGTGGTCGACCTCAACATGAAGTCGGTCTTCTTCATGACCCAGAAGCTGCTGCCGCTGCTCAGGGCCTCGGCCTCGGCCGCCTCGCCCGCCCGGGTGATCAACATCGCCTCGATCAACGGTATCAACCCCACTTTCCTTGAAACCTATGCCTATACCTCGTCCAAGGCCGGCTGCATCATGCTGACCCGCCATCTGGCGAAACGGCTGGCGGCCGAGAACATCCTGGTCAACGCCATCGCCCCCGGCCCCTTCCCCAGCCAGATGATGGCGGCGACCTTGGCCGAACGCGGCGACGAGGTGATCGCCGAGGTGCCGCTGGGCCGCATCGGCCAGCCCGAGGACATCGCCGGCGTCGCGATCTTCCTGGCCTCGCGCGCCGGCGCCTATACCACCGGCGCCACCATCCCCTGCGACGGCGGCGCGGCGGAGGTCTGATCCCCCCTCCCTGCTCTGCACCCCGGCTCAGCCGACCTCGACCACCGGCAGCGGCAATTCCCCAAGGGCGGCGCGGATGCGCGCCGCGCCGGCGGCGGGCCAGTCGGGCGGCAGGTCCAGCCGCAGATGCAGGCCGTTGGCACCGTCGGTGGCGGCGCTCACGGCCTCCGTCGCGGCCGGATCGATCGTGGCCAGCAGCGCGCGGGCGGCGGCCTCTGCCGCCAGCTCGCGCAGCCGCGGCTTGAAGATCTTGCCGACCGGCGTTACCGGCATGTCGGCGAGCGGTTCGATCCGCTTCGGCCGGGCGGGCGGCTCGGTGATGCGGGTTTCGATGAAGCCCGCCAGATCGGCCAGATCAGCACCTTCGGCCGGCACCACGAACAGCATCGGCACCTCGCCCGCATAGGCGTCGGGCAGGCCCACCGCCGCGGCCATGGCGACGCCCGGATGGGCCATGGCGGCATCCTCCAGGATCAGCGGGTCGATATTGTGGCCGCCGCGGATGATCAGATCCTTGATCCGGCCGGTGATGTGCAGCTGGCCGCTTTCGGCGATGCGGCAGATGTCGCCGGTGCGCAGCCAGCCGTCATGAAACGCCGCCTCGGTCTGGCGCGGGTCCATATAGCCGGCGAAGACCTGCGGGCCCCGGGCCAGCAGCTCGCCCGCAGGGGTCGGCGCCGTGCGGTGCAGCACGCCCTCGGCCAGAACCGCCACCTCCACCTGGGCCAGCGGCAGGCCGACCGCGGCGCCGTCGGGCATGACATCGTGATGGACCTGGGCGATGGCGCCGGAAAATTCGGTCATGCCATAGACCTGGCGCACGGCATCGCCGCCCCAGGCGGCCAGGAAGCGCTTCACCACCTCCGGCGGGCAGGTCGAAGCGCCGGTCAGCACCACGCGCAGCGACGACAGATCGGCGCCCTCGGTCGGCGTGCCGGCAACCGCCCCCAGGCTGGTCGGCACCAGCGCGCCCACGGTGATGCGGTGGCGGGCGACCATCTGCCAGAAGGCCGCGACCACGGCCGGGTTGCGGAAGCCGGCGATGGTCGGAAACCACATGCCGGCCCCGGCGGCGGCGGCGGCCAGCGCGCCCACGAAGGCGCCGCCGACATGGAACAGCGGCAGGCCGGCCAGCAGCCGGTCGTCCCTGCGATAATCGATCGACAGCATGGAGCCCAGGGCCGAGGCGACCATGCTGCGCTCGGTCAACCGGGCGAGCTTGGGCGCGCCGGTGGTGCCGCCGGTGGGATAGAGCGCCGCCACCCGGTCGGGATCGGCCGCGACGCGCCCCTCGTCGAGCCGGGTGCGCCAGTCGGGATCAGGTGCCAGCGCCTCGCCGTCCAGGGCGACGCTGCCGTCGATCGGCGCGGTCAGGATCCGCAGGCCGGGGACCTCCGCCTCCAGCCCCGCGACCTTTTCATACAGCCCCGCCGGCGCGCCTTCCGGCGGCACGATCAGCAGTTTCGCCTTCGCCGCTTTCAGCTGGCCGGCGATGGCATCGCGGGTGAACAGCAGGTTCAGCGGCTGGGCCACCCCCGCCCACATCGCCGCCCAGAGCGACACCATCAGCGCCGGGCAGCTGGGCAGCAGGATGGCGACCGCATCGGTGGGGCCGACACCCAGGGTACGAAAGCGCGCAGCGGCGGCGGCCGCCAGCCCCATCATCCGGTCATGGGTGACGGGGTCCGTGCCCGGATGGTCGGGGGTGGGCAGATGCACCAGCGCCACGCCCTCGGGGTTCAGGCGGGCGCCGCGCGCCACCAGATCGATCACCCGCGGATGGGCGGCGGTCAGGTCGGCGGCCAGCTGGTCGGTTGCCGGCTGGTCGGTGGGGGTGGAAGCGTCGGTCCGGGTCATGGGGTCACGTCACCTCTGGTCGAGGGACCGCCCATCCCGGCCGGTCGGGATCAGCTTCGGGAAAGCCCTGCGACGGCGGGCGGCCGCATGGCCGGCGGCAGCACGCCGTCGGTCAGGCGGATGTCGAGCCGGCGGGAGCCGGCGACGATGTCGCGGGGGCGCAGGCCGAAGATGTTGCGGATCGACCGGCTGAAATGGGTCTGGTCGGGATAGCCGAAATCCAGCGCCAGATGCGCCAGATTGGGATTGCGGTTGACATGGGCGAGCGAGATCCGCGCCCGTTTCCAGGCGCGCCAGTTGCGGAAGCTCACCCCCGTCTGGTCACGGAACAGGTGCAGGAAGCGCGACACCGACAGCTCGCACAGCGCCGCACAGGCCTCGGCCGAGGGGAAGGCCTGGATGTCCGCCGGGGCCTGGCGCACCACCGCGCGGATGCGGCGGTCCATCGGGCGGGGCGGAATGGCGGCGCCGAAGAAGGCGCGGTCGAAATCGGGGCTGTCGGGGCAGGCACCGCCCGGGCGGGCGGCGAGATCGGCATGGGCGGCGCGGATGCGGGCGACCGCTTCCGGCGCCTCGACGATGCCGGCGGCCTCGGGCGCGGCCAGCGCCCGGCGGATGAAACCGGGCAGGCCGTCCGGATCGACGGTCTCGGGCTCGATCTTCACCGCCAGAATGTCGCGGCCCTCGGCGCGGATGGTGTGGGGGGTGTAGGCGGGTACGACCGCGCAGCTGCCGACGCGGTCGGGGCCGCCTGACACCTGCACCGCGATCCGGCCTTCCGGCGCCACATAGATGCCGATCCCGCCCAGATTGCGGGTGGTGGGACGGCCGAGCAGCCCGGCATAGAACAGCCGCTCCGGCCCGATCAGCATCACCCGCGGATTGCCGCCGTCACGCATCGCCATCGCCCCGCCCTCCCGGTCAGGCGAGGCCCGAGAAATCGGGTTTGCGCTTCTCGAAGAAGGCACCCACGGCTTCGCGCACGGCGGGGCCTTCCATCAGCGTGGCCAGCGCGCGCATCTCGGCCTGAATGGCGCCTTCAAGCGCCGCCAGATGGACGTCCTGCAACAGTTTCTTGGTGGCCCGCACCGCCTCGCCGGCATAGCCCGCGATCTGGTCGGCGACCGCATCGGCGCGGGCCTCCAGCATGTCATGGGGCACGATTTCGGTCACGAGCCCCGCGGCCAGCGCCTCTTCGGCGCCGATCTTGCGGCTGGTCAGCATCCAGTCCCGCGCCCGCCGCTCCCCCACCGCCAGCGGCAGCAGATAGCTGGAGCCGATCTCGGGGCAGATGCCGAGGCTTGAGAACGGGAACACGAAGCCGGCGCGGTCCGAGGCAATCACGATGTCGCAATTCAGGATCAGCGTCGACCCGCCCCCGATCGCCGGCCCCTGCACCGAGGCCACGATCGGCTTCTGGAACCGCGCCAGCTCCAGCGTGCATTCGTAAAGCGCCGACTGTTCCCAGCCGCCCTTCAGCGGGTTTTCAACGAATTCATGCAGATCGCCGCCGCGGGTGAAGGCATCGCCGGTCGATCCCAGCCGCACCACCCGCACCGCCGGATCACCCGCCGCCGCGCGCAGCGCATCCCGCAACGCCGCGAACAGCGTCGCATTCATCAGATTGCCGGTCTCGGGCCGGTTCAACACGATCTGCGCGACACGTCCGCGACGCTCGACGGCGATGGGCATCAGGCATTTCCTCCCTGGCCACCGCCTGCATGGGCGGGGCGCGTTCTTATGGGTTGGGGGTATAATGCCTGTGTTTAGGTATTTAGGCAATGAGGGCGGAACGGCTCTCTCAGGATAAGCCACACCCTGCCGTCTTCATCCGGGTCGGCTCAAGCGTGGCCCAGGTTACCTGCACTCTCAGTAATCTCCCACGAGCGCATCAAACATGAGAACCATAATAAATATCTGAGGAAAAACGATTGTGTTAACGCGCACCCCCTCTTTTGTAAACATCCCGAAGTGTTTTCTCCACCATGAGAATCCATTCGGATACGCCATTTTATTCAAATACATACTATATTGCATGGCGATATATATAAATCCTGACAAAAACATCGACTTTATATATATTTCCATGAATTTTTCCGCAGGCAAATTTCCGTATAATGCGTGAAAAGCATAAGATACAGAAAAAGAAAAGGAGACACAGAATGCTATGACAACATGCCCTATTCTACGGTTCTCATCAATCATTGCCTTGATGAAGCGCGATTTCGCGCATCCCATAGTTAGAGATATGACGCAACATATCATGACAACCGATTTAATATTGGGAGCCATATAGCCTTGAAATATATCAATATTCATATACCCAAGAATGGTCGCTGCAAATGTCCCGATTGATATAATATTCGCGAAAAGACTGAGCAATCTTTCCCCTGTCATCGCCATTTTCAGCAATCCGTGCATCGCTCGTTCACAGGGTGGCGGGTTCCACGCATGAAAGTAGATCGTATAGAACATGCAGTTCACTATATAATGTTTTCACAAGACAACAATAGAAATGCGCCCTCAGGTTGATTTTTTGGAAACGGGCGGTGATCCTGCACGTCTGCCTCTGACTGCAAAGGAGGTCGATGCCTGGCTCACCCGTCGGACAGCCGGCAAAGACACGGCGCCGCCGTCGCGCCATGATTGACAGGCTTGCTCATCTCCCGACCACAGAAAGCGCCCGATGCCGACCGATCACGATTCCCTGCGGGAACACCACACTCTTTCCGGCTACACCCTTGCCGAGTTGCGCGCACTGGTGCAGGACGGCATCGACGGCGGCCCCGCAACCCCCTTCGATCCTGAAAGCATCAACCACGAGAGTCCACGGTTGCTCAAGGCCCGCCCCGTCGAGGCCCGACCACTCAAGGCACGACCACTCAAGGCACGACGCGATTGACCACGCGGGCGCTGTGCCACACGCCGCAGGCGCGCGCGGACCTTCTGATGCCCTGGTCAACGGCATCCACCGGCGCCTGGATCAACTGACGCGACACCCATATTCAGGCATGCTGCGCGAGGATATCGGCCCGGGCATCAGGCACCTGCTCGCCGGCCGGTATCTGGTCTTCTACCGGGTCACGCCGAAACAGGTGGAGATCCTGCGCGTCCTGCATGGCAGGCGGGGCATTGTGCAGCCTTTTATGTGACCGACGGTCGTTTGCCTTCTCTGGACACGCCACTAGACGTACTTGAACATCCACTGGTCTGCGTATGCTGGAAAGGAGGCGGAAACTTAGCCGATCGGCACAGCTCTGCTCGCGCGGGCCGACAACCAAAGTCCATGTCCTGTCGGACATGCGCAGACGGCCTCATACGCTTGTGGTCACGGCTGGAATGTCTCCGATCTGAGGGGAGCAGATCTGGATCGTGTCCCGAGAATTGGTGTAACAGCGCAGTCGCCGTTTGATCTCCGGCAGGGTTGTCCGGGATAGTCAGGCTGCCGCGACGGGCGGCAGGCTGGT